>CANJSS010000023.1 GCA_947476955.1 Flavobacteriales bacterium
CTTGGACATATTGGATTTTATGCTTCAAAAAGACCTTAATGTAAATGACACCTGTCAATTTAACCAATTTGGAACACCATTGAATTTCGCGATGAGTTTGCGCAGGTATGAAGTCATTGAACGGTTGCTGAAGTGCCAAGTGGAGTTGAAAATGACCGATCAAAATGGAAAAACCATCAACGAATTATTAGTATTATATAACGATGATAAATTAATCAAACTATTTAAATCCTATGAAAAATAACCTGCTTTTTCTCTGTATTCTTTTCGTGAGTGCAACTTCTCAAGCCCAAACGTATACAACCGGCGTGGTTAGTTTAAGTTCTACTGCTGGTCAAACAATGACGGCTAAAATTGATGTTGGAACACTCGTAACCCTAACTTTAACAGGTCCTACGGGACGTTGGTTTGCACTAGGATTCGACGCTACGAGTATGGGCACTGGAAACGATGTTGTAACGGTGCATGCCGCTGGAACCTTGAGCGCATTTGACGCAAGTATTGGCGGATATTCAGCACCTTCAGCAGATGCTCAACAAAATTGGACAATTGTTAGTGATCAAGCGGCAAGTGGGGTTAGAACTGTCATTGCGACTAGAGCATTGAATACAGGAAATATAGACGACTATGTTTTTACGGCTGCAGCAGGTTCATTTAGCATGATTTGGGCGAGAGCAGGTAGCGCAGGTTATGGTTTTAGCTACCATGGTTCTTTAAATCGGGGAATTGCAGCAGCTAATTTCACCTTGGCTCCACCCCCTACTCCTCCCGCTGCACCAACTGGTTCCTCTTCTCAAACACTCTGCGCTGGAGCTTTGCTCTCACAATTATCAGCAACAGGGACAGCCATTCAATGGTATGCAAATGCAACTGGTGGGATGCCTTTGAATGGAACAACCGTATTGACAAATGGCGTAACTTATTATGCATCGCAAACCGTAAATAATGTAGAATCTACGAATCGTTTGGCGGTAACGGTAACCGTTAATGTGGCGCCGACTGCTCCTGTAGGCATAAATGGTGTTGCTAATTTTTGCTATGACGGCTCTGAATCCTATGCGATTTCTGCAGTAAACGGTGCAACTTCCTATCTTTGGACTGCTCCAAATGGCGCAACGGGAAGCAGCACTGGAACATCCATTAACCTATTATTCGGCACAAATTTCGTTAGTGGATTTTTGAGCGTTGTTGCACAAAACGCTTGTGGACAAAGCCCTGCAGCGGTAATTAGCATTAATCAACATCTGCCATACACGAATACACTAAACATTTCGTCCTGCGACCCTTACATTTTCAATGGTCAAACGTATACGCAGAGTGGCACTTATCCATACCTTGGCACCACCGTTTGGGGCTGTGATTCTTCAGTAGTGTTGAATTTAACGATTGTTCAATCCTACACCACAAATATCAGTGAAAGTGCTTGTGGTAGTTTTAGTTGGAATGGCCAAACATTCATGCAAAGCGGTTTCTACGTTGATTCCTTGCAAAGTATTTCCGGATGTGATTCTACGGTTTTATTGAATTTAACCATACATCCAATTCATAGTATTCTAATTGACTCCACTGTCTTTGATGTCTTTACATGGAATGGGCAAGTGTATACAACATCTGCATTGCACACTCAGTACTTCACCAGTATTTATGGATGCGATAGCACAGTCACCATCGATTTAATCATTCAAGATTCCGGATTAGATCCGTTGGAATTAACTTGGAATGTATATCCAAATCCGATCAGTCAAAATCAAATCCTTCAGATAAAGGGAATGTCTCCGGGTTTCTACCAAATTTTTGATGTATGTGGCTCTGCTGTGAAAAATGGAGAATTTTCTTCTAAAATTGAACTGTATGGCATCAAACCTGGTATCTACTACCTAACAATCGGCCAGCAAAGAAAACGAATAGTGATACACTAAATGATTTTAACTAGATAGAAATATGGTGCCTTGATTCTAAGGAATATGGCACTATTTGTCAATGGATCCAGCAGGCTTCACAAATTGAACATCTCGTTTAAGTTTCCACTATTGTCGGGTTTAGATTGTATTTAAAAATACAATCAAGAACGACAATTCAATTGGTAAGGTTCAATATTTTAGATCGATTGGAATACCGGTAAACTCAGGGGGACCAGATTTTATTGGAACGATTTACTCCACCGCCATTAGTAAATTTCTAAAAACTACAACCACAAACAACGTTAGTCCTATTTTTGTATAATTCATAGTATTTATCTACCGTTTTTATTTGCTGTTCTCTTTCTTTTTCTGTATCCTCACTCTTTATGAAATAGTCATAATTGCGCTTCAAAAAATTACTTTTTATTTCCAAATCCCATTCAGAAAGTCGTTTAGAACTATATTCGTGATAACATGGATTGCCAAATGAAATATCTACTGAATAGTCAGCGTAATACTTGTCTCCGTAACGATTGATATCAGCAATTCGAACAATTGAGACACTGAAACAAGAACTAATTGTTGACACTTTAAAATCCTGAATTTCAGCTGATGAAGAAACAAGCGATTCATTAATAAGGTATTGAAGAATAGTTGTTGGCATTTCCCTTTCTTTTCTTTTTGTGTCTTCTCTCTCAACTCGATCCCTCTCGATTTTGGCTAATCTTTCCTCTTCTTGTTTTTTGGCTAATATCGGAGCGTACAATTTGTTCGCGTTATCCAGTTTTGATTGCACCTCTTTATGCTGATAAATTTGTTGTGCTTTTGTTAATTTTGAAATAGCTTGATCGTACTCTTTTAGTTTTACGAGATTATCCGCTTCACTGATTAATTCAACTCTATACTTTTCATTTACCACAACTTTATTAATTCGCTCTTCTTTTTGAGCAATTCTTCTTTGCAGGTCGTCGATTTTATAATTTAGATTACTGAATAAAGTGCTCGATTCTTTTTCTAATTTTGACACTTCAGAATCAGTATTCTTTATATCATCTATTACTTTTTTTCTAATCTTAAAGACAGAATCCACCTCATTTTTAATACGCGGTAAATTTTGATTGGCAGTTAAATGGGATTTAAAAAGAAGGATTTCATCTCCATAGTCTTTCCAGAAGGCGTCAACAGCAACACCCTGTTTGAATTCAAGATTGTTTTCAGCCATCATTTCCTTAATTTTTTCGAGTTTTTTAACCCCAATTGGCTGGCTTTGAGTTAAATTATCGAGGTCGTAATCATTAAATTTAATATGGAATACCCAACCTAAAGGGGTATTGTTATGACTATTGTATGTTATACTGTTGTATCCTTTTTTTATATTCAAGATGATATATTCATCATTCTTAATATCATCCAAATCAAATTTCTTTGAATAGCATTTTGAAAGAATATATTTGAGCGTGAGATTGTTGTATGAGGAGGCTTTAACTATAAAATAATATGATTCATCCCAACTACAGTCGGACTCACCAAGTAATTTTCTGAACTTGTCCTTAGACTTTTCATCATCAAACTTCCCATCTTTAAAGTCGAATAATAATTCTCCTTTTAGGATGGAAGATTTTTCGAAATAATAGGGAGAGATTCTTTCGTAATAGTCTTTGTAAGCTGAGTATACTAATTCCTTAGATTTTTCTTTAATATTTTCAACATCTTTGGAATTTATTGCAAGCCCATTTTTATTAAGTCGATCTAAATTGAAATCTTTGTCAAAAGACGAAATGTTAAATGAAATTTTACCGTATGATTCCCAATTCGGGCTTAATGATAATTTATGTCGTGTTAACAAAGAATCTAAAATATTATCACGTAATGCAATTTTCTCTAATTCTCTAATCAACACATTCCGATTTTCTATCAATGAGTCTAATGAGCCTTTCTGTTGAACTAGTGACTTATAATGAACCTTTTGTTTTATGCTTTCAATCTTCACCTTTAGCGATTGCGATTGTAATTCACGTTCCTTAATAGTAGATTCAAGTAAAACTGATAAACTATCAACTTCACGATTTATTACAATGGTTTTTTCCTCAATTATCTTGTTTGATGTTTGACCATAAAGGTTTATTGCACTAAGTGCAAATAATAGTACCAACGATCTAGGCATAATTCTTTTTTTTACAAAACTACTTAATTAATATGATATTCCAATCTACTGAAGATCAACCCAAATAGGATCTTTAACTTCCCGAAAAGTCATTAATTATGGGAAGTATTACATATCCTCATTCGGGTTTCGACCCAAGTACAAGAAGACGGAACACCCCTCAAAAATTAATGGTATTTTAAGAAATAGGGTTATTGAGCATCACAATAATTATGCGCACATTTTTTAGAGCAAAAAGACTTACTATAAATATCATCAACGTCAACGGTCTTTAATTTTAATGAATTGTCATATTCTCGATTACATTCCATACTTCCCGCATATCGGAACATATAACCATCGATTGCTTTAAATGATTTATTGCACCATTCACAAGTTACGGCAGTCTCGAATTTATCGATTTCTTCATTTAATTCTTCAATTGACTTTTCTTTATACCATTGACCGTTTTCATAATAAGCATCAATGATAGACCCTTCAGTAGAATAAACTTTCGCTGTAGAACCATCATAATCCATTGTGCCATTTTTCATGATTCCTTTGAACTTGTTACCGTTTTTCAAATGATACATATAGTTACCTTCAAACTTTCCATTAACATTGGTGCCTTGCACGGAAATCACCCCAGTTTCATAGTATCTTGTGAATTCACCCGACCTTATTCCATTCTTTAAATGATCAGAAATTTCTAGTACCCCACTCTCGAAAAACTTAAAATAATCACCATTTAGTGTATCATTTTTATAAGTTAAATCAAAAGATATTTTTCCATTTGTATGATATTTTAAGAAACCTCCTTGAATTAGCCCTTTTTCATAAGAACATACTTGCTCTTTATGTCCGTTTTCATGATATAAAATCCAGGATCCTTCTCTACCATTTTTTGGAATACCTGATGCCATCCCAGAATTCCCTCCGTCTCCATTAATAAAACTGCCTTCTCCCTTTATTTTTCCATTCGTATAATAATATTTCCAAACACCAGTCATTAATCCATTCATATATTGACCACTTTCAATAAGTACATCATAATTGTATTTTTTAAACGCCCCGTTAAGTTTTCCCCTAGAATAGTTTTGGGTAATTTTCTCACTCGAATTTTGAGTTTTCCATTCACCTTCTTTCTCGTTGTTAACGTAATTGCCTTCCTCGACTATTTTATTTCCTGAATATCGCTTGTAAGGACCGTTCTTTTTCCCGTTATCCAGTGTCTCTTCAATTTCTCTATCTCCACTTTTGGTATAAACAACATGAGTGCCTGTTTGAACCCCACGTTCATAATTGAATGTTTCACCTAGAATGTTCTTATAGATCGGTTTGTTTTTTTCATTAACCAACCATTCATTGTGGGCCTTGAGTCTAAATCTATATGTTGCCAACGATTCAGTACAATCCTGAAATTTCTTGCGCGCATCCGCATATTTATCATAGAGATCTACCTTTTTTTTATTCAGTTTATCGTAGGTGTATTTATCCTCAATAGATTTTAGTTTTTCCTTTCTTTTCAACACCTCAATCGACTCGAGTTGTTTGAAGACTTTTCCTCCCAAAAGTTCTTCTTCTTGCATCCAAATACTATCTAAACTTCTGATACTATCCTTTTTTAGTTTTAAAATATCTAGTTTCACTTCTTCAATAAGTATTATTTTCTTGGCAATCAATATTGTATCTATATACTTTGATTTATCATATCGGTCATCAATTTTGTAGGTGGCGTAAATTCCATTAAACATTCCATTCATAAGAGAAAACTCCTCTTTTAATTGACCTGATTGATAACAATTATAGGCCACTCCTGAATAAGGGGAACCATTTTGGAAATATTTATTATCGTTTATTGAAAGCCCGTTTATATTATTTCTTTGTGCCAGCGCACATGTTGAAGATATTAATAACCCGAAAGATATTAGTACATATAGTAATCTCATAGTGGGAATTTTTATCAAAACTACTTAATTAATATGATATTCCAATTTACTGAAGATCAACCCAAATAGAATCTTTAACTTCCCGAAAAGTCATTAATAATGGAAGTATTACACATTTTGGTTCGGGTTTCGACCAAAGTACTAGCAGACGGAACACCCCTCAAAAATTAATGGTATTTTTTAGGGTATAAAATGGACTTTATCTAAAAATGTCCCGAGAAAAAACCTTCTGAAACTATCGAAAACACTAACAGACCAACCAAATACCCGTTGGGACTACTCCACCGTTACCGATTTCGCCAAGTTACGCGGCTGGTCAACGTTACAACCTCTCATTACGGAAATATGGTAGGACAGTAATTGGAATGGAATTGTTGCCAAAAGTGGAACTAAATGTTCGTCGGTATCTGGAATTTCAATTACGTAATCTGCAATTTCCCTAACTACCTCATCGCCTTCTGTAACAATTGCAATAATTTTTCCTTTACGTGCTTTTACTTCTTGAATATTGGAAACGACCTTTTCATACGAAGTTCCTTTAGTTGCTATAACAAATACCGGCATTTCTTCGTCAATAAGCGCAATTGGGCCGTGTTTCATTTCTGCTGCAGGATATCCTTCGGCGTGGATATAGGAAATCTCTTTCAATTTCAATGCACCTTCTAAAGCAACAGGGAAAGAGCTACCTCTACCAAGGTACAAAGCATTTGTCGCGTCCTTATATTGACGTGCGATATCTTCTATCAAATCGTTTTTATCCAATACACGTTGCACTTTTGCTGGAATTGCTTCCAATTCTGCCAAGAGCGTGTGAAATTTCGATTCGCTAATGGTTCCTTTTTTATGTGCTAAAGAAAGGGCCATCAATGTTAAAACAGTTACTTGTGCGGTAAATGCCTTTGTTGAAGCAACACCAATTTCTGGACCTGCGTGGGTGTATGAACCAGCATCGGTAATGCGAGAGATCGATGAACCAACCACATTACAGATTCCAAGAATCGTTGCGCCTTTAGATTTGGCTAATTCCAAAGCTGCTAATGTATCTGCCGTTTCACCAGATTGAGATACAGCAATAACTATATCGTTTTCATTGATGATTGGATTACGGTAGCGAAATTCACTTGCGTATTCCACTTCGACATTAATTCGCGCTAAATCTTCAAACAAGTATTCACCTACTAGACAAGCGTGCCAAGATGTTCCACAAGCTACCATAACAATACGCTGCGCGCTAATCATTTTTTGCTCATATTCCTTGATTCCGCCCAAAGAAACCCAACCTTCGTCGACATTTAATCTCCCACGGAAACAATCGCGAATAGATCGTGGCTGCTCGTGAATTTCCTTCAACATAAAATGCTCGTAACCGCCTTTTTCAAGTGCTTCAAGTTGCATTTCAAGTTGCTGTATATACGGCGTTATTTCTTGGTTTCCGATATTAAATATTTTCAACCCATCGTTTAAATCTACAATTGCAATTTCTTCATCTTCCAGATAAACTACTCTTTTAGTATATTCAATGATTGGCGTTGCATCGGAAGCAAGGTAAAAATCTCCTTCGTTTCCAATACCAACAACAAGCGGGCTGCTTTTACGAGCCGCAACCAATTGATTAGGATTATCTTTGGATAATACAACAATTGCATATGCCCCAACGACATTGTGCAAAGCCAAACGAACAGCTTCTGCAATAGAAACATTTTCATTCTTTTGAATATCATCAATTAAGTGAACTAAAACCTCTGTATCCGTTTCACTCTTGAAAACGTAACCATGGTTTATTAATCCTTTTCTTAGTGTATCGTAATTTTCAATTATTCCATTGTGAATAAGCGCAATATTACCATCTGAAGAATAGTGTGGATGTGCATTTACATCATTTGGTGCCCCATGTGTTGCCCAGCGTGTATGTCCAATTCCTGCATGCCCATTCACGTCTTTTCCTGCTGCAAATTCTTCCAGATTAGAAACTTTCCCTTGGCGTTTGTACAGGTTTATTTCACCATTATTCAATAATGCTATTCCGGCGCTATCATATCCTCGGTATTCCAAACGTTTCAATCCTTTTAAAACAATTGGATACGCTTGTTTTTTTCCAATATATGCTACAATTCCACACATAATTAAAATTCTGTATAGGTTATTATTAATTGCGGTTTTTTCTTGTTGATTGTGTTCGGACCATTAAACACAATTCGTTCAGCTGAATTAACGAAAAAGCGCGGTGACAAAATCAGTTCTTTCGTGCTAATTTGACCGGAAACGTAGGCTTGAAGATAATTCTTCACGTCCATGGTGTATTGTTTTTTAAAATTATCATAATACCCAATTACTCCAACACCAGAAAGCACATCGTCAATTCGCACGGAAACCGATAATTCAGAACTTGGCAAGTATTTGGAATTCGTCTGGTATTGAACCGGGAAAATGAGCTCCGCTTTGTGGATTATTGCTTTTACCGGAATTG
This sequence comes from Flavobacteriales bacterium, assembly GCA_947476955.1. Lineage (GTDB taxonomy): Bacteria > Bacteroidota > Bacteroidia > Flavobacteriales_D > Crocinitomicaceae > M0103. The sequence goes on from CANJSS010000023.1 coordinate 8,461, forward strand.
ATCCAATGCCTGGAATGCGCACCACTGCTCTATTTTTAAATGCCTGAGCATAAAATTCTTTTTGACCTGAAATTGTATCTTGAATAACGGTTTGAATAGGCTTTCCAGAATTATTAATATCAACATGGTTGAAATCTGCGCATTCTGAATTAATCAAAAAATCAAATTTCTTTTGCACTCCAGCTTGTGTATAATAAATTGTCATTTTTGATAAAGGGTCATTCAAATTAAAATAAAGTATACCGCCCTCTCCGCTTGCTTGATTTCCATTATTTACCCGAACATGTAAACCTTTGAAATAATTCAAAAACAAATCATTGGTAGAAAAATTCACCCCGCCGGAAGTAGCCTCATTGATTAACTTTTGCGCAAGAATATTTTTCAAGCGAATTCTCAATTGCGTATCGACTGTGTCTTCCCCTATTACAGTAACTGCAGTAGGTTTTGGTATAAAATCTTCAAATCCAGGTTGCACCAGATTTTTGGAAGAACGAGCTAATGTGCTGAAGCTGTAGTATGTTGAGTCCAAATACATGCTTTCGGTCAATTCAAATACCTCTAATTTTTGTGAAGACATGTCGCCATAAGTGGACGCATATTCCAAACCAAGAATAGTAGAATCAATTGTAATTGTTGTAACATCGCCAAAATTTGGATTTAAACCAGACAATCTAAATTGGGTATAGAAGTTTGCATTGAATGTACCAAATTTCGGATCATTGTAAGATCCCAAAACGGCAAAAACAGGATTGTCTGTTATTACAGAATCCTCCTCAACAGTATACGTTTTCAAGGAAAATGTATCGATTTGGGCAGAATTTAAAAGGTGATTTGGATCGAGGAGATCCGCTCCCAAGCTTGAATCTTTCTTTTTGCAAGAAACCGTTAAAAAAAGTGCTATCAAAAAAGTAGCGGAAAGTCCAAAAACCCTCCGCCATTTAGTTCGGTAATTAAAATTCATTCGATTATATAAGTACGTTTTCTTCAATTACTTTATTAAAAAATTCCGACATTACTTTTGTTTGGCTCTCTTCAGGAACGTAATCTTGTTTTAAGCAAGTCGCCTCATCGAAAATTGCACGTAATTCAGATGACAATTCTTCACTTGCCACGTTAATACCATCTGCATATTTTGTTATTACGCGGGTAATATTTTCGTAGCTTGTGTCTTGCAACTGACTCACAACTTCATCGTCAAAGCCATCAAATTTAAGCTTCTCAGCGAATCTTGGGTCCCAATTTTTGTTAAAGCCATCGTTGTAAATGCTGTACACAACTTTCGTGTCTGCAAAGTGTGGATCTTTATTGTACAATTTCTTGATATACAATGCCATTAAGGATGTCATCCAACCGTGGCAATGAATTACGTCTGGCTGCCAGCCAAGTTTTTTGACAGTTTCCAAAACACCACGACAGAAAAACATGGAACGTTCATCATTATCTGGATAAAACTCTCCTTTATCGTCAGCAACGGTATTTTTTCTTTTAAAATATTCGTCGTTGTCAATAAAATAAACTTGCATGCGCGCAGCAGAAATAGAGGCAACTTTTATTATGAGTGGATGGTCATTGTCATCAATTATCAGATTCATTCCAGACAATCGGATAACTTCATGAAGTTGGTGTCTGCGTTCATTTATACTTCCAAAGCGTGGCGTAAAAACACGAATCTCTTTTCCTGCCTCTTGAATCCCTTGCGGCAAGCGTCTTGCAGTAATTGAAATTTCAGCTTTAGGTAAAAATGGTTGTATTTCTTGTGACACAAAAAGTATTTTCTTTTTCTCCATGAATTTTATATTCGTAAAAACAGTACAAAAATATAGAAAAAAAAGCGGAACTTCAACAAAAAGAGATAGTTTTGTCTATTGATCTTATCAATTTGGGTATAGTTCATGCAGATCTTTCAAGACAAACAATCGCTCCTTCAAGCGCTACAAGAAATCAAAGCAGAAGAGAAATCCATTGGATTTGTTCCAACGATGGGTGCATTGCACGATGGTCATATCGCCTTAGTTCGAAGCGCTTTGCGGGTTACCGACAAAGTTGTCGTTAGTATTTTTGTAAATCCCACACAATTCAATACTGCATCCGATTTGGATAAATACCCGCGAACTCTTGAAGCGGATATTGCTCTATTAAAGAAAGAAGGGGACATTTTTGTCTTCGCGCCAGCAGTTTCGGATATATATCCGGAGGAAGATTTATTTGCTCCATTCGACTTGGAAGGAATAGATTTAGTCATGGAAGGGAAATTTCGTCCTGGACATTTTCAGGGAGTTGTGCATGTTGTGCGCAATCTATTTCTTATTGTACAGCCTCAAAAAGCATTTTTTGGTTTAAAGGATTTCCAACAGGTTGCCGTTATTCGATTAATGACAAAAAAACTGTCTCTTCCAATTGAAATTATAGCTTGTGCAATTGAACGAGCGCCAAATGGCCTTGCATTGAGCAGCAGAAACCTCCGCTTAACAGAATCACAAAAGGAAGATGCGCTCATTCTATTTCAAACCTTGGAGTTTTTAAAAAAATTAACCAGGGACTTCTCTCCAGCCGTATCCCGGGAAAAAGCAATTGAATTTTTCAAGAAGGGGAAATTGGAATTAGAATACCTAGAATTAGTTTCTGGTGAAACATTAGAAGCACTTGATCAAAATTGGAGTGCAGATTCAACCTGTTGTATAGCTGCTTTTTGCGGAGAAGTGAGGTTAATTGATACCACTCCATTATAATCTTTTCTCGTTGAAGAATTTAGTTTTCGATTATTCCTCCAAGTAAATCCGATGCACTCTTTTTGAAATGCTTGTCATCACTTCGTAAGGGATTGTTTGCATGTTTTCCGCAAATTTTTCGATTGTTTGATTTTCTCCAATTATTTCAACAATATCTCCTTCTTTAACCTGCAATTTTGAAACATCCACCATTATCATATCCATGCAAACGCGTCCAACTGTTGGGCAAAATTTATCTCGAATAAACACGCCTCCTTGTCCGTTACTCAAACTTCTTTTGAAGCCATCCGCATATCCAACCGGAATAATTGCAATTTTCGTTTCCTGATCTGCGATAAATGTTCGACCATACCCTACACTTTCTCCTTTAGCCAATATTTTCACTTGAGAAATGGCGCTTACCCATCGCATTGCGGGCATTAATTTTTGTTTGATTGTTGGGTTGGAACTTAAACCATACATTCCAATTCCCATGCGCACCATTTCAAATTGCGCATTAGGATAATTTGCAACTCCTTCCGAATTTAAAATATGGCGATCAAAAGGATAATTTAAGTTTTGTGAGAGGGCATAAACTGCTTGATTAAACCGCTGGATTTGGTGCTCTGAAAATCGTTTATCGCGGCGATTATCCGCGTCTGCCAAATGAGAATAAACAGATTTTACTCGAATTTCCGGTTGGGCTTGAAGAATTTCACACACGCGCTGCAAATCCTGCAGTTCAAATCCAAGTCGCTTCATACCTGTGTCTAATTTCAGATGGATTGGAAAATCTGTTTGCCCCTGAAAAATCAATTCTTTAACAAATTGATCCAATTGATTGAAAGAAAAAATTGCAGGTTCCAAATTATAGTTGATACAATCTTCAAAACCATCTTCTTCGGCATTCATAACTAAAATTGGCAGTTTAATTCCTTGTTTTCGAAGTTCAACTCCTTCGTCCGAATATGCCACCCCCAAATAATCAATCCCTTGTTGCTCTAGAAAGTGTGCCATTTTTTCTACACCTGATCCATAGGATTGCGCTTTAACCATTGCCAATATTTTTGTTTCTGGTTGCAACTTATTTTTAAAAACCATTATGTTTTTACGCACGGCGCTCAGATCTATTTCAATGAAGGTCTTGTGGTTTTTCAAACGGAATTGCTTTGCTAAGCGCTGCATGTTTGCTTTTCGAGTACCTTTAATTAGAATGACAGAATTTTCGAATATTTGAGGCAATTGCTCATTTTGGCTGATTATGTTCACAAATTCCGGCTTAAATGGTTCGACAATTCTTTCAATTTCTGGTTTTCGAATTGTGTTTTCATCATCCAAGCCAATGATTACAACTCTTTTTCTAGTGCCCGCAATACGCAACTGGAATTCCAACGAATGCGTTAAAGCATCTACATCCAAATTATATGTATCGTTAATGATTGTATTCCCATTAATTCCTTCAAATGTCTCCATCCGCAAGGCTAATTGAGGTAAAGTTGGAATTCGCTCCTTGATAAGTTTTGCATTTTCCAACATTAATTTTGAAAGCGCAATAGAAACAAGTGCATTATTTAAACTGGCTTTGTCATCAAAAGGGAGCAGTGACATCTCTTTTTGAAAATTCTCCGGTTTTAATGCAACACCATGAATTTGTGCTTGTTGCTCTAATGTTAAATTAATGGAACTTGGGAAATATGTTTGTTGTACATTTCTAAAAAGCAGTAACTTTTCATTTATATGGGCTTGAATGGATTGGAAATTTTCTTCGTGTGCCTTGCCAAAAGAAGTTAAAACACCAAATGTAGGCCTAACAATTTCAGCTAAACGTTCCATTTCTCCTGGCTTGGAAATACCAACTTCAATTAGCGCCAAATCACTATCCTTCTGTAATTCAAGCAATGATAAAGCTACTCCTAATTGAGAATTATAGCTTTTTGGACTTCTGCTAATTCGTAAAGTTGGACTCAGCAAATGGTACAGCCATTCTTTAACCGTTGTTTTTCCTGCGCTACCGGTTATTGCAATTATTGGATAATTGAACTTTTCTCGGTGAAAATGAGCTAAATCCTGCAAAGCAGTTAGCGTGTCGTTAACAAAAATAAATCGAGCGTCTGGAAATTTCTCTAGCGGTACTTCCTTTGCTATTACAAACACTCGGATTCCTTTACTGTAGGCACTTTCAATAAAATTGTGGCCATCCCGAAATTCTCCGTTTAATGCAAAAAATATGGTGCTTTTTCCATCAATGAGTTTTCGAGAATCATACGCAACACTTTCCAATACCAATGTTGGACCCTCCTCACAGAGTGAAACGCCATGGATAACAGTGCAAAGTTCCGAATATGAAATCCCTAGTTTCACGCAGTAATAATTAGATCAGAATTAATAAACAATTTTATTGAAACATGCACGACACAGCGGTTTGTATTTTTCAATAGCTCCAACCAGCACTTGTTCAGTTTCAGCTGCGGTGCGGTGCGAAAACTGAGCTAAGTTACCACAAGAAACACAAATAGCATGCACTTTAGTAACATATTCTGCAATCGCCAATAATTTAGGCATTGGTCCGAAAGGAATTCCTTTGTAATCCATATCTAAACCAGCTAAAACCACCCTAACGCCTTTTTTTGCTAATTGATTGCATACGTCAACAAGTCCTTCGTCAAAAAATTGCGCTTCGTCTATTGCAACTACTTTTTCATCCTTCCAGATTTTTAGTATTTCTGCAGAATCACTCACCGGAATTGCCTTCAAACTACTTCCTTGATGACTAACAACAGCTTCTTCGCTGTATCGGTCATCCACAATTGGCTTAAACAAAAGCAATTTTTGATTGGCAAATTGCGCACGTCTTATTCTGCGTATTAATTCTTCCGTTTTACCAGAAAACATAGAGCCACAAACGACTTCAATCCATCCGTTTTGTCTTCCATCTGCAGGAAATTGTTCTAAAAACATTGTATAAGTGCTTATTGGTTATTAACAAATCAACGAAGAGAAGTTTATCCAACAACGCTTCTTTTTTACCATAAACCTTGGTAACTTTACCTTCCAAAGGTCGTTATTTTGTTGCACGTTTCACTTGCAACGTTAGCAACTTTTATAATTTGTTGAAAAAACACATACAAGTATATGACAAATCTTAGTGTATTAAAAGTTACAATTGAAGCGATTCAAGCGGCATATGAAAAATTAGAAAATGGTAAAATTTCTTCCGAAGAATTAGATATTTTATTGGAACAATCCCGAGAGTTATATGACCGAGCAGTAATTTTAAGGTATAAATCATACGAAGAAAAGGTTTTTCCAACTTTCGATGCAAATAGCGAGAAGCAGCCAGAAATTTCTTTGGAAAAAGAAGAAGTGCATGAATTGTCAGAAGCGGATGCTGTTTTAGTTCCAACGGACAACATCGAGATGGAATTGGAAGAAGAACAAAAGGAGGATCCAATTACAGCGGAAATTCCTTCGTTTGATTTTAGTTTATTCGATGATTCTTCAGAAGAAGCTAAAAATACTGTTTTAGAAGAGGAAGCAATTGAACATATTTCAGTTACTACAACATCCGAAGAAGAATTTGGATTGCACGAAGAAAAAATTGTAATGGAGCAAGTAATAATGACGCCTGTATCGGATGAAAACCAGAAGTTTTTGGCGCGTTTCTCAAAAACAGATTTCAACCAAATGAATCAAATTATTCTCTCAAAATTGGACACGCTAATTGGTTCTTTTGGTTTAAACGAGCGCCTTCAATACATAAATGAATTGTTCAACGGCTCAAGTGAGCATTTTTCGGAAGCGGTAAAAGTGATTGATAATCAGGTAAATATCGAAGAGGCATTGCTTAAAACATCGGTTTATGCAAACCAGTTTAATTGGGAGAATGACAGTGAAACAGTGGAGGAATTTGTAATAAAAATTAAACGTCGCTATGCGTAAAACACTTCTCTTGCTTTTCATTTTAAACAGAGGATTCACATTTTGTCAAATTGAAGAAGTAAGAAGAATTACGCACCAATTATGTTCGCCTGAATTACATGGCAGAGGCTATGTAAACAAAGGTGATTCGCTTGCCGCTGAATTTATTGCGACCGAATTTTCAAAAATTGGATTAAAACCAATTGGTGATTCCTATTTTCAGGAGTTTCAGCATTCGGTAAATACTTTCCCGGGCGTAATGCTCGTGCAGCAAAACAATCGAAAATTGATACCGGGTGTTCATTTTTTAGTTGATGCGGGAAGTGCCGGTGCAAAAATGCAATTAAAACCAAAAAGAATACCGATTTCTACTGCACTCAATACGGATAAGCTAATTCAGGAAATTCAAGCAATTAGCAATGGAACAACCTATAATTCGATTGCATTTGATTTTCGAAAACTCTCCGCTGATACACTGAGAAAAATAAGTGGTTTGACGCGAGAAATTGCTGGTATATTGCCCGTAATAGAAGTTACCGACCGTAAACTTACCTGGTCTGTTGCTTCCGAACAGTTAAAACATCCTTTGCTACAAATACAAGATTCTGTTTTTGTATTCGACGAATTACTTACCATTGATATTGAAGCAAAACAAATCCCAGATTATCTTTCGCGCAATGTTATTGGTTATTTACCCGGTAAGAAAAAATGGCGTAAAAAAGTAATTTATTCTGCACATTATGATCATTTAGGGCGAATGGGCGAAGAAACATATTTCCCGGGGGCAAATGATAATGCTAGTGGAACGGCGATGCTATTGAGTATGGCAAATTATTTCAAGAAAAATCCGATTAATCGTTCGATTGTTTTTATTGCTTTTGCTGGCGAAGAAGCAGGATTGGTCGGTTCGAAGTATTTTGTAGGAAATCCACTAGTAAAACTTAAAAAAATCCATTTTGTATTAAATCTAGATATTATGGGAAGTGGTGAAGAAGGAATAACCGTTGTAAACGCAACACTCTTCGATTCTGAATTCAAGGAACTTCAAAAAATCAACGAAGAACAAAAATTAATTTCACAAATAAAATCTAGAGGTCCAGCAGCCAACTCAGACCATTATTGGTTTACCCAAATGAACGTGCCTGCATTTTTCATTTACACCATGGGGACAAATAAAAATTACCACGATATTTTTGATACCTATGAGAATTTAACTTTTGTTGAATACCATGATCTTGTAGCACTTTTGTGTGCGTTTACAATACAATTGTAAAATCGACAATTTTAATATTTCGTACTACATAATTTTATACTTTTAGAAACGGATAGCATTAGAGAACGGATACCAATCGCTCCGATTGAAGTGTCGAATACTATTCGAAAGAAAATCCGTAATTTGGTGCTTAAACTATTTTTTATGAAAATACTACTTGTTGTATTTTTACTTTTAGTAAATCTCATCTCCTTTTCTCAGCCTTATGCAGGCAGTGGAAAAACGAATACAAACATGGATGTTGCAAAAGCTGCGCAATGTACTCCGCCCACAACCACTACCTATCTTGAATTAAACAATGTTCGAGCGATGGTCCATACTGCTGGGAATCTTTGGCAGGTTCCAAATCAAAATTATTCGCAATACGAAATTCCAAAAAATTCAGGAATAATGGCATTGTTTACTGCAGCACTTTGGCTCGGAGGAACGGATGTAAATAATCAATTAAAATTAGCAGCCTTGCGCTATCGGCAGGGACAAGATTATTGGACAGGTCCGCTTTCAAAAGTCGTTGCAGAAACTAATTATGAAAACTGCAGCAAATACGATAAGCATTTTGTTACTACACAAGATATGATACGCGAATTTGATGCGTGGTACCAAGCTGGTATTGCAGATGCAGAAGATGGAACGCAAACACAATCCGAACTTTTCCCTGGTTATATTGTGCCAAACGGCATCAAAGAATGGCCAGCCCATGGCGATGTTTCGGTTGGTCAGGATTATTATTTAGCGCCGTTTTACGATAGCAATCAAGACGGAACCTACAATTGGATGGATGGCGATTATCCTTGGCACGACATAAACAAAACCAAAGAGTGTAAAATAGATCGCAGTGTAAGTTTGTATGGCGACATTAATTATTGGTGGGTAATGAATGACAAAGGAAATATACATACGGAAACCGGAGCAGATCCAATTGGTATGGAAATTCGTGCGCAAGCTTTTTCTTTTGCTTCCAATGATGAAATCAACAACATGACTTTTTACAATTATGAGTTGATCAATCGAGGAACACAGACCTTATTCAACACTTATTTTGGTTTTTTCACCGATGGAGCACTTGGAGATCCATTCGATGATTATGTTGGTTGCGATGTAAGTCGAGGATTAGGTTATTATTACAACGGAGACAATTACGACGGTGAAAATTCTGGTTTCAAAGGCTATGGATCTTCTCCTCCAGCTGTTGGAGTAGACTTTTTTGAAGGACCTTATCAAGATGACGATGGGATGGATAATGGATTTGGAATTGGGGAAAACGAAGCGTTGAATGGAATAGGCTACGGAGATGGAATAGTCGATAACGAGCGATTTGGTATGCGTCGATTCCTGTACTATTCCAACACGACCAATGGTTCCAATCCAAGTCAGACAGATCCAATAAATGCTTCCGATTATTACAATTATCTGCGTGGATTTTGGAAAGATAATACCCGATTCTACTATGGCGGTTCAGGCCATCTTTCAGATCCAGAAGCAGATCCAGCCGTTCCGTGTGAATTTATGTTTCCTGGCGATACAGACCCTTTAGGCTGGGGTACATCTGGAAATCCACAAGAACCTTGGACAGAACAAACCTCCAATAATCCACCAAACGATCGCCGATTTGTACAATCTGCAGGTCCTTTTATATTAAAACCTGGCGCTGTAAACAACATAACTGTTGGTGTCGTTTTTGCCCGTTCTAGTGGAGGAGAACCTTTCGCTTCGGTTGGATTTTTGCAGCGTGCAGATGATAAAGCACAAGCATTATTTGAAAATTGCTTCAAAGTATTGGAAGGCCCGCATGCGCCAGATCTGCATATTCAGGAATTACAAAATGAATTGATTCTAACACTTTCCAACCCGGTTAATTCTAACAATTATCAGGAAAAATATTCAGAATTTGATCCGTTTATCGTTTCAGCAGATGCAAATGCGGATAAAAATTACCGATTTCAGGGATACCAAATCTACCAGATGCAAAGTAAACAAGTTGCGTTATCCGATCTTCAAGATGCTGAGAAGGCGCGTTTGGTGGCACAATGTGATATAAAGGACGGAGTTTCCAGAATTATAAATTTTGAATTCGACGATGATCTAGGAGCAAGTATTCCGGTAGAACGCGTGGATGGAGAAGATGCAGGAATTCGGCACAGTTTCCGCGTCACAAAAGATTTATTCGCGCAAGGAAATCCGAATTTAGTCAATTTCAAACGCTATTATTATGTCGCGATTTCCTATGCCTATAATAATTTCCAAAACTACAATCCAGAAGACCCTTCAACACTTGAAGGACAGAAAAAATTGTATTTGGCAAGTAGAAAAGCTGCGGGAAGCGAAGTTAAAACAATAGAAGCAATTCCGCACAATCCTATGCCGGAAGCTGGAGGAACGCTGCATTATTTGGAATACGGCCAATCGCCGGAAATTACCAGGTTAGATGGCTATGGAAATGGTAATCGCGCATTAGAATTAACGGAATTTTCAACAAATTATATTTTAGAAAATGGTTTGTTGGATAAATTAATTTACGCGAAAAACGGCGGACCAATAAATATCAAAGTTGTCGATCCTTTAAATGTTGCTAACGGCTATTTTGAATGTAAATTCAAGAATTTTGCTCCTTCAAGTTCAAATGGCACGGATACAGCAAACTGGGTAATCTATCGTTTTTCAGAAGAAAATGGAACCCTGCTAGATTCGGTGGATTCCGAACAAACAATTTCCAACGATACAGAGCAGATTATTCCGAAATGGGGAATTTCTGTACAGATTAAGCAGCAAAACTATTATGGACCAAGCGGAAATGCATCGGTTAAGACAACTGACTTAATTAATAGTTCCATTAATTTTGCGGATTCCTCCAAACAATGGTTGACATTTGTACAAGATAATAGCGCTTTTTTTCCAACAAATTGGGTTCGTTCAGGAACGTTTCAAGAAACAGAAAATCCGATGAACGATCCATTTGCGGCCGCTTCGTGCTATGATGATGAAATTGGCGTGGACGACCAAAGTAGATTTTCCCAAATTCTTGGTGGCGGAATTGCTCCACATCGCATTACGGGTTACCAATGCAGCTATATGCCACTTGCATATTACAACCTTCCAACACCAGGATCTAGTAAATCATACGCTTCGATAAGTTTCTTGCCAAGTGTAGATATTGTGCTGACATCGGATAAATCAAAATGGACACGTTGTCCTGTTATCGAACTAGGAAGAGATGCAGCATTGAATAGCGGTAATTGTTCACCTGGCGCAATGCGTAAAAGTCCGAGCGTCAATAAATATGGAACAGAAGATGGAACAGGAAATGGAATGGGGTGGTTTCCGGGATATGCTATCGATTTAGAAACCGGAGCGCGTTTGTATGTTGCGTTTGGAGAAAACTCCTTTTTGGGGGCTGAAAATGGCGCTGATATGATCTGGAATCCAACCGACCGATTAGTGGATGGATCAGGAACACCAAGAATGGGTGGAATGCATGCGATTTATGTATTTAGCCACAACCAAGCGAGTATCAATAACTTTCTTCCTGGATTCGATTTTCCGCCTTATTATCCAGCGCAGGGAGAGAATAACTCTAGTAATTTTGTTTACCAGAAAATGTTAGAAATTGAAAACAATAATTCCATTGCAAAAAGACAGTTGTATGGCAGTCTTTCCTGGATTGCATACCCCTTGCTCAAAAATGGAGGTCAATTACTTTCTACAGATGTACATATTCGATTGCGTGTAAATAAAGAATATAAGAACTATTCTGCGAGTAATTTGAATAATGGAAGACCAATGTATTCTTGGAACATGGCTTCTGGAAGTACGATTACGCAAAGTGAAAATGCTTTGGCAGATGTACTGAAGTTAATAAATGTTGTACCAAATCCATACAATGCATTTTCGGAATACGAAAACAATAAATTAGATAGTAGAGTGAAGATTACGAATTTACCTGAAAAATGTACTGTACAAATTTTCTCGACACAAGGAAAGCTAATCAAAACGATGAAAAAAGACAGTCCGGTTACATTTTTGGATTGGACATTGACCAATTATGCAAATATTCCAATTGCCTCGGGAATTTACTTGATACATGTTACAGTTCCAGGAATTGGTGAAACGGTTGTTAAAGCATTTGTTTCCATGCGAACGGTAGATTTACAGAATCTGTAAGAGGAAAAGATTAGAGCGGAATACTTATTCTAAAAGTTGTTCCAACATCTACTTGCGAATGCAAAACAAATACTTTACCCTTGTGGTAAACTTTCACGATGCGTTTTACCAATGACAATCCCAAACCCCAGCCTCGTTTCTTAGTGGAAAAGCCAGGCTGGAAAATAGACTTCAGTTGATTTGGCGGAATTCCTTTTCCAGTATCTGTAATATCAATATGTGTCCATTTTGGAGAAGTGTGAACAGAAACTGTTAATTTTCCAACGCCTTCCATAGCATCTACTGCATTTTTTGCAATATTTTCAACCACCCACTCCATCAGCGGAGCGTTGTGTTTAACTAGAACTGGAACGTTCGTATTAAACTCAATTTCCACTTTGTTTGAAATACGGAAGCGCAAATAATCCAAAACCCCTTGCACAGTTCTATTTAAATCACTCTCTTCTAATTTTGCACCAGAACCAATTTTAGAAAATCTGTCTGACACCTTCTCCAAACGATCAATATCTTTATGCATTTCTGCCGGAATCATTGGGTCAATTTTCTCTGTCTCTAATAATTGAATCCAAGCCATTAAAGAGGATAATGGAGTTCCAAGTTGGTGCGCAGTTTCCTTTGCCATTCCTGCCCAAACCTGATTTTGTTCCGCCTTTCTAAACGTGCTGAATATAATATATCCAATAAGAATAAATAACCCAATTATAAAAAATATAATATAGGGAAAGTATTGTAATTGTTTCAATTCAGGACTATCATCAAAATAAAGTAGGTTGTTCTGTCCGTTTTTAAAATTGATCACTATAGGCTTGTTTTGAGCACGCAATTCACTAATAGTTGCTGCGAGGTTACCAGCATCTAATTTGTCTTTTTCGAGATTACTTCCAATTACTTCTTTGGTAAGATCATTAATTAATAAAACCGGGACGAGTCCTTCATTGTCAATTAATTCCTGGTTAAACGAACGAATGAGAGAATCCCTTTCGTACTCCAATCTAATTATTTCCTTGGAATCATAGTATACGTAGGTCATAAATAAACCTTCATACACTTCCACGGTAAAAGACGGATTTCTCTTCTGCCAAATTCTTGCTAAAATTTGCAAAGAATCTTCAAATTTTTTGGTTAAATCATCCGCAGAAATTTCTAGGAAATCTTTCCGGAGTGAGCTTGTATCAAAATCAATGTTTACACTTCCCGAAATGTTTTGATCATTGTCCAATAAAATAACCGGAATATTTTTGTTTTGATTAATTATTTTTAGCGGGAAGGAATAGTCAGGAACTTGATCGAGTGGTGTTGCTTTGGAAACTTCCTTTGTTGCATCAATCCACAATTCCATTTCGCGTTGTTCATTTTCACGAAGTTGTGTAAATATACGATCTGTCAAACGAACTAACTCCAGTTTCTTTTTTATGGCATCTGCCCATTGTTGCGCTCTTTCCTGTTCGCGATTACCCATTTTGGAAACGATAGAATTGGAAAAAAACAAAGATGCGCCAACCATGGTGAGCGCTATCACCATGAGTGCAATTTTCCACTTTTGTTTATTCGAATATAAATTCATCCTTTCGTTTGGTGCTAAAATAACGAGAATTTACTACAAACATTGCTTTTCCTCGAAATGCTTCTTTGGATTAAAAAAATTAGAATTAGTAGGGAATTCTTTAGTGGATAGAAAATTACATCCATTTTTAAAAATTCGGGATACCAATAAAAACTTATCGGAAAGAATTCTTAATTCTGTTTATCTTTGCCTTTCACCGTATTTGATTCTGTATGAAATCTATTTTGAGTAAACCATTACCATTGTTTTTTATTCTGGCTCTGCTTATTTCCTTACCACTATTTCTATTGCCAATTAATTTATTTGCAGGAGAAATTATTATTGTAAGAAATATGGTTGAAATAAAAGAACAAGCGCCTTTGAGCCTATCTTATTTCATTGGATTGGGTTATGATCAAGCGGATATGACAGAAATAAAAGATTTTTATTTACTTCGACAAGGGTATATTCTTGCAGTCGTTTTAATTCTTGGCATTCCTTTTTTGGCGGCATACAGAGTTTTCTTAGGAACTAAAAAAAGTAGGCAATAGCTATTCCATTACCTACAGCTAGTGGCATTTATGCTACACCAATAACTTCCGCATATTTACTTTTTGGTCGATAATACTAAATAAATCAGCAACATTGACTCTAACTTGATCCATTGTATCTCGGTCGCGAATTGTTACGGTATGGTCTTCCAATGTTTGATGATCAACGGTTACAGAAAATGGCGTACCGATAGCATCTTGGCGACGGTAACGTTTTCCGATAGAATCTTTTTCGTCGTATTGACATAAAAAATCAAACTTTAACTGATCGATAATTTCACGCGCTTTTTCTGGTAATCCGTCTTTTTTAGTCAATGGCATAATCGCCACTTTATATGGCGCTAAAGCTGGCGGTAATGTTAAAACTGTTCTTTCTGAGCCGTCCTCCAATACTTCATTTTTGTGGGACGCACTCAATACCGCTAGAAACATACGATCTAGTCCAACAGAAGTTTCCACCACAAAGGGCACATAATTCTGATTCAATTCAGGATCGAAGTATTGGAGTTTTTTTCCAGAGAATTGCTCGTGTTGCTTCAAATCATAATCGGTTCGGGAATGAATTCCTTCCAATTCTTTGAAACCCATAGGGAAATTAAATTCTATATCTGCCGCTGCATTTGCGTAATGTGCTAATTTAATATGGTCGTGAAAACGGTAATTGTGATCTCCCAAACCAAGTGCTTTGTGCCAGTTGGATCGTGCTTCTTTCCAGTATTCGTACCATTTCATTTCTTCTCCTGGGCGCACAAAAAACTGCATTTCCATTTGCTCAAATTCACGCATTCTGAAAATAAATTGACGTGCTACGATTTCATTGCGGAACGCTTTTCCAATTTGCGCAATACCAAATGGAATTTTCATTCTACCGGATTTTTGCACATTCAAAAAATTAACAAAAATTCCCTGAGCCGTTTCCGGACGTAAATATATTGTAGAAGCATCTCCTGCAACAGAGCCCAATTCAGTGGAAAACATCAAATTAAATTGGCGTACTTCCGTCCAATTTTTTGTCCCAGAAATTGGACAAGCTATTTCTAGGTCAACAATTAAATTGTAAACCCCCTCCAAATCATTTTTACCCAATGTTTCGCGCATTCTATCCTCAATCTCGTTGATCTTTTCCTTGTTTCGTAAAACGTTTGGATGGGTAGCGCGGAATTGTGTCTCATCAAAATCATCCCCGAATTTCTTGATTCCTTTTTCCACCTCCTTTTCAATCTTCATTCGGATTTTTTCGATAAATTCCTCTATCAAAACATCTGCACGGTAGCGTTTTTTTGAATCTTTATTATCAATCAATGGATCATTGAATGCATCTACGTGTCCCGATGCTTTCCAGGTTGTAGGGTGCATAAAAATTGCGGAATCAATACCAACAATGTTTTCATGCATCTGCACCATCGATTTCCACCAATAAGATTTAATGTTATTTTTTAATTCAGAACCCAATTGGCCATAATCATACGTTGCAGCTAATCCATCGTAAATTTCTGAAGATGGAAATACAAAACCATATTCTTTTGCGTGCGATATAACTTCTTTTAATTTATCTTCTTTATGTTCCATAGTTACTGCTTTGGTCTTTTAATGGCTAGAGGTTCGGTCAGTGAAAAATTCATCTTACCTTTCTCTGTTATTGCCAGGAAAAAACAGGTATTTATTTCGTTGTTTCTATAATTTGTTCAATATAATTCAAAATCTTTTCTTTTCCGAATGCAGATTCACTCGACGAGGTAAAAACCGGAGGCAAGGCATCCCAATATTTAAGCATTTCCTTTTTATACTTTGCTAGATTTTTTTGCAGCGCGGTAGAAGAAATTTTATCAATTTTAGTGAAAACCATTGAAAAAGGAATTTGCTTTTCACCACACCAATTCATAAATTCTAAATCTATTTTTTGCGGTTCTAAGCGCGAATCCAACAAAACGAATACATTGAGTAATGGTTCACGCTTCGTTAAATATTCCGCAATAAAAATCTCCCATTTTTCGCGAGAAGTTTTGGAAACCTTTGCATAACCATATCCAGGAAGATCTACTAAATACCATTCTTTATTGATTATAAAATGGTTGATTAATTGTGTTTTTCCAGGACGTCCAGATGTCTTGGCAAGATTTTTATTTCCTACAAGCATGTTAATCAAAGAGGATTTTCCAACATTGGAACGACCAATAAAAGCGAATTCAGGTTTTGAATCTGACGGACAATCTTTCACGTCTGTATTGGATATAACAAAAACTGCCTCCTTGATTTTCATGGTATTTCTTTTCTGCAAATATAAGGTCTGCGACGTGGATATCCAATTCATTTCACCTGTTTTGAAAATTAACATTTTTTTATTCCAAAAGGCTTCTTTTTGAGTTACATTTACAGAATCAAAAACAAAAAAATGAAACCCTTAGCAATCTTTTTTTCCTCTTTTCTAGTATTGAGCGCGTGTTCCTCAGAACCGAATGTTGTTTTGCTACGTACAGAAAAAAAACATTCCACTGTTAAACCGATTGTACAAGCAAACCGACTTCTGACTTTAGAAGTTGAAGGTATGACATGTGAAATGGGCTGTGGGGGGAGTATTAGGAAAGAATTGAAAGCTACCGGTGGCGTTGAACGGGTAGAATTTAATTTTATTGATGCCAATAAAATTCAAACCGCTAAAATATCTTTTGACAAGGATAAAATTACAGCAGATAGAATGGTAAAGATTATTACTAGCATGAATGACAAGCAGTTTAAGGTTGGAAATATGCATTCAGAAGCAATTGATATCCCAGTTTCAACAGAGTCTGTTAAAGCGAATGCAGATTCCCCGGAAAAAATAAAAATTTCAACTCCCACTTTTGCTCTGCCTAATTTAATGGATATATTATCCAGCTTTGTCAATTAAAGGCAGGTTGTTTTTCCTAATTGAAAATTTGTTTCAGTTGGATTTCTTATTTTTGTGGAAATTAATTTCCCCCGAATGAAACTTCATTACCGAGAAATTGGAGAAGGCCAACCAATGCTAATTCTACATGGCTTATTTGGATTTTCCGACAATTGGCAAACACATGCTAAAAAACTTTCGGAATACTACCGCGTTATTTTAGTGGATTTGCGCAATCATGGGCATTCAGATTGGAGCGATGAATTCTCCTACCCCATAATGGTGGAGGATCTTAAAGAACTTTTCGAAACGCTTTCCTTAAAAAAAGTTATCCTAATCGGACATTCGATGGGCGGAAAAGTTGCCATGTTATTTGCTCAAAATTATGCACAAGAACTAGACAAATTGGTTGTTGTTGATATTGGCGTCAAAGAATATCCAACCCACCATCAACATATTCTTGAAGGAATGCATGCGATTGACCTTTCAACTATTCAACTGCGAAGTGAAGCTGAAGCGACTTTAAAAAAACATATTGAATCCGAAGGAGTGCGGCAATTTCTGTTAAAGAATTTGTATTGGAAAGAGAAAGGGAAACTGGCTTGGCGAATGAATTTAGGAGTTCTAGAACGTGAAATGGACGCTATTTTAGCAGCACTTCCAGAGAAAGAAGTTATGCTACCGACCCTTTTTATTCGTGGAGAACTTTCCAATTATATCTTAGACAGCGATATTG
Organism: Flavobacteriales bacterium; assembly: GCA_947476955.1. Taxonomy (GTDB): domain Bacteria; phylum Bacteroidota; class Bacteroidia; order Flavobacteriales_D; family Crocinitomicaceae; genus M0103. The sequence goes on from CANJSS010000023.1 coordinate 26,214, forward strand.
AGCAATTAGAAGAACTTTTTCCCGACGCAACAGTGCGCACAATTCAAGGAGCCGGTCACTGGGTTCATGCCGAATCCCCCGAGGAGTTTATGGATGTTTTGTTGGGTTTTTGTCTGCGCTAGAGCGACAAAATTTCCATAAAAAAAGCAGAACCTTTAAAGATTCTGCTTCTAATTTTATTTCTTAGGAAATTTAACGTTTCAATTTTTTAGCTGTTTAATGCTTCCGCACCACCAACAATTTCTAGAATTTCATTCGTTATGGCAGCTTGACGCGCTTTATTGTATGTTAATTTTAATGCTTTTCTCAATTCATCTGCATTATCTGTCGCCTTGTGCATTGCCGTCATACGAGCGCCATGTTCTGCCGCATTTGAATCCAACAAACTCTTGAACAATTGAATTTTCAAAGACCTTGGAATCAAATCTTCCACAATTTCTGCTTTGGATGGTTCAAAAATATAATCGCTATTTGCTGTTAAATCATCTGTTGAAGATGGCACTAAAGGCAAAAATTGCTCTGCTCGAACATCTTGTGTTGCAGCATTTATAAAACGGTTGTATACAATTATAATTTTATCAAATTCCTTACTTGTGTATAGGTTCATTAATTCCTTTCCAATCGTAGCAGTATTTTCAAAATTCAATTGGTTAAAAATATCTTCAACAGGAGCCAAAGCATCGTTGATGTAATACTTTTCAGAACGTTTGTAAGCGTCCTTAATTTTCTTCCCTAAGCATAAAACACGCGTATTAGCAGAAGCAAATTCTTCATTCACTAAAAGGTTTACGCGTTTGATGCTGTTGTTATTGAATCCCCCGCATAATCCACGGTTAGAAGTAATACCAACAATCAAAACATTTTGAATCGGTCTTTCCGATGCGAAAGCATTTTCAGTTAGATCCAAAGTGCCACTCAAATTAGCTAAAATTTCTTGTAACTTTTCCGAATATGGGCGCATCTGCGTGATAGCGTCTTGCGCTCTTTTCAACTTTGCAGCCGATACCATTTTCATAGCGGAGGTAATCTGCATTGTTGAACTTACGGAAGTAATCCTATTTCGTATTTCTTTTAAACTTGCCATACTTTGATTCGGTATGCAGGATTTAGCATTCGGCGTTCAAAAGAATACCGAATGCTAGATTCCAAATTAATTTAGTATTTATCCGCTAATTCCTTAGCTACCTTTGACAATGTATCTGTAATTTCATCTGTATATTTACCGGCTTTTAACGCCACTAATACATCCGAATGTTTTGCTTCCAAATAATTCAAAAATTCTTTTTCAAATTCTTTCACTTTGGAAATTGGAACGCGTTGTATCAACCCTTTGGTTCCCACATAGATTATTGCAATTTGCTTTTCTACCGGGTATGGATCTCCTTCTCTTTGCTTCAGAATTTCCACGTTACGTGCTCCTTTATCCAAAACAGATTTCGTAGCAGCATCTAAATCCGAACCGAATTTAGCAAACGCTTCCAATTCTCTATATTGTGCCTGATCCAATTTTAATGTTCCGGCAACTTTCTTCATCGATTTGATTTGAGCATTACCACCAACTCGAGATACAGAAATACCAACATTAATTGCTGGACGAATACCTGCATTAAACAAATCACTTTCCAAAAATATTTGTCCGTCCGTAATAGAAATAACATTCGTTGGAATATAAGCCGATACGTCACCAGCCTGTGTTTCAATAATTGGCAAGGCTGTTAATGAACCACCACCTTTAACGATTCCTTTCAAGGATTCAGGCAAATCATTCATTTGGGATGCGATTTTATCATCTGCAATAATTTTTGCAGCTCTTTCCAATAAACGGGAATGCAAGTAGAAAACGTCACCTGGATAAGCCTCACGACCTGGAGGACGACGAAGTAACAATGACACTTCTCGGTAAGCTACCGCTTGTTTGGATAAATCATCGTATACTATTAAAGCCGGGCGACCTGAATCGCGGAAGAATTCTCCAACTGCGGCACCTGTCATTGGTGCATAAAACTGCATTGTTGCAGGATCGGAGGCATTAGCCGCAACGATTACCGTATAGGCCATCGCTCCTGCATCTTCAAATTTCTTAACAATTCCAGCAACAGTAGATGCTTTTTGTCCTATGGCAACATAAATACAAAAAACAGGTTCACCTCTATCGTAGAATTCACGTTGGTTAATAATTGTATCAATCGCAACAGTAGTTTTTCCCGTTTGACGGTCACCAATAATCAACTCACGTTGTCCACGACCAACAGGAATCATTGCATCAATTGCTTTGATACCAGTTTGCAATGGCTCAGTTACTGGCTGACGGAAGATTACACCTGGTGCTTTTCTTTCGATTGGCATTTCGAATAATTCGCCTTGAATTGGTCCTTTTCCGTCAATTGGATTCCCTAAAGTATCAATAACACGACCAACTAATCCTTCCCCAATTTTAACAGAAGCAATACGACCCAAGCGTTTTACAGTATCTCCTTCTTTCACAAGATTGGAACGTCCAAGCATTACGGCTCCAACATTGTCTTCTTCTAGGTTTAAAGCGATTCCTTGCAATCCGCCATTGAACTCAATCAACTCTCCGTACTGAACACCGTTCAATCCATAAATTCGCGCAATACCATCACCGACTTGCAATACGGTACCTACTTCCTGTAGTTCAGCTTCGGAACGAAATCCGGATAACTGTTCTCTTAAAATTGCAGAAACTTCTGCTGGTTTTATATCTGCCATACTCGTTAGTTTTACATTGATTCCACTTAATTGCGGATTATCTTGTTAAACGTTGTTTTAAATTATTAATTTGACTTGCAACAGATGCATCAATTTGCTTGTCATCCATGCGTATGATAAATCCTCCTATTAAAGATGGATCGATTATCTCGTTTATTTCTAAAACTCCATTTACTGAAGCTTTAACTTTATCAAAAATCTTTTCTTTGATTGTGCCATCAAGTTTAACAGCGGAAATGAGTGTTATAGGAACAATTCCACGATATGCTTTCAATTGAGCACTAAAAGAATGTGCAATTTCTACTAACATATATTCTCGTCTATTTCTTGTAATCAAATCAATGAATAAAATTGACAATTTTTCAAACTGACCAAATAATTCATTGAAGATTGCTAATTTTTTATCTGGATTAATTACTGGAGAACTTAATAAAACTTGAAAATCTTTCGTTTCGCTATTAACCTCAACAACATAATTCATATCACCAGCTACTTGATCTAACACATTTTGTTCGATTGCCAATTCGAGAATTGCCTTTGCGTATCTAGATGCTGCTTTAGTACTTTTCATCTTCGCTAATTAGTTCATGTTAATGTCACCAACTAATTTCTCTGCTAAAGCCATTTGCTTATCGCTTGAAGCTAATTCTCCACGCACAACTTTTTCAGCAATTTCAATTGACAATGAAGCTACTTGTGATTTCAATTCCGCTATAGCTGCTGATTTTTCTGCTTCTATCGTTTGACGCGCTGCAACAACAACTTTTTCAGATTCTTTCTTCGCATTATCCTTAGCATCAGCAACCATTTTAGATGCAATTTCCTTCGCTTCTTTTACAATTGAATCCCTTTCAGCGCGAGCTTCCTTCAAAATATTTTGATTTTCAGCTTGCAACGATTCCATTTCAGCTTTCGTTTTAACGGCAAGTTCCAATGCTTCAGTGATCTTTTCTTCCCGTTCATTTACAGCGCTCAAAATAGGCTTCCAAATAAATTTAGTTAGCACAAACAATAAACAAATGAACACTAAACCTGTCCAAAACAAAAGACCGAAATCTGGTATTATTAAATCCATTTTATTTTTATTAAACTGTTTTCTAAAAAATAAAATCATTGCTTTAACCAACCGTTAAAGCAATGATTTTTTAATTACTTTGCTCCACCTAGTAGACCAATAACGACTCCGAAAAGCGCAACACCTTCAATAAGTGCTGCTGCAATAATCATTGTTGTTGTAATTTTTCCTGAAGCTTCAGGGTTACGTGCAATTCCTTCTACTGCAGATCCACCGATTCTTCCGATACCGATTCCTGCTCCTAGA
>CANJSS010000024.1 GCA_947476955.1 Flavobacteriales bacterium
GATCCTAAACTTAAATTAAAGGCAACACAATTTACATTGGCAGAAACCGTAATATTTGCAGGAGCAGTTATTGTTGGCAAAATAAGATCCACTACCGTTACAGATTGTGTAGCAGTTGCTGTATGTCCAGCTAAATCTGTTACAGTCCATGTAACTATTGTGTTTCCTAGAGGGAAAGTAGTTGGAGCGTTATTGGTTGTTACAGAACCCGCGCAGTTGTCAGTCACAACTGGAGAACCTAATGCTACACCTGTTGCAGTGCAGCTAGAATTTGCATTAACCGTAACTGCGGAAGGAGCAGTAATTGTTGGATTGGTATTATCCACTACTGTTACTACTTGCGTTGCTGTAGCAATATTTCCAGCATTGTCTGTTACCGTCCATGTTACAGTTGTGTTTCCAATAGGGAATGATGCTGGGGCATTACTTGTAACGCTTGCAACATTGCAATTATCTGTTGTATATGCATTACCTAATACAAAAGCTGAGTTTGTTACACTGCAGCTTGTTGTTGCGTTAAAAACAACATTTCCAGGAGGAACAACAATTGGTAAACCATTATCTACAACCGTTACTGTTTGGGATGCATTACTAGCGTTACCACTAGCATCTGTAATTGTCCAAACAACTGTTGTTACACCTAAAGGATATACTGTAGGTGCATTATTTGTAATTGAACTAACCGTACAATTATCCGTTGCAATTGGGTTTCCAAGATTAATATTGAAAGCTACACAACTTGCATTTGCAGATACTGTAATATTTGCAGGTGCTGAAATTGATGGTAGTGTATTGTCAGTTACTGTTACCAATTGTGATGCAGTTGCTGAATTACCAGCTGCATCGGTCGCTGTCCATGTTACTGTTGTATTTCCAATTGGAAAAGTAGCAGGTGCATTATTGGTTGCAGTTACCGCGGAGCAGTTATCACTTGTTACTGGAGTTCCCAATGCTACACCCGATGCACTGCATGACGCATTTGCAAATACTGAAACGGCAGATGGGGCTGTAATAATCGGAGCAATATTATCTAAAACAATTACAGTTTGCGTTGCTGAACTAGTATTCGCATTTGCATCTGTGAATGTCCAAGTAATAACATAAGTACCCTGTGCAGTATATGTCAATGGATTTGTTGTTCCACCGGTTAAGGCACCGGAACAATTATCTTGTGCAGTAGGTGCTGATACAGTTGCAGAACAAGCCCCTGTTATTGTTGGTAAAACAGGAACAATTGGCGCTACGTTATCTATAACCGTTACATTGAAACTGCACGTGCTTGTATTATTGGAAGCATCTGTTGCAGTGTAGGTTACTGTTGTTGTGCCAACGGAAAACTGACTTCCAGATGTGTGGCTAACCGTAAATTGCACACCTGGACAATTATCTGAAATCGCAGGTGTTGTCCAACTAACTACCGCATTGCATGACGCAGCAGAGGTATTTACAGTAATATTTGAAGGACAATTCGTAATGATAGGATTTTGATTGTCTACAATAGTAATTGTGAAAGAATATACGGCAGTATTTCCAGACTGATCTGTTAACTGGTAGGTTTGAGTAGTTACACCAACTGGGAATATATCACCTGACGCCAAGCCACTGTTATCAATTTTTGACATAGTTGCCGAACAATTATCACCAAAAGTAGGTGGAGTATAATAAATTACTCTTCCACATAAACTAGCAACAGCAGTATTACTAATGTTTGCTGGAGTAGTAATAAAGAATGGATTAACCAAATCTACAACGGTTACAGTAGCTGAACAGGTTGAACTATTAGCGTTGTTATCTGTCACCGTTAATATTACCGTATTTGCTCCAAGATTGGAACAATTGAAATTACTAGTATTAATAGTAGTACTAAAAATTCCACACGCATCCGATGATCCATTATTTATTTGAGAAGCGGTAATTATAGCGTTTCCAGATGAATTCAGTGGCGCTGTGATATTCTGACAAATTGCTATTGGAGCAACATTATCCTGCACAGTAACCGTAGCGTTGCAGGTTGAACTGTTACCATTCACATCTGTTACAGTCAACACAACCGGATTTGCACCAATATTTGCACACGTGAAAGAATTTGGCGCAACAGAATACGATGCAATAGCGCAATTGTCTGTAGATCCGTTATTAATTTGAGTCCCTGTAATGGAGACATTTCCTGCAGTGTTTAATTGCACGGTAATGTTTTGACAAATTGTGGTTGGTGGAATAATATCTTGAACCGTAACCGTTGCATTGCAGGTTGAACTGTTTCCATAAATATCTGTAACCGTTAATATTACCGCATTTGCACCAATATTTGCACACGTAAACGTATTTGGTGATACAGCAAGTGTAGCAATGGCACAGTTATCTGTTGATCCATTATTAATTTGAGAAGCAGTAATTGCTGTTGTTCCTGAAGAATTCAATTGTACAGTAAGATTTTGACAAATTGCAATTGGAGGAACATTATCTATAACCGTTACTGTAAAGGAGCAAGAAGATGTGTTACCTGTAGCATCTGTTGCAGTGAACGTATTTGTAGTAGTTCCAACTGGGAATGTAGAACCAGTTGCTAAACCACCTGTTTGAACAGCTGTCAAATTAGAAGGAATGAAAACTTGAACTTTGGATTCATTTATAACGGTTCCATATTGCCCAGCCCAAAATTCAGTATCTTTTGATCCATGGGTAATACGCACATACCTTGCACCGCTTGGGTATCCAGCAAATGTATTCGTTACTTGCTGCCAAACAGCTGTTGAATTTACGGGAGAACCAATAGATCCTAAATTAAAATTTGCTATTGGTGTTAAGGAAGCATTAAGTATTTCCGCTTGGTAAAAATATTGATCCGTTGCGGAACAGCAAACATTTGCTTTGTAGTACTCACTTACTGTAATGGATGGACTTGCATCAAGTTGCGTTGTTGTGTAGCCATTCGCTACTAAATCAACAACTTGATTTTTCACACACCAAGCATACGAACCAATAAAAGAAGTTCCATTTCCAAGAGCTGTTTCTCCACTATTTGCCCAGCCATTTCCTCCATTTTGTGTAATGTTCCAACCAGTTAAACCAGCAGTTCCATTGCCATTCACAAGTAGATTAGCAGATAAAACATTTGGTGCACAATCATCCGTAACCACTGGGGCATTGAATTGCACTAATGTACCACAAATACCTGAAGCTGAATTTACAGTAACGTTATTCGGACATGTAATAACCGGAGGAACCAAATCCTGCACAGTAATTGCAACTTGATCGGTTGAAGCACATCCGTTAGATGTAACAGTCAAAGTATAGGTTGCAACAATTGGGGTAGTTGCAGTATATGTTGTTGATAAAGTTGAAGTTGAACTTAAGGAAGTTCCTGGAGACCATACATACGTTACCGTTTGTGGATGGCTATTATTTGTGTAAACAGTTCCGGAAGGATGCACTGACCCAATAGAATATACAACAGAGCCATTTAAGGATATAGAATAGGAATTCTCCGTTTCCCATGCTCCCGTAGTATAAGTAAAATAAATTGTTTGACCTGCAGCAACATTAATAGTAGCATTAGATCCAGTACCTGTAGCAGCATATGTTCCTATGGATGCGCCATTCACAAAAGCCGTTAAATAACCGCCATTCCATCCGTCACCAAATGAATCAAACATATTAAGCGTATAAACATAGGAATCTGACATATTGGAAGTTCCTGTCAAAACAGTTGAAGAACTTGGACATATTGTAACATCTGAGCCTGCATTTATTATTGGATATGCATAAACACTTACAAGTCTTGTTGCAGTTGCATCTGGACAACCACTTACACCCAATACGGTATAGGTAATTGTAGATGAACCTGCCGAAATTCCCGTAATTGTGCCTGTTGTTGCATTAACAGTCGCAACAGCTGCATTAGAAGATGTCCATGTTCCACCAGCAGCACCATTTGTTGTAAATGTTGTGGTTGCTCCAATACATGTAGTTTGTGTTCCACTCAAAACTCCTGCAACTGCACCAGGAATTACTGTTATAAAGGCTGCATCAATTGCAGAACATCCATTTTTACTAACTGTTAGAGTATAATTAGTTGTTGCAGTAGCTGAACAAGTCGGCGTCAAAACAGTTGCAGAACTTAATCCTGTTCCTGGAGACCAAGAATAAGTAACAGTTTGTGGATGGCTATTATTCGTATAAATAGTTCCAGTTGGAGGATTTGTCCCTGTGGTATATACAACCGAGCCATTTAAGGAAATGGAATAGGAATTCTCTCCTTCCCATGCTCCAGGGGTATATGTAAAATAAATAGTTTGTCCTGGATTTACACTAACAGTAGCCGTAGAACCTGTACCAGCAGCTGAATAGGTGCCAAACGATGCACCGTTAACGAAAGCAGTTAAAAAACCTCCATTCCAACCATCACCAAATGAATCGAACATGTTAAGAGTATAAACATAGGAGTCTGACATGTTTGCAGTTCCGGCCAAAACAACTGTTTGACTAGGACAAAGTGTTGCGTCTGGACCTGCGCTAATTACTGGAAGTGCATTTACTGTAATTGTTTTTGTAACAATTGCTGGCGCACATCCACCACCATTTGCTGTGAGTGTCAACGTAATTGTTCCAGTCTCAGAAATTCCTGCAGTATACGTTGCTAAAGTTGGGTCTGAAGCATTTGTCCATGTTCCAGTACCACCGGACCACGTCCCTGTAGTTGCTGAACCGCCAATACTGCCTCCCATTGCAGCTGAAGTAGCACCAGCACAAATTGCTGTTAAAGCAGCACCAGCAGTTGCTGTAGGTGCTAAGTTTACTGTTACAGTTACAGCTTGTCGAGTAAGAGAAGGGCATCCTGCAATAACTGGCGTATAAGAAATTAAAACTTGACCGTTGCCAGCCATATATCCTTGCGTATGTGTAACAGAAGTAGCAGTTAAATCAGCAAAACTACTTCCACCGCCGCCACCGCCGTAGGAACCACCGCCACCGCCATAGTAACCACCGCCGCCGCCGCCGCCATAGAAAGAGTATCCATTGCCCCCAATACCTAATGCACCAGGTGTTCCAGGACTTAAAGTTCCTGTAGCACCACCAGCAGTTTGGGATCCACCAACTCCAACATAAGCAGTTTGTAAATTACATTGCCAGCCAGTACCGCCAGTTAATCCGCCACCAAGACCTCCCCAATGTTGATTAGTTGAACAGTTTAATCCTGCTCCACCGCCACCGCCGGCAACAAAAATTCTATTTGACAAAGCGGTACCTCCAATTCTTATATCAGATGCACCACCACCACCACCGCCATAGGCTGTAATGGAAGTTGGACCTGTTCCTCCGCCATTATAACCACCGGCTGTAGATGCGGAAGCTCCTCCGACGTATATATTTAAAATTTGTCCAGGTGTAACAGGGTAAGTTGCTTGTAATCGTCCTCCTGAACCTCCAGTTGCACCATATTGTGTTTGATTTCCACCTTTACCACCTGAAAGATCAACAGATATACTTGTAACACCAGGAGGAACTGTCCATGTTTGGGCTCCACCGGTATAACTAAATGTCTGTGTAGTTGGTGAACCTACATTTACAGTAACTGCCTCCGCATAGTAAATTGTAGTAACTCCAGGAGTAACCGTATAGTTTGTTGCACTTGGCAGAGTTGTAAGTAGAGTTCCACCGGTAGCTGCATCGTACCAATTAACATAATTTCCTGCAGAAGTTGCATTTAAAATGGAAGATTGGCCTTGACAAATTGTACTGCTAGTAGCTATTACAGGACTTGGACTTGCTGGAGAAGATCCAACTGAAAGCACCTGCGCAAGTGATGTAACGGTGCAACCTCCCGCTCCGGTAATAACGCACGTTAACGATGCACCGTTCACAGCAACCGTTGGATTCGTTATTGTCAAAGTATTTGAAGTAAAACCAGAATATGGCGCGCCCGAAATAGCCACGCCATTACTAAACCATTGGAAAGAAACAGCACCTGTTGCAGTAACACTTAATGCAGATGTTCCTGTTCCACCGCAGAATGCTGCAGGTGCAGAAGGCTGAGCGCTAATTATTGGTAAGGCATAAATTGCTATTGAACTTGCACTTGTTGCTGTTCCAACACCTGTTGTAACGGAAACAAGACCAGTAGTATTGGAAGGTGATGTTATCGCTGTAATTTGAGTTGATGAATTTACAACATAAGAAGTAACTGCAAGGCCATTAATCGCAACTGCTGTTGCACCTAGGAAATTTGTACCCGTAATGACAACAGAAACTCCAGTGCCGCAAGCCGTTGTAGGTGAAAAAGATGTTATAGTTGGAGGTTGCGGACAATTTGCTACTCCATTCCATGTTCCACTCGTATTTGGATAATAATTTGAAACAAGTGGCACTCCTGCGCCATTTAAAACATTAAAATACATTTCTGTTGGATATGTTCCTCCTGCAGCTACTGTAATTTGAATTGCCTGACCAGTAAAACACGGGAAGTTAACCGTAGTTGGTCCAAATCCAGTTGCAATAGTATAGTTTCCATACAAAGTTCCACCAACGTAAAGGTTAACACTTCCGCCATTCCAGCCATCTCCAAAGGAGTCATAGCATTGTAGTGTATTGGTGCAGCAAGTAACTACTGTGTATGAAACTACATTCGAACTATTGGATAATCCACTGCTTGCACAAGTAGTTACCAATTTATAAAATGCATTTGTTGCGGTTGATGTTATTAAGGAAGATCCTGGCGCGCCGACATTTGTCCAACCAGAAGTTCCGTTAGCTGATATTTGCCACTGATAAGTGATACCTGAACCAGATGAAACTCCTGTTGAAGAAAGTGAAAAGTTTGAATTTGCGCAACCTGTTGCAGATGAAATAGCTGCTGTTCCAGGATTTGGTGTGCCAGAACATGCAGCAGCTACTGCCCCAGTAAAACGAATATATGGTTTATTTGCTTGCGTTGTGTTGGTTGTTACTGCACAAGCAGATGCACCATCTTGTCTTATCGATCTTGAGCCATTTGCAACAGTGATTTTTGCTTGAACACCACCATAGGGGGACGCAAAAGGATTTGCAGCTCCGGTGCAAATTTCGACAACAATATTTTGTGTACCATTCCACGTGAAATTGTTATCAAAAATGATATCATTATAACCCAAAGCAACTCCGTAAGTAAACGGATTTTTAACCTGCGTGGTAGCGTCTACATTATGGGCAGCGGAATTTACTGCTGCTGTATGTCCCATTTTTATTGTGTAGTTACCCAACGAAGCAGACGACTCCGTCACATTCCAAGCAAGTCTGCTTATAACTGTATTGGCAGGAATACCTGCAGCAGCTAACTCCGCTACTGTGTAAACAACTTGGTATCTTATTGAATTATAAAATCTACAGACAGGATCTGCCCCAGTTCCATTTGTATTGCTGGCCAATCCTCCTGTTGGTGTAACAATATATTGAGTTTGCGCGTAAAGATTCATAGTTGTCAAACTCAATGTAAAAAAGAGGATTATTCTGATAAAGTTAAACTTTGATAAAATCATTTTTTTTATTTTTAAAATTGAACTTATTGATTATTAGTATTTTATTAAATATATTTTATAACGAAAAAACTGTGGACAATTCAATGAATGAGCGAGTTGGGTATGGATTACTAAAAGCAGTGTAGTAGTTTTTCATAGTAATAATTTTCATAGTAATATTTGATAATTGAGCACAAAATATATATTTGATTTTATTTAAATTATTCAAATGAATATTCACAATCATTTAATGAATATTTAATAGTTCTCATTATTCAAATGGTGGTTTTTTACATAAAAAATTACACTCTTAATTTACGGTAAAAATGGTATGCGTAAATAGTGCATAATGTGGCTTACTTTTCTACCATAAACTATTATCTTTGTGGCCTATAATTAATTTTGTAATACATAAAATGAGTACAGCATTAGGGAATCACATTCTTGTTGAGTTCATGAATTGCGATCCAAACATCATGAACGATGTAGCAGCAATTGAACGCGACATGGTAGCTGCAGCGCAGAAAGCAGGTGCAACAGTTATCAATTCAACTTTTCACCACTTTTCACCCTTTGGTGTTTCTGGTGTGGTAGTAATTCAAGAAAGTCATTTAGCGATCCATACCTGGCCAGAATATGGTTATGCGGCAGTAGATCTTTTTACCTGCGGTGAAATGGATGCCTGGATTTCGTTTGATTATTTGAAGGATTGTTTTAAATCTCAATCCTACTCCGCTATTGAAATGAAACGCGGATCTGTTAATTTGTTGACGCGCAACGATTTTGACATGACAACCATGCGCCAAAAAGCCGGAGAATGGAGAAATCCTGAATTTTTCACCCGCAACGTTTGGTTTACCGATAAAGATGAAAATCAAGCCTTATCCCTTCGATTTACAGGGGAAGTTTTCTTTGATGTTCAATCGCCGTTTCAACGCGTTCGAATCCTTGAATCTTATAAATACGGGAAAATGCTTGCTTTAGACGATATGGTGATGACAACGATCGAAGACGAATTTCATTACCACGAAATGATTTCTCACCCATCGATGTTCACCCATGGAAATGCTAAAAACATCCTTGTTATTGGCGGTGGCGATGGCGGAACAGTGCGTGAGATTTTACGCCACGAATCTGTCGAGAAAGTTACGATGGTTGAAATTGATGGAGAAGTAATCGATGCGTGTAAAGAATTTTTACCGCAAATTGCAGCAGAATTTGACAATCCAAAATTGGATCTGATTGTTGGAGATGGCATTGCTTATTTAAAAACTGCGGCAGCGGAATCCTTTGATATAATTATTGTGGATGGTTCGGATCCAGTAGGTCCTGCAGAAGGGTTGTTCTCCGTTGAATTTTATACCAACTGCTACAATGCGCTGAAGAAAGACGGAATATTGGTTGCACAAGGAGAATCTCCAAAATTCAATGAAAAAGCATTTTCAGAATTGAACCATACGCTACAGGATATTTTCGGAAAAGATAAAGCACCAGTTTCCTTATTTTTTGTACCAACCTACCCTTCTGGTATGTGGAGTTTCCAATATGGTTTAAAAGGTGATTTGCATCCAAAAACAATTGAAAATGAATCTATTGTTGACGCGTTTGTTGCATCAAAAGGTTTGCGCTATTATAATGCAGATGTACACAAAGGTAGTTTTGCAACACCTAATTTTGTGAAAGATTTATTGAAGAAATAAACAAGAAAGGTAGTATTCAATTTTTGGGTTCTACCTTTTTCTAATATCCCATTTTATATGTCTTTTGATCCTAACGGTGTTGGAATTGCCAACGGAAATTTATTTGGTTTTCCGGTTACGGAAAGCGAAGCGGATATTTTAATTATCCCAATTCCCTGGGACGCTACAGCTTCGTATGGAAAAGGCACAAGTGATGGACCCCAGGCAATTTTAACTGCTTCAACGCAATTGGATTTTTACCATCCAAAATTGGATAAAGCGTATGAAACAAAAGTTTTCATGGCCCCAATTTCGAGAGAATGGCAAGAAATAAATTCCAAATTATGCATTGAGGCATTAGAATATATTGACTTTTTAGAAAATGGTGGGAAACTAGCAGAAAATCCTGCGTTTCAAGCAACTGTATCGGAGATTTCATCTACTCAAAATGCGTTGAAGGAAAACCTTAAAAACAGAGCAATTGAAGCCATTCAAAAAGGGAAAATTGTTGGCGTTTTGGGTGGTGAACATTCTACACCACTGGGTTTGATAGAAGCAATTGACAGTCAAAACAAACCATTTGGAATCCTTCAAATTGATGCGCATGCAGATTTGAGAGATGCTTACGAAGGTTTTGAGCAGTCGCATGCGAGTATCATGTTTAATGCATTGAAAAACTGTAAAAACTTACTGAAACTTGTGCAAGTTGGTATTCGAGATATTGCGCAATCCGAAGTAGATTTGATTGAAAATAGCGAGGGTCGAATCACCACATTTTTTGATTGGAGTTTGAAGGAAGCGCAATTCAGAGGAGAAACATGGGAGATTCAAATTGACAAAATAATCAGAGATCTCCCTGAAAACGTATACATTTCTTTTGATATTGATGGCTTATCGCCCGAACTTTGTCCAAATACAGGTACACCCGTTGCAGGAGGATTTAAACTAGAAGAAATAAATTACCTCTTTTTTAAATTAGTAGAATCCGGAAGAAGAATTGTTGGTTTCGATTTAAATGAGGTAGCACCTGGAAAAGAAGGCGATTGGGACGCAAATGTTGGCGCGCGAGCATTGTGGAATTTGGTCTGCGCAGTGGAAAAAAATCGAAGATTATTCCACTCTTAACGTTTCAATCTTGGTATTTAAAAATTACTTTTCAAAATGGAGGAAAGAATGGTTCAAAATGTAAACAAAGTTATAGTATTTATTCTGGTTGCTATTTTGGGGTTTTGCGCCTATAAATTAGTTATACCAAACGAAATTCATCCCTACGCACTTATAGGTTTTGCTGCATTTTTATCTTTTGGAATTTATTTTGGGCTGGTAACAAGCACATCGATTCCAAAAAAATATTTCATTGTTTTCTCCGTCCTAGCATTTTTAAATATTATTGTCTTAATCGCGGATTATTATTACCCAGAATTTCTGAAAAAAACCTGGAATTATTCCTTTGCAATACTTTTTCTAATGCTTTTTTCCAACCTGCTTTTTAAACTAAAAAACCATGTTGGAAGATTAGCTAAATTTGTATTTTATTTACTTTTAGTTACTGGAATTCTAATTGAAATCGCACTGATTTTTAAAATTTCGACTCCTTCGTTTTATTCCGGTTTGTATTACCTTTTAATTTTAGCGATTAGTTCTACCCTATTTCTATTTGCAAAGGAAATGACGAAAAATAAAACAACAAAATAGCTCGTTTTTAAGGCGAAATGCACTTAATTTACTGGCAGGAGTTTTTCCCGATTTTTCAATATACAAAAGTCCCGAACCCGGAAAGACGTTTCATCCAATAATCTGATTTCTCAAGTTCGGTAATAATAACACCTTTAGAGGAACTCGCATGAATCATCACCAATGGTTTTCCCTTTTCTGATACAACCATTCCAACATGCGATATGCCAGATCCATTATCGAAGAAAATTAAATCCCCTTTCTGAACATTCTTCTCCTTTATTTTTCTCGAATTCTGGTGCTGATCAATTGCCCTTCTCGGTATTTCTTTGCCAAATTCCTTCATCACATAACAGGTGAATCCGCTGCAATCAAATCCTGTCGGACTATTTCCAGCCCACACATAGGGTGTTCCTATTTGTTTCTTCGCATAATCAATGATTTTTTGGCGCTCCTTGAAATAAGAGTCGCCTTTCTGGTCTTCTAAATCTACTTCCTTGAAATCTACTATTTCGCCTTGGTTTTCAAGATCTGGAATGCCATCAAAAAGTCCATCCATGACCTTTTGTAAATTTTCGAATTCGGTAATTTTGTCTCTTCTTTTTAAATCCTCTGCCCAAGAAATCAAATCGGCTTTCAAATAGGCGATTTCGTAGACATGTGCTTCCAAAATTTTCTTTCCATCACTCGATTTTTTAATCTGACGGAATAATTGACCAGCTTCTTCCAATGCTTTTGGGCTGCGAATCAACCAATATTCATTTTGACTCAATTGAAACAATGCCAAAGACCTGTAAAAAGTTGGAACCTGTGAATAGTCATAATCTGGAATATCCAGCAATCGACTAGCTTTTCGATATACAGATTTATAATGACCTTGCGCATAAAACATTTCAAGTTTATCAAATTCCCGCACCTGAGTCCAACTTTCTGAACCAACGAAAACCACTAAAATAAACACAAACAATGTTTTCATCTAAATTCCATTTACAGGTTAAAATTAACGAAGCTTTCAACGGTTTTTAATACTAAAGTTATATTTCATTCAACATAGAAATGTTCATTGATCCAGACTTACTTGTCTATTTTTTATGTCAATTTCAGACATTTTTTATGCTTTCAACGGTTAATTAGACTATATTTATATTTCAAAATAAATTGTAATGACAAACTATTTTTCTCTCTTCATTTTCGCTTGTATTATTTTTAGCAGTACAGCGCAAATCGATCCTCAAAAAGTTGGAACAACCCAAAAATTTGACGAAGTACTTACCTATGTGAATAGAATGTATGTGGACGATGTAAACGCTCAACAACTTACTGAAGCTGCAATAATTGCATTATTAGAGAAACTAGATCCGCATTCTACCTATATTTCAAAAGAAGAAGTGGACGATGCAAATTCTTCCATAAATGGCAGTTTTGTCGGTATTGGAATTCGTTTTCAGATTTTGAAAGATACGTTGATGGTGGTTGCAACAATTCCTGGTGGACCATCCGAAAAACTTGGAATTAAACCGGGCGATAAAATCACTAAAGTGGATAACTTGGTTGTTGCAGGAATTGGATTGAAAAACTCCCAGGTTCGTGAAAAATTGATGGGAGAATTAGGCACAAAAGTCAAAATTGAGGTGCTAAGAAAAGCACAGAAGAAAGCAATGGATTTCGTTATTACGCGGGATAATATTCCTATTAATTCTGTTGACGCTTTTTATATGCTTACACCGGAAATTGGGTATGTAAAATTGAATAGTTTTTCCAGAAGCACTATGGATGAAGTGCAAAAGAGCATCAAGGAACTAAAGTCAAAGGGTATGAAACACCTTGTTTTTGATTTACAAGGAAATGGCGGTGGATTATTGGATCAAGCACAAAAAGTGGCAGATGAATTTTTGTCTGGAGATAAATTAATCGTCTACTCGGAAGGCAGAGCGCAACCAAGAACAAATTTAAATGCGTTTAGAAAAGGACTTTGGGAAGAAGGTGAATTGGTTGTTTTAACGGATGAATATTCTGCATCCGCAAGTGAAATTCTTTCCGGAGCAATTCAAGATTGGGATCGCGGTTTAATCATTGGGCGGAGAACATTCGGAAAAGGATTGGTGCAGCGCCCAATAGATTTAACGGATGGTTCACAAATGCGCTTGACAATTGCGCGTTACTATACACCTAGCGGTCGTTTTATCCAGAAATCTTATGACGATAAAGAAGCATATAAAAAAGACCTTACGCAACGGTATTTAAATGGCGAATTTAGCAATGCCGATTCGATAAAATTACCGGATTCATTGAAATTTGAAACCTTGGTTTCCAAACGAATTGTATATGGCGGTGGTGGAATTATGCCGGATATTTTTGTTCCATTGGATACTTTAGAATTCACAGATTATTTCAGAGACCTCATTCAAGGCGGACATGTGAATAGTTTCACATTAGAGTATGTAGATAAAAATCGAGAACAATTACTAGGAACCTACCCTACTTTTGATTCATTTTTGATAACGTATTCACCTTCCACGATTTTGATGAAAGAATTTTTAGCGTATGCCGAAAAGGAAGATCCGGAATTGAAATTCAATGAGGAAGAATATAAAACGAGTGAAAAACTTATCAAGCTGCGATTGAAAGCAATTCTAGCGCAAGACCTTTGGGGCTACAATGAATTTTATCAAATTTATAATGAATCCAATGAAATCGTAATGAGAGCAGTAAAAGCAATTGAAAATAAAGAAACGCACAAACTTCACCACAAAAAATAAAACAAGTTGAAAATGCTTTTATTAATTTTGTGCACAAACTTTTAAATATTAGAAACATGAAAAAGGTAATACGCATAATTCTTTCCTTTTATTTCGGATTAATGCTTCTGCAATCTTGTATGGATAATTCTGCTAAGATGGAAACGAAAAGTGGTGAAGTTGTTTCTGCTGTGGCAGCAGATGACCAGAACGAAGCAGATCTAAAAGCTTCGTTGAGTGAAATCGAAAAGGAAGAACAAGCGCGTTTTTCAAATGAATCTTCCGCAATGACAAGCATGTCGTTTGATAAAACAACACAAGATTTTGGGAAAATTAAAGAAGATACTGAAAATAATGCTTCGTTTATTGTAACAAATACTGGAACAAAACCATTAATAATTGATAAAGTAGATGTCAGCTGTGGCTGCACAACAGCGAAAAAACCAGAGAAGCCAATCGCTCCTGGAAAATCTGACAAAATTGAAATTATTTTCCATCCAAAGGTTGGACAATTGAATGAGCAAAATAAAACAGTTACCATAACGGCAAATACAGAGCCTAAAACGATGGTTCTAAATATCAAAGCGTTTGTAACTGAAAAATAAGTATTTGCGTTAAATACCCTTTTTTATATTATTTTTTGACTTTCGGGATTTTTTTATTATTTCATCCTGTACGCTAGTACAAACTCATAAGAGCCTCCGGAAACGCCATTATTTAGTGCGCTTTGTGTAACATCATAGGAAAAGGAAATTCGATACTTTTGTCGGAAATCATAACCAATTATTCCAGCTATTGCGTCCCTGTTTCGATAGGTTAATCCAATATAGTAGGTAGATTTATAACTAATAAGTAGATTAA
The DNA here is from genome assembly GCA_947476955.1 of Flavobacteriales bacterium. Taxonomy (GTDB): domain Bacteria; phylum Bacteroidota; class Bacteroidia; order Flavobacteriales_D; family Crocinitomicaceae; genus M0103. Next base: position 14,446 of record CANJSS010000024.1, read on the forward strand.
CATCCAAACTATTGAAGTTTAAATCCGTTCGGTATAAAACCTGCGGTGTACATTGCAATCCATCTTCTTTTCCAAAGATATAATTTGCAAATACATAATAATGACGAGCATCTTGAAAAGTCAAGGATGAATTTCCAGAAAATTTTGGTGCGTTTAATTGTGTTGCACTGAATCCAAAGGTTGTTCTCTTTTTTGAATAAATCAAACCAAAATCCGTTGTTAATTTACTATCTCTAAATGCTACAGGTAAAGCTGGATCAGAAGGAATTGAGGGTTGAACCCATTCGGGTGTAAAGTTGTAAATTTTAACACCAGCAGATAATCCAAAGGAAATAATGCCTTCATTTTTTAATTTTAGATGGTAAGCATAATTAAACTTTAATTTATTTGTTTTGGAAAAACCGCTTGTCTCGTGTACATAATTCACACCAATTCCGCCATGTATTTTTTTCAAACGAACAGCATAACTCGCCAGCTGAGAAAGTGGATTATTATTCAATTTCGCCCATTGATTCCGATAAATAATTGCAGCTTCGTGCTTGAATTTCAATCCAACAGTTGCTGGATTAAAATAATTTTGGGCATTCCAAAATTGGGTAATTAATGGCTCTTGTTGTGCATGCGTATTTTTTACTGCAGTAATAAACAAGATTATAAAAGCAAGAAGTTGAATGTTTTGTCTGTGCATAAAACTAAAACATTTTGACTATAGAAAATGTTACACTTGAAAAAATTAAACTGTTTTTAAATTCTTCAAAAAAAATCCCTTGTCTCTGAAATGATACAAGGGATTAAATTTTTATTTGAAAGGGATTATCTAAATAAATTTACATTTCCATTTTTAATTAATCCGTCTACTTTGGAAGTTGAGATAACCATTTTCCAGGAATAAGTACCTTCCTGCACCATTTGGCCATTAAATGTTCCATCCCAACCTTCCTCCTTATCGAAAGATTCAAAAATCAATTCTCCCCAACGGTTGTATATGGTAAATTGATAGTTTTTCAAAGGTATTGGCACAACTGGCTTGAATGAATTATTAAATTCATCTCTATTCGGTGTAAATGAATTTGGTACATAAATAATTAATCTATTATCAAATTCAATTAATACTTCAGTAGAATCGGCACATCCATTAGCACCAACTGCTATCAATGTTATCAGATAGTCATCTTGATTATAAACTGGATACGTATAATTTCCAGGTTCATAATAAGCGTGATTCACTAATGAATCTCCTAGATTCCATACATAACTTGTTGCACCTTCCGATGTGTTTAAAATTATTACTTCTGGTTCTGCAGCATTCAAATAGGTGGACGAAACATTTATACCAGCGATCGGTGTTGGTAGTACATTAATTAAGCTAACAAATTCAGCAAAATTTGAGCAACCATTTGCATCTGTTATTACCAGTGTTACATCATAGGATCCAGCTGATGTGTAAGTATGTGGAATTTGCGTACCAGTTCCAACGGAAACATCACCAAAATACCAGTTGCTCAAAAAGAGTTCATCTGAATTATTCACAAAATTAACTAACAAGGGATTACAACCCGCAAAAACATCTGCATCTAGCGTAACTTGAATTTGTGCAGGTTGATCTAAAGTAATCGGTGTTTCATTCAAACAACCGTTTGCATCTGTTATTTCTAGAGTATAATTTCCTGCGCCAATAGATTGTAACAAACTTGTTGAAGCGCCATTATTCCAATTGAGGGAATAAGGCATTGTTCCGCCACTTGTTGTTGTATTAATTTCTCCATCGAAGTAGCCAAAACAGGAAGGTTCCAACACCGTATAACTGGTATTTATTTGAGCTGGTTGACTAATCGCATATTCAAAAATCTCAATACAATTGTAGCTATCTTCCACAACTACAAAATAACTTCCTGAAATGACATTCGTCAAATCTTCGGTCTGCGCTCCATTGCTCCAAGTATATGCGTATGGCGCTAAACCTCCTGATATTTGAATATCAATTTGACCATCATTGAGCCCGAAACACGAAATATTTTGAGCAGTATAGGCATTTGTAATTGCAGAGTTTGGCTGGGAAACAACCAAATTAGTATAGGAAATTGAACAGCCATTTTGATCCGTAATATCTACCGAATAAGTATTAGCTGGCAAATTTATAAGATCTTCAAGTGTGTTTGCATTACTCCACGAATAGGTATATGGTCCTGTTCCTCCCACAACGGTTAAGTCAATTGCCCCGGTAGATGTTTGGAAACATGCAACATTAGAAATACTGCTAGAAACTGTAATTTGCTGCAAAGGCTGCGAAATAACAACTCCCAAACTAGCGGTACAAGAATTGGCATCTGTAACGATTACGCTGTAATTTCCGGCTCCAATATTCCCTAAATCTTCCATTGTAGAGCCATTTGACCACGAATAGCTATACGGCGCTGTTCCTGCTATTGGAGTTATATCAATAGAACCACTAAGCTGATTGAAACACAGAACATCCTGATGTGTTTGGCTTAATGTAATTGTTGCACTTGGTTCGGTAATTACTATTGAATTTGAATATATACAGCCATTATTATCGGTTGTAACCAAATTATAGGTGCCCGCAGATAAGTTAGAAATATCTTGGTTCGGTGAACCATTGCTCCATAAATAGCTATATGGTGAAACTCCTCCACTTGTTGTAATATCTATACTACCATTATTCCCTAAAAAACAAGAAACGTTAACACTTGCTACCGAAGTTTGAACAGCAGGTGTGGTTAGAACGACTGCAAGATTATTAAAGTTGAGGACACATGAATTTGCATCGGTAATCGTTACACCATAGGTAGAAGTTCCTAGATTTGAAATATCTTGTGTTGCAGCTCCATTGGTCCATAAATAGGTATATGGCGCAATTCCACCTGAAACTGTAATATCAATACTACCAGTAGTCAATCCATAACAAACTATATTTGTAATGGATGACACTGCTGCTATCGCCTGAACAGGTTGGGTAATTGTTACCGTTAAATTCGAAATACACAAATTTGCATCCGTCACAGTAACGGTATAATTACCAGCCGAAAGTCCAGACAAATCTTGGGTTATCGCACCATTCGACCATAAATAAGTATAGGGGGATGTACCTCCAGCTGCCGATAAATCAATGGATCCAGTAAGTTGGTTGTAACACAATACATTGGTATGGGTTTGAGTTAAACTTACAGGAGCTAATGGTTGGGTAATTACAACAGAATTTAATTTTGTACAACCATTGAAATCCGTTGTAACCAAATTGTAGGTTCCAGCAGATAAATTGGTAAGATCTTGCGTAGTTGCGCCATTACTCCATAAATAGCTATATGGTGAAACTCCTCCACTTGGTGTAATATCTATGCTGCCATTGCTTCCCGAAAAACAGGAAACATTAGAACTTACTACAGAAGTTTGAACTGCAGCGGCAGGTTGGGTTACATTTAGATTATTTACTAAAAGTAAACAAGAATTGAAATCAGTTACCGTTACGCTATAAATGGATGCGCCTAGATTAGATACATCTTGTGTAATCGCTCCATTGGTCCATAAGTAGGTATATGGCGCAATTCCACCTGAAACTGTAATATCGATGCTACCTGAAGTCAATCCAAAACAAGCGACATTTGTAATGGATGACACTGCTGATATAGCCTGAACAGGTTGGGTAATTGTTACCATTAAATTCGCAGTGCATAAATTTGCATCCGTCACAGTAACGGTATAATTACCAGCCAAAAGTCCAGACAAATCTTGGGTTATCGCACCATTCGACCATAGATAAGTATACGGGAAAGTTCCGCCAGTTGCCGATAAATCAATGGATCCAGTAAGTTGGTTAAAACACAATACATTCGTGTGGGTTTGTGTTAAACTCAAAGGAGCTAATGGTTGAGAAATAAGAACAGAATTTAATTTTGTACAACCATTTAAATCCGTTGTAACTAAATTGTAGGTTCCAGCAGATAAATTGGTAAGATCTTGCGTAGTTGCGCCATTACTCCATAAATAGCTATATGGTGAAACTCCTCCACTTGGTGTTACATCAATACTGCCATTGCTTCCCGAAAAACAGGACACATTGCTACTAGATACGATAGTTTGCACTGCAGAAGCAGGTTGAGTCAGTGTCACAGGAACGGAAGTCGTGCATAAATGTGCATCGGTAATTGTTACATTTGCAATTCCTACAGGCAAGTTTATGGCACTATTCGAAGTTGAACCATTACTCCATAAATAAGTATAGGGGGAAGTTCCACCGCTCGCTGCCACATTAGCAATTCCTGTTGATGAACCAAAACAATTAATATCGAATCCATTGAAATCAGAAATAGCGTTTGTAACACCAGACAAAGCGGTAGGTTGAGTTATTGTATATGTTGCGGTTGTAAAACAGGTATTTGCATCGGTTACCGTCACAGAATAATTGCCCGCAACAAGACCTGCTGGATTGGAAGAAATATTGCCATTTGTCCACAAATATGAAAATGGCCCGGTTCCTGAATTAGTTATTGAAAGAACGCCATTATTTCCACCGAAGCAACTTACATTGAAGCTACTAGAAAGCTGAACTGCTGGATTTGGAAGAATAGTAATAGTTTTCGTTGTATCTATTATACAATTTAAACTTGGGAAATTTATAACTACTGAATATTGACCAGCATTTGCAGCGGTAACATTTGGAATATTAACGGTACTTTGACCTGTACTGGAAAAACCATTTGGTCCAGTCCAACTGTAAACACCTCCAAAAGACAAAGGGGTTGATAAAGTGAGTAAATCTCCCACGCAAACCGGTGGGTTGGCTGTTATAACTGTTGGTGGGCATCCTACAACATTTACAGCTAAAACATTATTTGCAATTGTAGGACAGCCATTTGCATCAAGAAGGTCAGATAGTCCTCCATTGTTGTATGCGTTACCCGAGATATTACCATTTCCAAAAATATAAGCTTTGTGTAACAAAGCAGAATTGCATTGAAATGCCATGCAATCACTAACTAATGTAACACGAAACTTTACAACTGTACTGTCCGTTCCGGCAACAGAACTTGCAACAGATCCTCCAGTGGTAGCATTTGCACCATTACCAATCCTAACTCGAACTACTCTATTTATAGGGTCATATTCTGCTTGATCATCTAAATATGCATCGGTCTTAAATCCTGTATTTGGACCATAGAATACTGAAATTGAATTTGGCAAATAGGTTGTCCTAATATCTAAAGTATCGGTCATATATGTTCCCGTTGAAACATCTGATCCAATATTTTTTCCAACCAAAGTATATTCAAGCACATCACCAGGATTTACTGTTCCTCCATTTAAATCTTGCATGTATACAGTCGCTCGAAGATCGGGTTCAAAGACATCAATAACAGAAGTTACAACAGTGGTTAAAATTGTTTCCCCGCCCGTAATTATCCTTACATTTGCGGAACTAGCATTATTTCCAATATAATTGAATGATGCATTATTTGGAAAGAAAATACTTGCATCATGCCCTAAGGTATTATTGAAACTTGGAATTCGAAAGGGCGTCAAAACTGCGTTACGCGCTATTGTACTGTTAAAAACATCATTGGTGGGATGCAACGCATCTGAAACATTTAAATAGGTTGTTCCTACACCATTGAATTGCAACTGATCACCTGTTTGAGATCTATCCCCATCGTGAGAAACAACACCCAATTCAAAATTAACAGGTCCAGTAAGAGGTGTTAAAAACCCATTAATTGGAATCGTAACGTTATTTCCGCTACTAACATTAGCTAAACCATCAAAAACAGTTAAGTTTCGCATCGGTTGATAGACGTTTTTGTACACTACAACTATTGTCCATCCACCATAAAACTCTGTGCTTCCTGTCCGAGTAACAAGATTTGCTAGTGTATAACGGGATTTGATATTGTTTGATTGAACTATACTCGTAATATTTTTAAAGCAATGATAAGTTTGATGTCCTACGGTGTTATCGAGTAATTCATCCGCTGTTAAATTTTGATAGGCGCCTGTTCCAACCTTTAATTTAATTTTATTTCTAATTGTATAATTAGTGGTTGCACTTGGCGTAAAACCTGTTTTACCTACCCGAGCACTCCAATACAAACCAGCCCACAATACCTGGCTACAATTTGATAAATTAAGACTATCGCTAGTGGACATAAAAGTGGATGCATCTGTATCACTATCCACATAATTCATTGTGACATTATTGTTTTGGCCATTTCCTGCTGGAGGAATTTGGGAAGTTGTAGTAGCGCAATTCGTGCAGCTAACAGATACATTTGCCAGCATAACAATCCCACCTTTTTGTTGGTTTTGATACCGAATCGAAAAAGGATCCACAATTTGAGAGAAACTGTATTGAAAAAATAGCAATAAAATCAGCGTGCAGTAGTAAGAAATTCTATTCATATAGTATAAAAAAACATTAGATAAAATCATTTATTCGTTTAAATCACCTAAAACCATCAGTACAACGTATGAACTATTCATTTGGTTGCTCAAAATGCAAAAAAATGTGCATTTATTTAAGCTGCAAAATTTAAAGGTAATAATAACTTAAAAAAATAAATAGTAATACGAAAAATGCGCATTTTAACAGTAATAAAAATTAAAGATACTAAACTAAATTACAACTATTAGAATCGGAAATTTAATTGAACAAAAGTTATTTATTTCAGCCCATTCAAAAACTTAAGTGTATCAACACCATCCGCGTAATCGCTCAAAATCGGATTTTGCGCATTTCCGAAAGGTGTATAATTCTTACCAACTACAACTTGAATTTTATCTTGAAAGGTATGTAAATACGCATCTATTTCCTCTTGCTTTTCGTAAAATTGATAATGAACCATTGAAAGAGGACTAAAAAGTAGATTGGATTCCCGTAAGAGTACAAAATTATTATCGAATAACACGTGCTGGTTCATCAAGAAAATTGCTTTATTGTAATCGTAGTTGTTTCCGTATTTATTGTGATTAATGACATTGGAATGTCCTATAATTCCTTCGAAAAATCGCTTTAATTCAAATCCTTGGGGCAGAAATAAATGGGAAACATTGCGACAACCCAATCCGAAATAATCAAAAATATCATGTCCAAGCGCATTAAAATCCTCCTTTGATTCGTCGCCGCGAATAACAGCAACAGAGGTTCGGTTCTTTCTAAAAATATGAGGGTATTTTCCAAAATACTGATTAAAATAGGTTAGTGAATTATCACTTCCGGTGGCAATTACGGCATCTACTTCACCAATTCGACCAATTGTAAATGTAATTCTATCCTTCACTTCTGGAAAGAATTTAATTAAACAATCCACAAGCGCCGGAAGGAGTGATTTATCGTCTGAACTTAATTTACAAACAGCGCTATTTCCAGAAATTAGAACGGATAAAAAATCATGAAAACCGACAAGTGGGATATTGCCAGCCATGATAATTGCAACTTTTTTGGGTGTTTCGCTGAAACTGTAAGGAGCAACCCATTCCTCAAGCTTCTCATTTGTTAATTGACCTCCGAGCGATCGCAATGCACGTTCAACATTTTCTTTGATAAACCAACCATTAAAAAAAAACTGTTTATTCACTAGCGTTTTTAATTGGTTGAATTCCTCTTCTGTTAAGCCTGTTTCAGTTGCATTCCAATCTTCATCCCTCCCCAAAACAGTAAATAATTTGCCCAATTGAACAAATCCAAGTATTAATTCCTTTCTTTTCACGGTATAAAATTACTTTCAATCCTCCGATAAAGTTGATTTTTCAAACTTTTTTTACCGAAAATGAACAAAAGAATCCGTTTAGCGTTGCTATATTTGCACAGAAATTAATTTATCATGGCAATAATTATTACAGACGAATGCATTAATTGTGGTGCTTGCGAACCAGAATGTCCAAATAACGCTATATACGAAGGAGGTGCAGAATGGAAATATTCAGATGGCACTTCATTAACTGGTAGGATAACAACATTGGAGGGAGAAGAAATTGAATCCGACAAAAGTTTTGAACCTGTAAATATGGATGTCTATTTTATTGTTCATGACAAGTGCACGGAATGTGTAGGTTTTCACGATGAACCCCAATGTGCAGCAGTTTGTCCGGTGGATTGTTGCGTAGATGACCCAGATTACAGAGAATCCGAAGCGGAATTACTTGCGAAAAAAGATTTTATGCACCTGTAAATCCATTAGAAATACTATAAAATAAAAGGAATCCATTGCAATTGCAATGGATTTTTTTGTTGAACTATCTTTGAATTATTCCAATAATCAAAAACGAAAATAATTCTGTTTTAAGGAAATTAATTGGATTTTACAGCTTCGCATCCTAGAATTCTACTTATATTTGTGGCGGGGATAAGTCTTGTACGACCAGCTCCTTCTGACTCCTCCAGGACGGGAACGTAGCAAAGGTAAGAAGTTGAGCGGTGCGATATGAGTAGCTTATCCCTATTTTTTTTGTCTAACAATTTTCTATTCAGATTTAAAAAAAAATAACAGGAACAAATTCACGCTTTGCGCTCTTAGATTCAGTCTATCAGAATAAAAGTAATAATCAATTTAAAAAATTTGTTCCCACCCTATTTTGCAACTGCATGGAATTGTGGATAATTCCTAATAACTCATCTTGATTTTTGCGGATTAGATTAAATGGTTTCGATTATTTTTGGAAGAAAATCAAAAAACATGAAATTTTTCATTGATACCGCAAATTTAAAAGACATTCAAGATGCAAATGATCTTGGAATATTAGACGGTGTAACAACCAATCCATCTTTAATGGCTAAAGAAGGAATCACTGGTCAGGAAAATATCCTAAACCATTACCGCGCAATTTGTAAAATTGTTGATGGCCCCGTAAGCGCTGAAGTAATATCCACTGAATTTCATGGAATGATTGAGGAAGGTGAAAAACTTGCAGCACTTCACCCGAACATTGTTGTTAAAATCCCTATGATTTTGGAGGGAATAAAAGCAATAAAATATTTTTCCGCAAAAGGAATAAAAACAAATTGCACCTTGGTTTTTTCTGCTGGACAAGCGCTTTTAGCTGCAAAGGCTGGAGCGACCTATATTTCACCATTTTTGGGAAGATTAGACGATGTTTCAACAAATGGTTTGGACTTGATTGCTCAAATTCGATTGATTTACGATAATTATATGTTCGACACCCAAATTCTTGCAGCTTCTGTTCGCCACCCAATGCACATCATAAATTGTGCGGAAATTGGCTCAGATGTTATGACTGGTCCATTAAGCGCTATAAAAGCATTGGCTAATCATCCATTAACAGATTTGGGATTAAAGCAATTTTTAGCAGACCACGCAAAAGGAAACAAATAATTTAACAAGTTTAAAACGCCATATAAAACCTTGGGAAATGCAAATCGCTAATCTCAAGGTTTTTTTGTGCTTTTTTTTAAAATTAAAAACCCATGCAGCTGGGTTTTCTGAAGCTTCAGAAAACACGTTTAAGGTTGCCGACAATCGTTGTAATCTGCTGATAGAATCTATTCTCAAAAATGAGATGCAGCCCGCCATTGCTTGCCTGAGACTTCCTTGATGGTCATAAATGTTAAGCTTCAAGAGTAATCTGCATGGGCTCCGTAAAAACGGATAAGGACACTGCGCCAACGCTGTGGCTGTTCCCGTTTCACAAAGTTACATAAAGATTCCTGCATCCATTGCACGGAAATTGTTAAAAAAGATAGAATGAATCGTATTATTTGCACGTCTGCTAATTCTCTTTCCTAAAAAAATCTGTACTTTCGTCTGCAAGAAAAGGTAAGTTGATTCTATGAAGAATTTGAAGAAATTATTATATAAATTATTGAGCCAACGCGCATATTTACGCACGTTACATCGAAGTTTTTATTTTTTATTTGACTTAGGATTACTAAAAAAGGATGAACGATTCAAATACCATTATAGTGTTAAACAAATTATTGAACCAACTTTTTCCATTGTCGATATTGGAGCAAATCTTGGTTATTTCTCAAAGAATTTTGCACGCCTGGCAAAAAAAGGAAACCTTATTTCAATAGAGCCAATTCCCGTTTTTTATGAAACATTGACTTATTTCATGAAAAAATATTCACACGCAACGCTGCACAATGTAGCTCTAGGTAGTGAAGAAGGTTCCATCACGATGGTTATGCCCGCATCTAATGGAATGATTCGAACAGGTTTGCCCCACATTGCTGAATCAGAAGAGGAAAAGAAACAGCACGCAACACAAGAAGTGCGTATTGTTAAGGGAAGCGAATTGCTGGGCCATCTTAAAAAATTAGACTATATAAAGTGCGATATTGAAGGATATGAATGGAATGTTTTTCAAGAAATTAAGACGATTCTAGAAAAACACCAGCCATTTGTGCAAGTTGAAATTTCGGAGAAAAATCTACCAAACATGCTGGATCTATTTCAATCACTTGGTTACACGCAATTTGGGATAAACAATTTCCACTTTATTCAAGAACAAGGAAAACAAGTTGAGGAAGGAGATTTTTTCTTTGTTCCAGCAAATAGATTAGAGGCATTTAAAACGAAATTTAACCCTGTAGACGCAACTTTAAAGAAAGGTTAGAATCGATTTTTCCGCTGATTTAAACCTTTTATACTTCTTTTTTCTTTATGTTTACAGCACAACATTGTTTATATTTGTTTAAAATCTTATCCCATGCATACCATCTTGAGTCACACAGAAATTGAGCAAAAAATAACCCGTTTAGGCCACCAATTACTAGAGAATTGTTTCGAAGAACCAGTTGTTTTTCTTGGTGGAATTTGTGGGAATGGCATTAGATTGGCGTATGAAATTCAAAAAATCATGCAATCGAATTCAGACCAACAAATTGAGGTTTTTGAAATTTCAGTGGATAAGGAAGAACCATGGAAAAAACCAATCACACTTTCAATTAACGAAGATAGATTGAAAAATGGGTATATTATTTTAGTGGATGATGTACTGAATTCCGGAAAAACCATGCAATATTCGCTGGTTAAATTATTGGAAAGACCTACAAAATCAATTAAAACCGTTGCTTTGGTAGACAGGACGCATCGTCGCTATCCGATTAAGGCGGATTTTGTTGGGATTAGTTTGTCCACAACCTTAAAAGAACGTGTAGAAATTGACCTTGACGGGGAAAATTCAAGAGCGTATCTCGTCTAAAATTCCGGAATTAAAAAATACTAATTACCCTCAAAATTCTATCCATGAAACGAACAACGGAATCTGCTTCGAAGTATACTGCATTAGAAAGTATGTCGACACTAGACTTACTTTCAAATATCAATGCCGAAGACAAAATTGTCCCACATGCGATTGAAAAGGAGATTCCTGCTATCGAGCGTTTTATTGATGTTTGCTTGGAACGGATGCGAAATGGCGGTCGTTTATTCTATATCGGTGCTGGAACTAGCGGTAGATTGGGAATTGTAGACGCAAGTGAATGTCCGCCAACTTTTGGAATTGAACAAGGAATCGTGGTTGGAATTATTGCCGGCGGAGATTCTGCGATTCGAAAAGCGGTTGAATTTGCGGAAGACGATACGCAACAAGGCTGGAAAGATTTACAGGCATATTCTATAACACCCAATGATACGTTAGTTGGAATTGCGGCTTCCGGAACAACACCCTATGTTTTAGGAGCAATTTCCGAAGCAAAAAATCACGGTTTACTTACAGCAGGAATATCGTGTAATCCCGGAAGTCCGTTATCCGAATTGGTAGATTTTCCAATTACGCCAGAGGTTGGTCCAGAATTCGTTACTGGAAGTACCCGTATGAAATCTGGAACGGCACAAAAACTTATTTTGAATATGATTTCCACCGCATTGATGGTTAAATTAGGGCGCGTCAAAGGAAACAAAATGGTAGATATGCAATTGAGTAATAATAAATTGGTGGATCGTGGAATAAAAATGATTCAAGATGAAATTAATGTGAATTATGCCGATGCGGAAAAATTACTTTCGTTACATGGTTCCGTTAGAAAAGCTATTGATGGCTACAATAGCTCTTTGTAGTGCGTTTATTTACATCAGATTAATCTACTAAATTCATTTGTTTCAATAAAAAAGAAGCATTCATATTCTGGCAAACGCCGTCTCTTATTTTATAATCAAACGTAAGATTTTCGCCTAAAATCGTAGAATCAAAATAGTTGTTTTTGAACGCTTCATTTCCATCTGCCAAAGCACATAGCGACAAATCATGCGTTGCTATTACCCCTTTTGTCTTCAGTCGTTCCAATTTTTGCAGAAATTTCGCTGAACCGATTTCCTTATCTTTAGAATTCGTTCCTTTCAATATTTCATCTAATATCACAAACACCTTCTCCCCGCTTTCAATAGCATCCATTATAAATCTCAAACGCGTCAATTCGGCATGAAAATAAGAACTTTCAACGGTTAAGTCGTCCGATGTCCGCATACTCGAGTATAATTTCAATTTCGGAATTTCACACGACTTTGCCAAAACGGGAAAACCTGCATTTGCAGAAATAAAGGCTAGTCCTAAACTGCGTAAATAGGTACTTTTTCCTGCCATATTTGGACCAGTAATAATTAAAAACCGTTCATTTTCAGCAAGAACAACATCGTTCGTAATTCTTTTTGCGGCTGGAACAAACGGATGTCCCAAATTTTGAATTTGAATAGCGTCGGTTGCGGAGAATTTAGCAAAAACAAGTTCCGGAAAATTAACCTTATAGATTGCACCAGAAATCCACACTTCAATTTGAGCCAATTGTTTTTCCCAATTTCCAAGTTGTTCTGCATTTTTTACACGCCAATTTTCCCACTGCTTAAGCACTTGAAAATCCCATGCAAGGAAAAAATTCAATGCGGCACCAACCAAAATATTCATCCTTAAATCCATCCGCTGTTGAATCTTAGCTAATTCGCGCAAGGAAACCAATAAACTATCTTGTTGGGAGAACAGTAATTGCCGATTCTTCAACATTAGTTCCGATTGAAAGGAAGCATCTTTGTAAAGTTTTAATTGACGTTGATACATTTTCACTTGCGAACTGTATGCCGTAACCCGAGTGGAAATCGTATTTATCCGTTTTAAATTTCGGCCAATAATTGAAAAAACTGCCACAACATATAGCAGAAAAAGGCTATCCGTTAGAAAATTCAATGCGTAAAACACGGTCATTGCAATTGAAACAACCGGAATCAACTTACAAACCATTTTATCAAATAAAGATAGAGGTGCTGCGTTTTGATTGATTTTATAAAATTCTTTTTCAAGGGAATCTTCTTTAAAAATCATTCCTTCCGCCATAAATTCCTGACACCAATCCGCTTGTTTAGAAAGCTCTTCAATTGCTTCATTCGATAATTTTGTTGTTTCCGTGCCGTTCATTAATTGCTCCGCTAATAAATCTGAGCCTTTTCTAGAAACTGTTCTATTGAATAACTGATAAATGCTTTTTTTACCAAATAAATCCATATCCATTGCGAATGCATGCGCTGGATCCTTGTATTCGTTTCCTTCCTTAAAATGTAACCAATTGCCTTCTAGAACCTCTATTTCCTTTTGATTTATTGCGATTAATTGCTTTTTTTTATCCCTCAAATACTTGGCATCGACCGAAAAGTGAACCAACAATAGAAAAAGTGCAAAAAACAAGCAGATCAGAAGAAGCATAAAATTAGATCCCCATAATAAAAAGGCAGAAAGGCCAATTGCAAGGAAAGAAATCAGTCGCAACGTGCCAAAAAGCTGGACCCGTCGATTTGCCTTCTCGAGTTCAATAGTACAGGTTTTTATTCTTTCTGTATAGTATTTTTGATTTTCCAACTTTTTGAGTTTTGTATGGTACAAATTTACTGAAAATGTTTCCAAAAAGCTTAATATAAGTCGATTGTTGCTTGTTTGTATGCCAAAATCAATTCGTAGTACCCGAAAAGAAATAAAGTATAAATTTTTGAAAAAGAAACATAGTATGTAAAAGGATATCTACCTTCGCAAGATGCATAAAGGGATTCTTTATATTGTGCTATCGGGATTATCCTTTTTAGTAGTTAATTTCTTGGTTAAGATTATGGGAACTGGGCCAGAACAGCTACTTCTGCCTGGAACGCAAAAAATTCCAGCACACGAATTAGTTTTAGCACGTTCCATAATTTCCTTCATTATCAGTTTTGCTATTTTGAAAAATCGCGGACTTTCAATCCTGGGAAACAATCGAAAATGGTTGCTGGTAAGAGGAACTTCTGGAATGATTGCACTTACCATTTTTTTCTATTCCATCCATTATTTGCCCCTAGCGATAGCTTCCACCGTGCAATACCTCGCGCCAGTTTTTACAGTTGTATTTGCATTGCTCTTCCTGAAGGAAAAGGTTCTGAAATTGCAGTGGCTCTTTATTATAATTGCTTTTATAGGTGTTGCATTAATCAGTTTCAATAACCTACTTTCGGATGGAAAATCGGAAGTTTTGATTAATTATACGTGGCTTGGATTAGGAATTGTTTCCGCAGCATTTTCGGGAATTGCATATGCTGCAATTGTAAAATTAAAAGCTACAGACACGCCAATGAATATCGTTATTTACTTTCCGATGCTTTCCATACCAATCATGTCCCTTTGGTGCTTATTTGATTTTGTGTTGCCGAAAGGAAAAGAATGGTTAATTCTCATTATTATTGGGATTTTCACACAAATCGCGCAAGTATTACTGACAAAAGCATTGCACGAAGACAAAGCCTCTGTAATTACTCCATTTCAATATTTGGGTGCAATTTACGCCGCCTTTGTTGGTTATTTTGTATTCGATGAACGCCTTTCCTTTCTTGTTTATATTGGAATATCCTGTATTTTAATTGGCGTTGTTTTCAATGCTATTTTGCCAAAAATAAAGATATTGCTTGCGCAGTTAAAGTAAATTCTTTTACAGGATTATACTTTCGCGCTAACGACAGATTTAGTATCCAAGCACAGAAATACGGATTTTATTCCAAGTTGCAACTACAGCAAAAAAGAAGGGTTCGTAGCGTTTCATTTTATCGAAAAATAACTACTTTTAGAAAATGAATAAGAAAATCGATCGTTTAAAGCTCGCGCAATTCGGGAATCTAGAAATCCTTGCAAAACAAGTGGTAGAAGGATTTATTACCGGATTACACAAAAGTCCTTTTCATGGTTTTTCAGTTGAGTTTGCCGAACACCGATTGTATAATACAGGAGAATCAACCCGCCACATCGATTGGAAATTATATGCTAGAAGCGGAAAATTATTTACTAAAAAATACGAAGAAGAAACCAATTTGCGTTGTCAAGTAGTTTTGGATTGCTCCAGTTCAATGTTGTTTCCGAAAGATGGCGACCTTACAAAATTTGAGTTTTCAGTATATGCGGCCGCATCTTTGATTGAACTGCTGAAACGACAAAGAGATGCTATTGGACTTTCGTTTTTTTCAGATGATTTGGAATTGCATACGGCAGCAAAATCATCCATGGCACACCACCGCTATTTATACAGTGAGTTGGAAAACAGAATGGTAAATTATTCAGAGAATAAAAAGAAAAAAACCAATGCAATTCAAGCATTACATGCCATCGCAGAATTGTGTCACAAACGCAGTTTAATCGTTATATTTTCTGATTTACTTGATGACCCGGAGCATTTGGATGATCTATTTCAGGCCTTGCAGCACATGAAACACAACAAGCACGAAGTGATTCTTTTTCATGTTGTAAATAAAAAAATGGAAGTCGATTTCAATCTAGATAACAGACCATACAATCTGGTAGATATGGAA
>CANJSS010000025.1 GCA_947476955.1 Flavobacteriales bacterium
CACTGGAATGGCCCACAGAGGCAGTACCATTGCTTTCGGTTCTTTCGGACTAAAAACATTGGAGCCTGGATGGATCACATCTCGCCAAATTGAAGCTTCTCGTATCGCCGTTACTCGATACATGAAGCGTGAAGGAAAGGTGTGGATTCGAATCTTCCCGGACAAGCCGGTTACCTCAAAGCCAGCTGAAGTTCGTATGGGTAAAGGTAAAGGAGCTCCAAGTCACTGGGTAGCAGTAGTTAAACCAGGCCGAATCATGTTTGAAGCGGATGGTGTGTCATACGAAATCGCAAAAGAAGCATTGCGTTTGGCAGCTCAAAAGTTACCTGTGAAATGTAAGTTCGTTGTTCGCAACGACTATGTTATACCAGAGAAATAGTATTTAATATGAAGCAGCAAGAAATCACAAAACTTTCAGTAGAAGACGTAAAGAGTCGTCTAGCAGACTTTTCTGAACAACTATCGAAAATGAAACTGACGCACAGTGTGGCGCCGATGGAAAATCCAATTCAAATTCGAATGGTCAGAAAAACAATCGCTAGATTGCATACTGAATTGACTAAACGTGAAGCACAGGCTTAGTTGCTTGTTTAAAAAAGGAGATTAGCTTGACATGGAAAAGCGTAATTTAAGAAAAGAACGAGTTGGGGTCGTTACTAGCGACAAAATGCAGAAATCAATTGTAGTTTCTGTGGAGCGTAAAGTAAAACACCCAAAGTATGGTAAGTTCGTGAAAAAAACTACTAAGTTTGTAGCCCACGATGAAAAAGACGATTGTAACGAAGGTGACATCGTAAAAATCATGGAAACACGGCCTTTGAGTAAATCAAAGAACTGGAGATTAGTAGAAATTATCGAAAGAGCTAAATAATTTTGAGTAATGATACAAACAGAATCTAGACTTGGCGTAGCAGACAATTCAGGAGCAAAAACAGTTTTGGTCATCCGCGTTTTAGGCGGTACAAGACGACGTTATGCTTCGGTTGGCGATAAAATCGTTGTTGCTGTCAAGAGTGCAATGCCCTCTGGTGCCGTCAAAAAGGGAACGGTAGCCAAGGCTGTAATAGTAAGAACAAAAAAAGAAGTACGTCGCGCAGATGGTTCTTACATTCGTTTTGATGATAATGCTTGCGTTATCTTGAATCAAGCGGGTGAGATGAGAGGAACACGAATTTTCGGACCAGTTGCTCGTGAGCTTCGTGAAAATAACTTTATGAAAGTTGTTTCACTTGCTCCAGAAGTACTTTAAATTAGTTGAAGTTATGCAACAGAAATTACACATTAAAGTAGGTGACACAGTTAAGATTATTAGCGGTGAATCTAGAGGTCAGGAAGGAAAAATCCTTTCGATTGACAGAAAAAAAATGCGTGCAATTGTAGAAGCTGTGAATTTAGTAAAAAAACACGCCAAACCAAGTGCATCAGACCCTCAAGGTGGAATTGTGGAGAAAGAAGCTGGTATCCATATTTCAAACCTTATGATCGTTTCAAAAGGTCAAGCAACGCGCATTGGTCGTAAATTGAACGATGCAGGAAAATTAGTTCGGTATTCAAAAAAATCAGGGGAGGAAATTAAGTAATGAGTTATTCACCAAGACTTAAGGAAATGTACAATGCGGAAATAATTCCTGCATTGACAGAAAAGTTCGGGTACAAAACAGTTATGAGAGTACCTAAACTTGAAAAAATTGTATTGAGCCAGGGAATGGGAGAAGCAGTTGCGGACAAAAAGTTAATAGATAATGCAGTAGCAGATTTATCAAGAATCGCGGGTCAAAAAGCGATTACTACAATCTCTAAAAAAGATATCTCTAACTTTAAACTTCGTAAAGGAATGCCCATTGGAACGAAAGTAACGTTAAGAGGAGAAAAGATGTATGACTTCTTGGATCGTCTTATTTCAGTTGCTTTACCAAGAACGCGTGACTTCCGCGGAATCAATCCGAAAGGATTTGATGGGCGAGGAAACTTTAACCTAGGGGTTAAAGAACACATCATATTTCCAGAAATTGATATCGATAAAGTAAGTCGTATTCTAGGTATGGACATTACGTTTGTTACCTCTGCGGATAGTGATGAAGAAGGAATGGCATTGTTAGATGCATTTGGTTTCCCATTTATTAAAAAATAAGTAGAGATGGCAAAAGAATCGATGAAAGCGCGTGAGCGCAAAAGAGAAAAAATGGTTGTAAGATATGCTAAGAAGCGTGAAGAATTGACAAAAGTTTTAAAGTCAACTGACACTTCTGAGGATGTTCAATCAGCTAAATGGGATGCAATGATGGCATTGCAAAAATTACCTGCAAATTCTTCTAAAATACGTATGCACAACCGTTGTGGTTTGACAGGTAGACCTAGAGGATATATGCGACAGTTTGGTCTTTCAAGGGTAACTTTCCGTGAAATGGCGCTGTCTGGTAAAATCCCAGGAGTTAAGAAAGCAAGTTGGTAATTTAAAGAAAAGTAGGAAATTATGAATACAGATCCTATAGCAGATTTTCTAACCCGCATCCGAAATGGAAGTGCGGCTGGTTTGAAAATGGTAGAGATTCCTGGCTCGAATGTAAAACGTGCAATGACACAAATTTTATTCGATCAAGGGTATATTACAAATTACAAGTTTGAAGAAGACGATAAACAAGGAGTTATCAAAATCGCTTTAAAATATAATCCTTCAACGAAGGTTCCAGCAATCACAAAATTGCAAAGAGCTTCCCGTCCAGGATTGCGTAAGTATAGCAGTGCTGCTGTTATGCCACGTGTTTTAAATGGTTTGGGTATCGCAATTGTTTCTACTTCAAAGGGTGTAATTACAGATAAAGAAGCAAGAAAAGAAAACGTAGGTGGAGAAGTTCTTTGCTACGTATATTAATTAAAGAAAAGTTAAAAATGTCAAGGATAGGTAAATCCCCAGTTAACATCCCGAGTGGAGTAGACGTAAAGTTAAACGGTACAAATGTATCGGTTAAGGGTCCTAAAGGCGAATTGTTCCAAGAAATTGATTCTTGTGTAACACTAAGCATGGAGGACAATGTTATAACTTTCAGCCGCGAATCAGACGCACCAAATCATCGTGCAAAGCATGGTTTATACCGTGCATTAGTGCAAAATATGATAGTTGGTGTATCGGAAGGGTACAAGAAGGAATTAGAAGTAATCGGTGTTGGTTATCGTGCAACTGCAACTGGACAGCAGTTGGAGATGTCATTAGGCTATTCTCATGCGATTATTTTAGAAGTTCCTCAAGCAATTAAAGTATCTGCAGATACCCAAAAAGGTAAAGCTCCGGTTGTTACATTAGAATCACACGATAAACAACTTTTAGGCCAGGTAGCTGCTAAAATTCGTTCCCTTCGTAAACCAGAACCTTACAAAGGTAAAGGTGTACG
Organism: Flavobacteriales bacterium; assembly: GCA_947476955.1. Lineage (GTDB taxonomy): Bacteria > Bacteroidota > Bacteroidia > Flavobacteriales_D > Crocinitomicaceae > M0103. Next base: position 3,390 of record CANJSS010000025.1, read on the forward strand.
TTTCTTGGGTGAGGACGTTAGAAGAAAAGCTGGTAAATCTGCAGGTAAAAAATAATAGTTAAAGTTATGGCATTTAGTAAAATTAACAGGAGAGCAAAAATTAAAAGAAGAATCAGAAAAAGAATTTCTGGTACTTCAAAGGTGCCCCGCCTTTCCGTTTTTCGAAGTAACAAACAAATCTACGCACAGTTGATTGATGATACTAACGGAGTAACATTGGCATCCGCTTCTTCATACAAAAACAAAGCTGTTGAGAACAAAAATAAGTCTGAACAAGCTGCAGTAATAGGTAAGGAAGTGGCAGAAAAAGCATTAAAAGCAGGAATCGAAACTATTGTGTTTGATCGCAATGGTTATCTTTACCATGGTAGAGTTAAATCATTAGCGGACTCAGCGCGAGTTGGCGGTTTAAAATTTTAAGAAATGGCAGCACAAGTATTTAATAGAGTAAAATCTGCAGATATAGAGTTAAAGGACAAACTTGTTTCAATAAACCGTGTTACCAAAGTAACAAAAGGTGGACGTACATTTAGTTTCTCTGCTATTGTTGTAGTTGGAGACGAACACGGTGTCGTTGGTCATGGTTTGGGTAAAGCAAAAGAAGTAACTGAAGCTATAACAAAAGGAATTGATGATGCAAAGAAAAATTTGATCAAAGTTCCAATTTTAAGAGGTACAGTTCCACATACTCAAAAAGGAAAATTCGGTGGTGCACAAGTGTTACTTAAACCAGCTTCTGATGGTACAGGTGTTATCGCAGGTGGTGCGATGCGTGCTGTATTAGAAAGCGTTGGAATACACAATGTATTGGCTAAATCCCAAGGGTCTTCAAATCCACACAATGTTGTAAAAGCAACAATTGATGCTCTTTCTAAAATGAGAGATGCTGTAGCAGTTGCTAAGCAACGTGGAATCACACTGGACAAAGTTTTTAACGGTTAATAGATAAATCAGATGGCTACAATTAAAATAAAGCAAGTAAGAAGCGCTATTAGACGTCCAGCAGATCAGAAAGCTACGCTTATAGCGTTAGGATTTAAGAAACTGAATCAAGTTGTTGAAAAAGAAGCAACACCACAGATTCTTGGAATGGTTAAGAAAGTACAGCATCTATTAGAGGTTGTTGAGTAAAACTTATAAATCGAATTAAAATGAATTTACATAATTTAACTCCAGCAAAAGGTTCTGTTAAGAGTGATAAAAGAATTGCACGTGGTCAGGGTTCTGGCCGAGGTGGAACTTCTACTCGTGGACACAAAGGAGCGAAATCCAGATCAGGTTACAAAACTAAGATAGGATTTGAAGGTGGGCAGATGCCTCTTCAACGTAGAGTACCAAAATTTGGTTTTAAAAACATAAACCGAGTAGAGTATAAAGCAATTAATTTGGATATTATTCAATCATTAATTGATCGAAAAAACATTTCAGAAATAACTCCTGAGGTTTTACGTGATAATGGTTTAGTATCTAGAAACGAGCTTGTTAAAATTTTAGGAAGAGGCGAGTTGAAATCTAAGATTAATGTTACTGCTCATAAGTTTTCCGATTCAGCAAAAACTGTTATCGAAAGCCAAGGAGGGAATTGTTCAGAAATCTAATTAACTTTGCCAACATTTTTTTAAAATGAAACGTTTTATACAAAATATTAAAAACATCTGGAAAGTTGAAGAATTAAGAAAAAGAATCCTTTTGACTCTTGGTTTAATTCTCATTTACCGTATAGGTTCGTTCGTTATTTTACCTGGTGTAAATTACACTGCGTTAATGAACGCCAAAGCAAGTGGTGGTCAAAATGCTCTAGAGACATTATTGTCTCTATTTTCGGGCGGAGGATTTACAAATGCTTCGGTTATGGCGCTAGGAATTATGCCATACATTAGTGCTTCCATAATTATGCAATTGTTAGGAATGGCTGTACCGGCTGTTCAAAAAATGCAGAATGAAGGGGAGTCAGGAAGAAAACGAATAAATAATTATACGAGAATTCTTACCATAATTATTTGTGCACTTCAGGCACCAAGTTATCTTACACTATATGTTGAATCGAAAGGTGCAATGCCGGTTGATGCTTCTACATTCTGGTGGGTTCAAACAATTCTTGTTTTAATAGCAGGATCCATGTTTGCAGTTTGGCTTGGTGAACGAATTACGGATAAGGGAATTGGAAATGGTATTTCTCTGCTTATTACAGTAGGTATTTTAGCTAGGCTGCCAGAAGCCTTTACTGCTGAGTTTGGTTTTGCAGTTGGTTCTGGTAACTTGATCAAAATTGTACTTGAAATAGTAGCATTCATGTTGGTTGTAATGGGAACAATTTTAATTGTTCAAGGTGTTCGAAAGATTCCTTTAAACACAGCAAAACGTGTTGTTGGTGCTAGAGCAGTTGACGAGCAAGGAGCAAGAAATTATCTACCTATCAAAGTAAATGCAAGCGGTGTAATGCCAATTATATTTGCGCAAGCAATTATGACTATACCAGTAATGTTATTTGCTGGTGCAGCCGCAGAAGGTGGAAGTTTTATTACAAGAACTCTTGGTGATATTTATGGTGTAAGCTACAATGTTCTTTTAGGGGTGCTAATAATCGTGTTTACTTATTTCTACACGGCTATCATGATTAACCCTAGAAAAATTGCCGATGATCTTAAAAGAAGCGGAGGTTTTATTCCAGGTGTTCGTCCAGGGGAGGAAACAGCTGAATATATTGACTCACTTGTTTCAAGAATTACGTTCCCAGGTTCTTTGTTCTTAGCTATAATTGCTATTTTACCTGCAATCGCTAAAATAGCTGGTGTGAATGATGCTTTTGCAATGTTCTTTGGCGGAACATCTCTATTAATAATGGTAGGTGTTGTTTTAGATACTTTACAGCAAATAGAATCTTACTTATTAAATCGTCACATGGATGGTTTAATGGAAGGTACACGTGTGAAAGGTAGACGAACTGCAAATGAATTATCCGGGTTTTAAATATGGCAAAACAAGCATCAATTGAGCAAGACGGTGTGATCATTGAAGCACTTTCCAACGCGATGTTTCGCGTAGAGCTTGAAAATGGTCATATTTTGACTGCACACATATCAGGGAAAATGAGAATGTTCTACATTAAAATTCTTCCTGGTGATAGAGTAAAGGTAGAGATGTCTCCTTATGATTTAACAAAAGGGAGAATATCTTTTAGATATAAATAGGTTAATACCTAAAATACAAAGAAAAGATGAAAGTTAGAGCATCAGTTAAAAAACGATCTGCAGATTGCAAAATCGTGAAGAGAAAAGGAAGAGTTTATGTGATTAATAAAAAGAATCCAAAACTTAAACAAAGACAAGGGTAATAGTATAGATTATGGCACGTATAGCAGGTATTGATTTACCAAAAAACAAAAGAGGTGTAATCGGTTTGACTTACATTTTCGGAATCGGAAGAAGCACTTCAAGTAAAATATTGAAGGATAATGGAATTGATGAAAACATCAAAGTCCTAGATTGGAATGATGACCATTTGGCAGCTATCCGAAATTCAATCAATGAAATCAAAACAGAAGGTCAACTTCGTTCTGAAATTCAATTAAACATTAAGCGTTTGATGGATATTGGTTGTCAAAGAGGAATTCGTCACCGTTCTGGATTACCATTAAGAGGTCAACGCACGAAAAACAATTCTCGAACGAGAAAAGGTAGAAGAAAAACAGTTGCGAATAAGAAAAAAGCAACTAAATAAGAAAACGCATAGCGTTTGATGAAAACAAGCGTTAGCGCATTTATGCCTAACATTTGAAAAAGTGAAACGTTAGTGTAGCTTACTTAAATTAAAATAAATAATGGCAAAGTCTAATCAAAAAAAGAAGAAGATCGTCAAAGTTGAGGCTGTTGGTGAAGCGCACATTCAAGCTACCTTCAATAACATCATTATCTCTTTGACTAACAATGCAGGTCAAGTAATATCTTGGTCATCAGCAGGAAAAATGGGCTTTAAAGGTTCTAAAAAGAACACACCTTATGCTGCACAAGTTTCCGCAGAGGATGCAGCAAAAGAAGCACATGACTTCGGATTACGTAAAGTAAAAGTTTTCGTTAAAGGACCAGGAGCGGGACGTGAGTCTGCTATACGTTCTTTACACAATGCAGGAATTGAAGTTACCGAAATTGTTGACGTTACTCCACTTCCGCACAACGGTTGTCGTCCACCAAAAAGACGTAGAGTTTAGTAAATTAATTAATAAAAAGAGCAATTCGATTATCGAAGGAAAGCCTTAATTCATAGTCGCTCTTTTAAATAAATCAAAAATGGCAAGATATACAGGTCCAAAATCAAAAATCGCACGTCGTTTCAGAGATCCAATCTTTGGTCCAGACAAAGCGTTAGACAGAAGAGCTTACGGTCCGGGACAGCATGGTCCAAACAAAAGACGTGGCGGAAAACAGTCTGAGTATTCAATCCAACTTGGAGAGAAACAAAAAGCTAAATATACGTACGGAATTTTAGAACGTCAGTTCTCTAATTTGTTCGAAAAAGCTTCACGTATGAAAGGAATTACAGGCGAAAACCTGTTGCAATTATGTGAATCGCGATTGGATAACACCGTGTACAGATTAGGTGTCGCTCCAACAAGAAGCGCAGCGCGTCAGTTAGTATCACACCGCCACATTACAGTGAATGGGGAATTGGTAAACATTCCTTCTTACACTTTAAAAATAGGTGATGTTGTTGGTGTTCGTGAGAAATCTAAATCGCTAGAAACAATTTCTTCTTCCTTGTCAACAAGTAAAAAGAAATACGATTGGTTAGATTGGAATTCTTCCGAAATGGCAGGTAAAATGTTAAGTATCCCTTCAAGAGATATGATTCCTGAAAACATTAAAGAGCAGTTAATAGTCGAATTATATTCTAAATAATAAATAAGCATTAACATGGCAATTCTAGACTTCCAAAAGCCTGACAAGGTTATCATGATTCAGTCCGATGAGCATCACGGACAGTTTGAATTCCGCCCGCTTGAGCCTGGTTACGGTATCACAGTTGGAAATTCATTACGACGTATATTGCTTTCTTCTTTAGAAGGATTCGCGATTTCATCTGTTCGTATTGAAGGCGCAGATCATGAATTTACTACAATTAAAGGTGTAGTAGAAGATGTAACAGAAATAATATTAAACTTAAAGCAAGTTCGATTTAAACAACAAATCGAAGGAACGGATAGTGAAACTGTAGTTATTTCTGTATCTGGTCAAGATAAATTAACGGCAGGTGATATAGGTAAATTTACATCTGCTTTTCAAGTTCTTAATTCCGACTTAGTAATCTGTAATATGGATGCTTCAGTGAAATTAGAAATTGAATTGACAATTACTAAAGGACGTGGTTACGTGCCCGCTGAAGAAAACAAAATTAATGGTGTGCCTTTCGGAACAATTTTTATTGACTCTATCTATACACCGATTAAGAATGTTAAGTATGCGATTGAAAACTATCGTGTTGAACAAAAAACGGATTACGAAAAGTTAGTTCTTGATATCACTTCTGATGGATCAGTTCATCCAAAAGAGGCATTAAAAGAAGCAGCTAAGATTTTAATTCACCATTTCATGTTGTTCTCAGATGAGAGAATTACCTTGGATAGTGAAGTGAAAGCAGAAACTGAAGAATTTGACGAAACTTCGTTGCACATGCGTCAGTTGTTGAAAACAAAGTTAGTAGATATGGATTTATCTGTTAGAGCGCTAAATTGTTTGAAAGCAGCGGATGTAGAAACACTTGGTGATTTAGTTTCTTATAACAAAAATGACCTTTTGAAATTCCGAAATTTTGGTAAGAAATCTCTTACTGAATTGGAAGACCTTGTTGATAATAAAGGCCTTACTTTTGGAATGAATGTTTCTAAGTATAAATTAGATAAAGATTAGGAATCGAATAATATTTTGAGATGAGACACGGTAATAAAGTAAATAAATTAGGTAGAAAATCAGCGCATAGAAAAGCAATGCTATCTAATATGGCTTGTTCTCTTATTCAGCATAAAAGCATCAATACGACTTTGGCGAAAGCGAAAGCGTTGAGAGGATATGTAGAGCCATTGTTAACCAAGTCTAAAACAGATTCAACTCACTCGAGAAGAACTGTTTTTAGTTACTTGCAAAACAAAGAAATAGTTTCTGAATTGTTCAGAGATGTAGCTCCAAAAATTGCTACAAGAGAAGGTGGTTACACACGAATAATTAGAACTGGTTATCGTTTGGGTGACAACGCAGAAATGTGCATGATTGAATTGGTTGATTTCAATGCTATCTACACAAATGAAAAAGCGAAGAAAACAACGCGTCGTTCTAAGCGCGCTGGTGGTAAAAAAGAAGACGAAACTACTGTTGTAGATTCAGTTGAAGAGACAGCTGTATCTGAAGAAGTAGTTGAAAATGAAGTTACCACTGAAATGGAAGAACCAACAACCGAAACAGAAGAAAATACTTCTTCTGATGAGGAGACAGAAGTGAAATAATTTATTTCGATTCAAATATTTAAGGGGTAATGGAAACATTACCCTTTTTTTATGCACAAGAGTTTCTTCTTTTCAAGATGAAACCCTAACTTTGTCAAAATTATTTAAATGGAAAATAGATTATCCGCAGTATTAGTTTTAGCAGATGGAACAGTCTTTCACGGCGTTGCAATAGGTAAAATTGGGACTTCGACTGGAGAAATCGCATTCAATACAGGGATGACTGGTTACCAAGAAGTGTTCACGGATCCTTCGTACTTTGGTCAAATTCTCATCATGACTACTGCGCACATTGGAAATTATGGTGTGCATCAGGATGAAATAGAATCAGAATCGATGAAAATAGCAGGTTTGGTGACGAAAAATTTCTCAGAAATATATTCAAGATCATCGGCTAAGGGTTCATTAGAAGATTTTATGCAAGAAAGCGAAACGGTTGGAATTTCTGATATCGATACGCGCGCTCTTGTGCGACATATCAGAAGCAAAGGAGCAATGAATGCAATAATTTCATCTGAAAATTTAAATATTCAAGAATTAAAAGAAATATTAGCGGGATCACCTTCTATGGAGGGCTTAGAATTATCTTCAAAAGTATCTACGCACGAAGCCTACGAGATTAAACCTGAAAATGCTAAATTGAGAGTAGCATTAATTGATTTTGGTGTGAAAAAAAATATCATTCGTTGTTTGGTTGATCGAGGTTGCCATGTTAAAGTATTCCCTGAAAACACATCAAAAATAGAGCTAGACAGTTTTAATCCAGATGGTTACATGCTATCGAATGGACCAGGCGATCCATCTTCAATGCCCAACGCGATAAATTTAGTAAAGGAATTGGTTAATTCTGAAACGCCAATTTTTGGTATTTGTCTAGGACATCAAATATTAGGATTAAGTCAAGGTTTGAAGACAGAAAAAATGTTTAATGGTCACCGTGGAATTAACCACCCTGTTTTAAATATAAAAACAGGAAAAGGAGAAATTACTTCCCAAAACCATGGATTTGTCATTTCAAAAGAGAGCATGGAACAGAATAAATCAGTCATTGTTACACACAAACATTTAAATGATGATACCATTGCTGGAATTGAAGTGATTGGTAAACCTGTTTTTTCTGTACAATACCATCCCGAAGCGTCTGCTGGACCGCACGATTCTCGGTACTTATTCGATCAATTTATTCAACTAATGAACGAACATAAATTATGAGTTTTATCGTTAAAGTTTTTGGCAGACAAATTTTGGACTCAAGAGGGAATCCAACCGTTGAAGTGGATGTGCATACAAAAAATGGTGTGATTGGTAGAGCAGCGGTGCCGTCTGGCGCATCAACAGGTATCCATGAAGCGGTTGAATTAAGAGATAACGATTCAACGAGATTTCTGGGTAAAGGTGTTCTTGAAGCAGTAAATAATGTAAATACTTTAATTAACGACGCGTTACAGGGAATGAATATTTTTGATCAAAAGGCGATTGATATGCTTTTGATTCGAATGGACAATACCGATAATAAATCAAAGCTTGGAGCAAATGCAATACTAGGCGTTTCTTTAGCAGCAGCTAAGGCAGCAGCGCAAGAATCTGGTCTAAGTTTGTATAAATATATTGGTGGAGTTGGAGCGGTAACCATGCCAATTCCAATGATGAATATTTTGAACGGTGGCTCTCATGCGGATAATTTAATTGATATTCAGGAATTTATGGTTATGCCAGTTGGTGCTGAATCTTTTTCTGAAGGGCTAAGATGGGGAACGGAAGTTTTTCACCATTTGAAAAATGTACTAAAATCAAAAGGATTATCCACAAATGTTGGCGATGAAGGTGGTTTTGCACCTAATCTAGGCTCCAATGAAGAGGCACTTCAAGTAGTTTTGGAAGCCATCGAAAAAGCCGGTTTTATTCCTGGTGAAGATATGTTTATTGCTTTGGATGCAGCATCTTCTGAATTTTACAACGAAGAAAAAGGAAAATATATTTTTAGTTCTACTGGTGAAGAAAGAAATTCTTCAGAAATGGTAGCTTTTTATAAAGATTGGTGTACGAAATATCCAATTATTTCTATTGAAGATGGTTTGGCCGAAGACGACTGGTCCGGCTGGAAATTGGCGACAAATGAACTTGGTTCTAGCATTCAATTGGTAGGAGATGATTTATTCGTTACCAATACTAAACGACTTCAAAAAGGAATTGAGGAGGGAATTGCCAATTCTATTCTTGTAAAAGTGAATCAAATTGGTTCATTAACAGAAACAATTGAAGCGGTTCAATTGGCAACTAGAAATGGATACACTTCTGTTATGAGCCATAGAAGTGGGGAGACCGAAGATACAACGATTGCCGATTTAGCAGTTGCTTTGAATACGGGGCAGATTAAAACTGGTTCTGCTTCTAGAAGTGACCGCATGGCTAAATATAATCAGTTATTAAGAATTGAAGAAGAATTAGGGGATGCAGCAGTTTATCCAGGTAAAAACTTTAAATTTTCGTGAATTAACGCTGTTGTAGTTAAAAAACAACAAAGTAGTTCCGATAATTTGCATTTTTTAGATCAAAAAATTATCTTTAAACTTATTTTAGGCAACTGAAGGCATAAAATTATCGTCTAAAAGCAAGTTGAAAGTCTAAAAACTATTACTATATTTAAGTTTATTACTATGCATGATCTAAAATATTTTAGCATTGGAATTTGTACATTAAATTCCGTTTTGTTAAAAAATATAAAGTTTATATTATTTCTTTTTTTAGGAATTCTATTGAATACAATTAGTACTTTTTCCCAAAATTCTCAAACATTCAATTCTACAGGAGGGCTTCAGTCTTGGACAGTTCCGGCTTGTGTCTCTACTATTACAGTTACCGTTGCTGGTGCTGAAGGTGGTGGTAATTTGGGTGGAAATGGCGCTGTAATTACTTCTTCAATTCCTGTTCAACCTGGTCAAGTTATAACAATGCTGGTTGGTGGTTCTGGTACTTCAACTGGAGCTGCAGGATTTAACGGCGGTGGCATAGGATATGTTTCTAATAACGGAAATACGGCTTACAACTCTAGTGGTGGTGGCGGTGCAACAATTTTAAATGTTAATGGAACGCCGTATATAATTGCCGGCGGCGGCGGCGGCGCTGGTGGCGGTTCTAATAATGTTGCTGGTGGTGGCGGCGGTTGCGTAGGAGGAGTTGGAGGTTCGAATACTTTTGGCTCTGGTGGAACTGGCGGAACACAAGTTTCTGGAGGAATTGGCGGAACGCCTTGGGCAAGTACCCCTCCAGGTGGACAATCTGGTTCATTGGGTCAAGGTGGTAATGGTGGATTCTGGCAAACTGCTTCTGGCGGCGGCGGCGGCGGCGGATATTACGGCGGCGGCGGCGGCGGAAACGATGGTTGCTGTACTGGTGCGAATGGCGGCGGCGGCGGCGGCGGCGGATCTTCTTTAGTCCCAGCTGGTGCGGGTTGCGTACAAGCTTCAAATAATGGTTCTGGTTATGTTACAATTGCATACGGTAATGGAATTACAGCAACGAATACAGGACCTTATTGCGCTGGAGCGACAATTCAATTAAATGGTACGGTTGGCGCAACATACAGTTGGACTGGACCGAATGGCTTTACTTCATCCATTCAAAATCCAACAATTCCTAATTCAACTTTTGCAAATGCGGGAGTATATAGTTTAACGGTAAGCGGAATTGGCTGTAGTTCTGCAGCAACAACTACTGTTGTTGTTTTACCTCCGTTAACGCCGAGTGCTGGAATAGATGATACAGTTTGTTTTGGAAGTCCAATAAATTTAACAGGAACGCTCACTGTTCCAACAAATTCAAAGATTTGGACATATCTTACGAATGGGATTTCTCCAACTCCAACGGTGCAATTCGCCCCTTCGACGACCTCACTTACTCCAACAGTTACGGTAAACCAACCGGGATTATACTCCTTTATTTTTACGGAATCAAGCACACTTTGTGGATTAGCAAGAGATACTGTTAATATCTTTGTGAAACAAATGAATATTACAACCGCCACAACAAATCCATCTTGTCAAGGTGAATTGGATGCTACTATTTTGTTAGGAGGTCAAGCAGCAACGCAGTATAGTTATGATAATGGTGTAACTTGGGGAAACAATCCATTAGGCACAGGTTTCGGTGCTGGAACGTATACGGTTTGTGTGCGTGACGCAAATTTATGCCAAGCTTGCACAACGGTTACAATTGTTGATCCTGTGGCTGTGGTTTTATCGGTAAGTAATGATACGCTTGTTTGTCAAAACGGAAGTGCTTCCCTTTCCGCATCTGCAACAGGAGGAACAGGTTTTGTATACAATTGGGAACTATTCCCGACAACAGCTAATACGCAGATTGGATCGCCATTAGTTAATACCTATTATGTTGTTCAGGCTTTTAATAATCTTGGTTGCCCTTCCAATATCGATTCGATTTTGGTTTCTGTAAGAAATCCAATAACTGGAACTATTTCACCAGATATTACAATATGTCCGGGATACCCAACTATCCTAACAGCAGATGCAGTAGGTGGAATTGGAACGCCATTTTTATTTACATGGAGTTCTGGTCAAACAGGAAATGGTGCTAACCATTCTATAACTGCAAATCCTCCACAAACACTTACGTATACGGTTACAGTAACAGATATTTGCGAGTCCACTCCTTTGGTAATGTCAACAATTGTAACGCTTGCACCATTACCAATCCCTCAAATTTCAGTCGATTTGGATAATAAGTGTGAACCGGCAATCTTTACATTGACAAATGCTACAGATCCGGCGATGTCTGATTATCTGTTCTGGCAAATTTCAGATGGACAAATATTCCTGAATCAAAGTGTATTTAATACAGCTGAAATATGGACGGGGGTTTACGATGTTCAATTAGTTGTTACCTCACCATTTGGTTGTATAGATTCTACAACATTTTACAATTATTTGACGGTTCACCCAAAACCAGTTGCAGATTTTAGACATAGTCCAAATCCTGCGACAATGTTTAGTACGGAGGTCCAACTGACAAACTATTCTATTAACGGAGAAGATTACCAATGGTTCATTGAATCTGGAGTTCCTAGTTATTCAGAATTAAAACACCTTAAAACGATTTTTCCAGATGGAGAAACTGGCGAATATTTAGTAACCTTAATCACAACCTCCGAATTTGGATGTATCGATACCTTTACGCAGATTGTTATTGTTCTGCCGGAAGTCATTATTTATGCTCCCAATGCGTTTACGCCAGATGGGGATGAACATAACCAAAGTTGGGGAATAAACATGGAAGGTGTTGATGTGTATGACTTTGAATTGTTAATCTTTAATCGATGGGGAGAAACAATATGGGAATCACATGACATTACTGAAAGATGGGATGGAACATACGGAGGGAAAATTGTTCAACAAGGAACCTATACATGGGTAATTCGAGCAAAGGATGTAATAAACGATGGTAAATATGAATTCAATGGATTTATAAATATTTTGAAATAATTATTCAAATTTCAATTAGTAAAAAAAAGCTCGGTCAAAACCGAGCTTTTTTTTTAAAACGATTTCTTTTAACAGAATGTATTTAACTTTACAGAAAATATACAAATATGACACCAGTGGATTTTCGAGAAGATATTTTACAAGGTATTCCAGCTTACATTCCTGCAAAAAAAGTGTATGAAACAGCAATAAATCATGCGCCAAAACGGAAGGATATTTTATCATTAGACGAAAAGAAATTAGCAATGAGAAATGCTTTGCGCTATTTTCCTCAAGAGCAGCACGAAGAACTTATAGTAGATTTTTTAGAGGAATTGACCACTTACGGTAGAATCTATATGTTCCGCTACAGGCCCGATTACAAAATGTTTGCGCGCTCAATTGACGAATATCCCGGGAAATCCATCCAGGCAAAAGCCATCATGTTAATGATTCAAAACAATTTGGATTATGCAGTGGCCCAGCACCCGCACGAATTGATTACGTATGGGGGAAATGGAGCTGTTTTCCAAAATTGGATTCAATACCGTTTGACAATGAAGTATCTCGCAGAAATGTCCGATGATCAAACCTTGGTGATGTATTCTGGACATCCAATGGGATTATTTCCTTCACATAAAGAAGCGCCAAGAGTTGTCGTAACAAATGGCATGATGATTCCAAATTATTCTAAGCCGGATGATTGGGAAAAATTCAATGCGCTCGGCGTTACGCAGTTCGGACAAATGACTGCTGGATCCTATATGTATATTGGTCCGCAAGGAATTGTGCATGGAACAACGATTACCGTGTTAAATGCAGTACGAAAAATTTCCAAGGAGGAAAATGCAATCAAAGGAAAGTTGTTTTTAACTGCAGGATTGGGCGGAATGTCTGGAGCGCAGCCAAAAGCTGGAAATATTGCAGGTTGTATTTCTGTTACAGCAGAAGTGAATCCGAAAGCTGCACATACAAGACATTCTCAAGGATGGGTTGATGTTCTCATAGAAGATTTAGATATTTTATGCGAGCGTGTGCGGGTTGCTCAAGGAAATAAAGAAGTGGTTTCCATTGCTTTCGTTGGGAATGTTGTAGATGTTTGGGAGAAATTCGATCAAGAAGGAATTTTTATCGACTTGGGTTCGGATCAAACTTCTCTGCACAATCCTTGGGCTGGGGGATATTATCCTGTCGGAATGACTTTTGAAGAATCCAATGCCATGATGGCGGAAAATCCAGAATTATTTAAGACTAAAGTTCAGAATACGCTTATTCGACATGCAGCAGCTGTAAATAAACATGCCGCAAAAGGAACCTATTTCTTCGATTATGGGAATGCTTTTCTGCTTGAAGCTTCGCGCGCTGGCGCAGATGTAATGGCGGAAAATGGCATTGATTTTAAATATCCATCCTATGTACAAGATATTTTGGGACCGATGTGTTTTGATTTTGGATTTGGGCCATTTAGATGGGTATGCGCTTCTGGCTTACCGGAAGATTTGAAGAAAACAGATGAAATTGCATGCCAAGTTTTGGAAGAAATGAAGAAAAGAAGTCCTGAGGAAATTCAGCAGCAAATGGCGGATAATATCAAATGGATCAAAGGGGCACAAGAAAATAAATTAGTTGTAGGGTCGCAAGCACGAATATTATATGCAGATGCAGAAGGTAGAATGCGAATTGCTGAAGCATTTAACAATGCGATTCAAAATGGAGAAATTGGCCCAATAATATTAGGACGAGATCACCACGATGTTTCTGGAACGGATTCTCCTTACCGCGAAACTTCCAATATTTACGACGGCTCGCGATTTACGGCAGATATGGCAATTCAAAATGTTATTGGCGATAGTTTCCGAGGAGCAACTTGGGTTTCTATTCACAATGGCGGCGGAGTAGGTTGGGGCGAAGTAATAAACGGTGGTTTTGGAATGCTTTTAGATGGAACGATTGAAGCGGATCGCAGATTGAAAATGATGCTGCATTGGGATGTAAACAACGGAATTGCTCGCAGGAATTGGGCTAGAAATGAAAATGCAATCTTCGCCATAAAGCGGGCAATGGAAATGGAACCTGCTTTAAAAGTAACCCTTCCTGAGTTAGTTGAAGACGCACTTATTCAGAAAACATTCAAGGCGTAGAAAACAAATATTTAAACCGCAATCAATTCATTCGTATGCGTATAAAAGAGAAAACCTTTTACTGCAGGTAGCTTCATTTCAATTAACGTCGAAATATATTCACGTATTTGTCGCGCATCCTTTTCCTTTGGAACGCCAGTTTTATAGTCCAATAAAATTGTTTCGTTTTGTTTAAATATTATTTTGTCTGGCCGTTTGGTAGTGAACTCATCCAAAAGTATGGATTGTTCATTCAAGACTTCCTCAGCGCCGTCAAATAATTCCTGAAAGGCTGGCAGTTGGAAAATTCCCTTTATCTTGGATTCAATTTCTTGACTAAATTCAAATTCTAATTCTCCCTCTTTCAGCAGCTGTTGAATGATTTTATTGCAGTCATTTGAAGTGTTAATGCACGCCATCGCAAGGTGAAACTGATTCCCAAAACGTTGTTCTTTGGATAAATAATCACTTCCGATTAAATCTGGAATATCTTGCAAGGATATATCGGGGAACCAAAGATTTTCGGTAACACTTTTCGGTTCAAAAAATGGTGTAGCAGTTTGAGTTGATTTTTTCGAGTGCAGGTAGCGCTCACCATATCTTACAACAAGCTCATTTTCTGTATTTTTGATTGCATGCGCTGATTTTTCGAAACAGGAATGTGCAAGTTTCCCAAAGGAATTGGACGCAAAGTAATTTGCAACATATAAGCGTTCCATTGGTCGAGTAAATGCAACATAACATTGGTTTACTTTATCCGTTAAAATTTGTAAAGTTTCCTTTGATTTAAAGCTGGAAATTCCCGGAATGGCACTTTCCTTTTTCACCGTTGTGTATAAAATGAAATCGTCAAGTTCAATTAAATGTTTGGAGCCTGGCTTTAAATCCAATTCAAAATTAATGGATGGAAGAATAACAACTGGAAACTCCAAACCCTTTGATTTATGAATCGTCATAATTTTTATTGCATCGTCGCTTTCCGGCAATTGAATGGCTAGTTTTGATTTTTGATCGTTGTAATAATTCAAAAAAGACTTGATATCCGGCCCCTTAGAAATTTCGTAGTCGTGCGCGAAATCGGCAAAATGATGCAGATAGGGGTTTTGTAATTCGTCCCATTGCATGATTCTAAAAAAGGATTGCACTAAGTCGTACAAGTTTTCAAATTTGAAGAAAAACAAAGATTTCCCCCCAAATTGTTCCACAATAAATTTATCATCGTTGAAGAAAATAAATTCCTTTCCGCTAGAGCTTACCCTTTTTTCGAAATAAGCGCGGTAGAGTTCAAACGATTTTTCTTTTTGAATTCTGAAAAACAGCTCTGCAAAGCGTTTTTTTTCACTTTTACTAGAAGGGTTCAACCTGCGTTTCAAATAGGAAACAACCAATTTTACTTTCACCTCGTTTTGCACCAACAAGGATTCTGCGGAAACAATTTTGTATCCTGCTCTTGTAAGTTCAATTGCCCAACTATTTGCTTGTTTATTTTTATCCCCCAATATGCAAATTTCACCAAGTTGAAACCCATCGGCTTCACACTCTTGAATTTTAGAAATAATATATGGAACAAGTTCAAGATCTGCTTTTTTTACTTCCGAAGAAATAATCTCTACCAATCCAGGCAATGTTGACATGGCTACTTGATCAATAGAGTTGTAAAATTCTTTTGCATCCTGCGGTAAAAGCTCCTTTAAAAGAGGGAAAAACGAATTATTGAAACCAACAATCACAGGCGAGGAACGCCAATTTTCTCCCAAAGTGGTGACATTTCCCATTTGGCTGAAATAGTGAGACTTTTCCGAAATCACTGCGTCGTTTTCTGGATTGTAAATCTTTGGCAATGCGACGAATTGTTCGGCAACGCCATTTTTAAATCTATAAATTGACTGTTTTGGATCGCCAACAATTAAATTTTTGTTGTGTTTTGAAATCGATTCATGCACCAAAGGCACCATGTTTAGCCATTGCAACCTTGAAGTATCTTGAAATTCATCCAAAAGAAAATGCTGAAACCTAGTTCCTAAACGTTCATATATAAATGGAGCTTCTTCATTTCTAACCAAGTCAGAAATCAGTTTGTTGAACTCTGAAATTCGAATGAGCTGCTCCTCTTTCTTAATTATTTCTAGCGAAGCAGCCATATACTGCAGCATTGCCATATTGTAGAAATTCTGTAAAAATGATTTAAGGACAAAAATTTCGGTCGACTTCTGCTTGTGGTACGCGTTTAAATCGACTAAAGCAGAACTAAGTGCTTTCGGAATTTCTTTTCCCTTTTCAGGATCTTTAGTACATTTTTTAAGGAAGGCGTCTGTAAATAGAGTTTCCGTGAAACTTTTTATTCCTGCAAGTTTTTCAATTGGACCGGAAGTTTGAGATTTTCCAGGCAGAGAATCTATGGAAATGTTTAAACGTATATAGAGGTCGTACACAGCTTTGCAAGCAAGAACAAACTTCTCATTTTCAGATTGTAAGGTTGCGCGCAATACTTTTTGACGCTCTATAGAAAAATCTAGTTTTAGTAGTTTTTCGATGGTTGGTTGGTCGCGTTCTTTGCTTAAAATTCTCCCAAAATCGATTAATTGGTCTCTAAAGTTCCAGCGCTCTCCTTCGTCAAGATTATTTTTTGCATACTCAAACACTATGGTAGTTAACATGGGAAGATTGTCCTTCCCCAGCTGATCCAACAACAAATCTACTACTTGTTCAATTACCTCAGATTCATTCAATATAACCTCAAAATCATTTGGTAAATCTAAATCTCGGCTAAAGGAGCGAATTAGTTTCAAGTTGAATTTATCGATTGTCATCACGAAGAAATCCTCGTATCTGTGCAAAATATTCTGTAAAACACCAAGTGCTCGCGTATGCACTTCGGTAGGATTAATTTCCAATTCTGTTCCTAATAATGCTGCGTATTCTGTCGATTTCGTGCCATAAATATTCGGGTAACTCAATTCATCCAATGTTTGAATGATGCGGGTTTTCATTTCCAATGCTGCTTTATTGGTAAATGTCATCGCAATAATTCGAGAAAACCGCGTAAGGTCTTTTTCGTCGCTAATGAGCAGAATTATGTATTCTTTTACAAGATTATAGGTTTTACCGCTTCCAGCAGAGGCATTCAGTATTTTTAAAGGTATATTTGATTGAAATGCCATTTTCAGTGAGAAGATTTTATTCGGTTTTATTATTTAAATTTAAGTGATTAAAAGTAAGGAAAATAAATACGGATTTTGTAAATTTGTTTCCATAAAGTATGAAAAAGATCATTTTTTTTAGCTCGGTTTTGCTCCTTTTTTCCGCCTGTAAGGAAGATAAGGTGACTCCACCTATTGAACAAATTGAATACCTACAAATCACAATGCAACCAACTTTTGGTGCCGAAGATTTGATTCTTGATCAAACTTACACAACTGCTGAAGGATATGGTGTGCAATTTACAGATCTGAAATGCTATTTCACACGTATTGCAAATGGATCAAAAATACTTTGCGATGCTGCGCTATATGATTTTCGTGAAAACGGAACCCTCCTATTTAAAAAGGAAGGGAATAAAAATGATTTTAAGGATTTAATTGGATATTTGGGAGTGGATATTTTGTATAATCATTCTGATCCTTCCGCATTTGAAAATGATAACCCACTAAATATTGCCATAGCAAATGACATGCATTGGGATTGGAATCCTGGCTATATTTTTATGAAAGTGGAAGCGAAAGTTGACACGTTGAATGACGGAATTGCAAATTTCAATCATTTCGTAGTTTTTCATATTGGTGGGGATAGTTTTATTCAGCCCTTTTCTTTTACAGCGATCAATTGGGTTCCCATTGCGCCGGATAAAAATGTTTTTCCTTTGAAACTCGATATGCAAAAGTTTCTGCAAAACAATGGCCAAACGATTGATTTAAAAACGGAACACATTTCACATTCTGCTGCTGGTCAGGAAGCCTTAAGTCAAAAAGTAATTGAGAATTTTAATGCCGCTATAAGCAGTTATTAATGAAGTATTTATTGTTGTTTTTTGTTGGTCTAATCGTTTTTTTATCTTGTAGAAAAGACAAGGTAAATTATTCCCCTTCTCCATATTTTTTAGAGATTCCTTCGCATTTTCCAGACATGCTTATTCCTGCAGATAATCCGATGACTATTGAAGGGGTTGCGTTAGGAAGGAAACTGTTTTACGAGAAAAAATTAAGTGGTGATAATACTATTTCGTGTGCTGCCTGCCATTCACCTGAAAATGCATTTACCGATCCAAAAAAATATTCCGTTGGAATAGATGGCCTAGAGGGAAATAGAAATTCAATGGCACTCATCAATCTTGGTTGGCAAAACTTTTTTTTCTGGGACGGAAGAGCAAAATCGCTGGAAGAGCAAATTCTAGAGCCTATTCCAAATCCCATTGAAATGCACCAATCCTGGAAAGATGCTACGGCCAAGTTGAATTCGGATGTCAATTACCGGAATATGTTTTTTAAAGCATTTGGTGAGGAAGGAATCGATTCAACCAAAGTCTCCAAAGCAATAGCTCAATTCTTACGAACCATGATTTCGGGTTCTTCGAAATACGATGTAATGTATAAATATGAAAATAGTTTGGCAATACCGGCTAATGAACAAGCAATTTTAATGTCCGTTTCTCCAGAAGAATGGGCAGGTTATGATTTGTTTAAAAGTTTAAATGGTGCGGATTGTTTCCACTGCCACAATGGACCGTTGATGCAGGTAAAGAAATTTAGCAACAATGGATTGGATGCATTATTTGATGATTTGGGAAGAGCATTAGTTACTGGAAACAGTAACGATAATGGTAAATTTAAAGTTCCAACATTGCGAAATATTGCGTTAACCGGTCCATATATGCACGATGGAAGATTTGGAACGCTAGATGAAGTAATTGAGCATTATTCCAGTGGAATTCAACAAAGTTCGACAATTGACCCCCTAATTGAATACGCTTTTCAAGGTGGCGTACAATTAGACTTGCAGGAGAAAGCGCTATTAAAGAAATTTTTAGAAACACTGACAGATTATAGTTTTATAAATAATCCTAATTTTCAGGAGCCTTAATGAATTCTCTCCTGAAGGAAAATAATAATCCCCACACCTAAAATATGATTGACGAACGAAGATTAACCACCGAAGAAAAAGCCCTTAAACTTAATTTAACTTCCGATATTTATGGCTGTTTTGCCGAAATTGGCGCAGGACAAGAGGTTGCAGCAAATTTCTTTAAGGCCGGAGCAAGTTCAGGAACAATAGCCTATACGCAATCTGCTTACGACATGAAAGTATCCGATTCCATGTACGGCGAAACACTCCGCTATGTAAGCGAAGACCGTTTGCTTACAATGCTAACTACGGAATATGAAACATTAAAGTTTAGATTGCCGGAAAAATATAAGGAATGTAGATTTTTCGCCTTTTCAAACACGGTTGAATCCTTAAATTACCATAAAACAAATCAAGGGCAAGGTTGGGTAGGTATTCGGTTTCAATTGAATCTAGAACAGAAACCAAACGATGTTATTCTTCATATAAAAATGCACGATAACAGCCACAAAGGGCAACAAGAAGCTCTGGGGATTTTAGGTGTTAATTTGATTCATGCATGTTATTTTCACCACCAAGATTTAAATGAGTTAATGAAAAGTCTTGTGCATCGTCTCCCTAGAGATAGAATGGAAATAGATATGATGCGGGTTTCTGGTCCGGATTTTGAAAATGTGGATAATCGAATTATTGCTTTGAATTTGGTAAAAAAAGGAATTACAGACGCGACAATGTTTGGCTTAACCGGAAATGTTTTGCAACCTGCTGAGGCACTTTACAAGAAAAATATCCTGATGATGCGCGGACGATTTAGACCAGTTACAAATGTTCATATTGACATGATTGAAACGGGTAAGAAGCAATTCCTAATGGACGCGGAAGTTTCGGAAGATCAATTGTGTGTTGTTTTTGAATTGACGCTGAAAGACCTTACTGCAGATGGTAAAATTTCGGACAAAGATTTTGTGGATCGAGCTGAAATATTGAGCTCTCTAGGGTATATTGTTATGATTTCCAATTATTTGAAACATTATAAAATGGTAGATTATTTAGCATCAATAGCTAAAAATAAGCGGATGGGTGTTATCGTTGGCGTATATAATTTGCAGACAATTTTTGATGAACGGTATTATGAAAATCTTCCTGGAGGATTATTGGAAGCATTTGGAAGAGGCTTTGGACACAATGTAAAATTACTCGTTTATCCTGCGATTAATGTGGATACTGGCGACATGTATAATTTGCAAAATTTCAGCATACCGAGCCACTTAAACGGTTTGTTGACCTATTTAAAGGATAATAACAAGATGGAACCAATTGAAGGATATAATTCACGACTTTTACATATCATGTCTGATGATGTTTTGGCCAAGATTAAATCGCACGTTGCAAGTTGGGAAGAAGATGTTCCAGCGCAAGTAGTCAGTGCTATAAAACAGCACCATTTGTTTGGATTTCAGAATTAAGTTTGCTTTAATAACTAGTCGCTATGCCCCACATAAAAAATGCACTCATTCGGTTTCGAATTATTGATCGCTGTATTCGAAATAAATACAAGCAATATCCTTCGAAACAAGAACTGCGAGAAGCATGCGAAGAAGCCCTTTTTGGTTCTACGGATGGAGCAAATATTTGCGATTCTACCATTGAGAAAGATATGTTCGCCATGAAAATGGAACACGATGCGCCAATAAAATATAGCAAGAGATATGCAGGCTATTATTATGAGGATCCAGAATTTACAATCAACGATGTTCCATTAACGGAAGAAGATTTAAGTGCAATAAAATTCGCAGCAAATACATTAATGCAATTTCGAGATGTGGAGATGTTCAAACAATTTGGAAATGCAATTGATAAAATTGTAAACCGAGTTTCTATTTCTTCCAATCCAAATGACAAGGATTTAAATCATTTTGTGCAATTTGAAGTCGCCGTTTCTTCGGGCGGAAATCAATTTTTGCCAGATTTGCTTGAAGCGATTAGAAACAGCATTATCGTGCATTTTGAATACGCTAGTTTTATTACAGGAAAATCAAAAAACCGCTCGGTGGTTCCACTCTTACTCAAAGAATATAGGAACCGCTGGTATTTAATTTCTTTTGACCAATCGAAAGATAATATAATGACGTACGCACTTGATCGCATGTCGGATTTGATTGTTACAAGTGAAAGCGCTCCAAAACCTACTGATTTTAATCCTGAAAATTATTTTAAACATGCCATTGGAATTACGGCAGACGACAAAAAAGCACCCGAAGTTATCGTTTTTAAAGCGGCAAATATTGCTGCAAAATACATCGAATCGCAGCCTTTTCATGTTTCGCAAAGAAGGGTGAAAGAAGGGAAAAATAGAACGACATTTGAATTAAATATTCTGATTTCAGAGGAATTCATCCGAACAATATTATCCTATGGAAGCGAAATAGAAATAATTGCTCCCTTAACTTTGAGGGAAGATATCATAAAAAGATTTCAAAACGTGAAGGACCTTTATAATTTAGTATAGAGTCTTTGTCGTATTTTTTATTGATTTACATTTTTGGTTTTTATCTTAGTATCCTAAATTACACACATGGAAATAGTTGTTACCATATCAAATGGTGTTTGTGAACTGAAATTAAATCGCCCATCCGTCTATAATTCTTTTAATCAGGCGATGGCATTTTCACTCCAAAAAGCATTAGACGAGGCAGAATTAAACGAAGACGTGAGGGCTATTGTTATCACTGGAGAAGGAAAAGCGTTTTGTGCAGGACAAGATTTGGCGGAAGCAATGGATCCAGAAGGCCCGGCTTTACAAACGATAGTGAAAGAACATTACAACCCAATTATCGAGCGCATTCGTGCAATAGAAAAACCAATTATTGCCGCCGTAAACGGCGTTGCAGCCGGAGCAGGAGCAAATATCGCTTTGGCCTGTGACATTACAATCGCAAAGAAAAGTGCCAGTTTTATTCAAGCATTTTCGAAAATTGGGTTAATTCCAGATTCTGGAGGAACCTTCTTTTTACCGCGAATTGTTGGCTCTCAAAAGGCCTTGGCCCTTATGATGACAGGAGATAAAATTTCTGCAGAACAAGCAGATGCAATGAATATGATTTATAAAGCGGTGGAGGATGATGCTTTCGATTCGGAGGTGAAATCCTTTTCTGAAACAATTGCGGCTTTGCCAACACGAGGATTAGGCTTAACGAAAAAAGCAGTAAATGCAAGTTTCAACAATACGCTAACGCAACAACTAGCTTTGGAAGAAGAATTGCAAACAGAAGCAGGACAAACGTACGATTTTAGAGAAGGTGTGAATGCTTTTTTAGAAAAAAGAAAACCTGAATTTAAAGGAAAATAATCCGTAAAATGATTTTCAAAACTTAAATCTGGGTTGACTAATACGAATAAATACATAAAAAAAATAAGATGGAAATTGGGATATTGGGAGCCGGAACAATGGGTGCAGGAATTGCTCAAGTAGCAGCACAAAATGGATGTGAAGTTGTTTTGGTGGATCAAAGTCAAGAAATGCTAACAAAAGCAGAGATTTCTCTAAATAAAGTATTGTCGCGCTTGGTGGAAAAAGCAACGTTATCGGAGGATGAAAAGATTAACATTCAAGGAAGAATTACCTATTCAACGGATATACGCGATTTCAAATTTGTAAAATTGGTAATTGAGGCAATTGTGGAGAAATTGGATGTTAAACATAAGGTGTTCGCTGATTTAGAAAAGATTGTCTCCAACGAATGTGTTTTAGCCAGCAATACGTCATCCCTTTCCATCGCTTCTATTGGCTCGGTATTGAATAATCCGTCTCGTGTGATAGGAATTCATTTCTTCAATCCCGCGCCATTAATGCCTTTGGTGGAAATCATTCCAGCAGTTCAAACAGCTGAAGCAACACTTGATTTTACAAAAGTATTAATTAAGTCTTGGAAAAAAGTTGGGGTGATTTGTAAGGATACACCTGGATTTATTGTAAATCGCGTGGCACGACCATTTTACGGTGAAGCACTAAAAATATATGAGGAAGGTTTAGCGGACTTCGCAACCATCGATTGGGCAATGACAAGCATTGGTGGGTTCCGAATGGGGCCATTTACTTTGATGGATTATATTGGGAATGATGTAAATTATACCGTAACAGAATCCGTTTTTGCAGCATTCTATTTTGATCCAAGATTCAAACCCTCGTTTACCCAAAAACGCCATATGGAAGCAGGTTTCTTCGGTCGGAAATCAGAAAGAGGGTTTTATTCCTATTCCGAAAATGCGGTTTTACCCAAACCAATTGAAAACCTAGAATTAGGTCAAAAAATCTTTAATCGAATATTAGTAATGCTCATAAATGAAGCTATTGATGCTGTTTTCTTGCAAATTGCTTCTAAGGAAGATGTTGATTTAGCAATGACAAATGGTGTTAATTATCCAAAAGGATTGCTCCAATGGGCAGATGAAATTGGCTTGAAAACTGTATTGTTGCAATTGGAAGCATTATTCCAAGAGTATGGGGAAGATCGCTACCGCCCAAATCCACTCTTAAGAAGAATGGTGAAAGAAGGAAAACATTTTTTTAACTGAAACTGAAAGTTATTCTACCATGAGGTTTTACGCGATTTCCTTTTCAGCGGGCTTAATAACGTTGATCCTTTTGAATAAATTCATTTTTAAAAGTGAGGAATATCTTCTCTCCTCCTTTATCAGCGGAGTAATTTCTGTGTTATTTATGGCAATTGCCAACAAATTTTTGAGAAGGAAATCACGCGAAAAACAAGATTAAGCTATAAACTTGAAATTAATTTTTTGGCTTGCCCACTGTAGTAGCCATTCTTGTTTATGATATTTTGTAATAATTCAATTGCCGTTGATTTGTCATTATTCGCGAGGTAACTTTTTACAATATACCACTCCGACTCTTCGTTAAAGTTTATAAATTTCGAATCACGGCATTTATCAAGCGAATGGATTGCACTTAAATACTCCTTTAAATTAAAATAGCACAAACCAGCATAAAAATTGGCATTCACATCATCCGGATACGTTTCTAAAATAAGTTGAAAACGAGTCAGAGCCTTTTTATTATTTCCTTTCGAAAATAGTTCCATGGTTTTATTTAAATAGTCTATATAAGGTATTTCAATATTTTCCCATTCCGACGTTTCCGTAATTTCCGAAGTTTCCCCAATATTTGCAGGTGTTCCAGTTAAAATCATTTGCTTGGAAGCTATTTTTGGTTTTGAACGATAGGCTCTGTAATCTAAAAGTTTCATATCGTGCAAGTAAATTTCCTTCCCTTGAAATCTTTCTTTAGCGATTGCCGCAGGTGTGTTTTCCTTAATTTCTATTTTGGAAATAGGCAATGGATCTATGTCAATAGATTTAAATTGTTCACTGTATTTATTTTGGGTGCTTTTTTGTTGGTTAAAATCCTGGATAATAGTTTTGGCTGCAATTTGTTCCTTTTTTGGTAATTCTACTAAGCCTTCAATATTTTTTGGGATAACTAAATCTGTTTTTTCTACTTTTATTTGGTGGTTTTCATAAATTCGAGAATTTTGTTTTTCAGGTGAACTTTCGGATGGCTGATAAACTAAATATATTCCGGTGATAAAAAGTCCAATGAATACTAAAATTCCCCATAGTGCAAAATAGTTTTTTGGCAAGAATTTTTTATCTAGATTTCTCATAGAATACCCTTCCGATGACAGAACATCCCATCCTTCTAAGGCGTCGGCATCAAAATCATTATCTATAGTTTCTTTTTCAATTTCGTGTTTCACCTTTCCGTCTTTGGTAGAATGGTATTGGCGAATTTTTTCACGCGAAAGATTCGAATTTGTTAGTTTATTTGAATTCATTTCGTTCCTCCAATTGTATTTTTAAATTTCGTTTGCCATTTTGAATTGCACTTTTCACTTGCAACAACGACATGTTTAAATCATCACCTATCTGCTGGTATGACTTTTCCTTCAGATAAAACAATTCAATACACTTTCGCTGATCCTCCTTAAGCAATGGTATTAATTCCTCCAAAATAGTTATCTTCTTTTCTATTACTATTTTTTCTTCCCCTATTTCCTCATTTTGAATTAAATGCATATCTGAAAAAGGAATGTCTTTATTTTTTTTGCGAAGAGACATTAAACAAGCATTTTTTGTAAGAATATAAAGCCAAGATTTAAAAAAAGTCACTTCGTGCTCGATTAACTTCTGCTGTAATTCCTCAAATATCCGCATTGTTAAATCTTCCGCTTGTGGCAGATCTTTCAAATATTTCATGCAAGTACCCATTACTAAATGTGCATACCGCTCATATAGTACACCAAAACAGAAAGTAATTCTATCCTTCTTATATAATAGAATAAGTTCCTCATCTGATTTTTCCCGATAGTATTTTCTCTTGGATGAAAACATGCTAAGATTCTGGTTTTGGATATAGATGTATACTCAACTAATTTTCCATAAAGGTTGCTTAAAGTTTTCGGATTTTGTAACTTAAACGAATGAAAAAAATTGCTTTAATTACTTCTGGCGGAGATGCGCCCGGCATGAACGCGGCAATTCGCGCAATTGTAAAGACCTGCTTATACTATAAGATTACTCCATTTGGCATTTATGATGGATACAAGGGAATGATGGAAGGTCGCGGGAGGCAATTGAATTATTCGGATGTCGATAATATCATTCAATATGGTGGTACAATCTTAGGCAGCGCCAGAGCAGAAGAATTCTATCAAGTGGAAGGTCGTCAAAAGGCAATTTGTTTTTTGAAAGAAAATAACATTGATGGTTTAATAGTGATTGGTGGAGATGGCACATTCGCGGGCGCACATCTTCTTGGACAAGAAATGAAAATCCCAATTATAGGAATTCCCGGAACGATCGATAACGATATTTTCGGAACAGAATATACGATTGGTTTTGACACAGCAATTAATACAGTGATTGGTGCAGTTGATAAAATTCGAGATACGGCAAGTAGTCACCATCGAGTTTTCTTTGTAGAGGTCATGGGAAGAGACGCTGGGTTTATTGCCTTGGCTTCCGCAGTGGCTTCAGGTGCCGAGTCTGTCTTAATCCCAGAAGAAACAACAGATATTCTAAAATTAGTTGAAAATATTAAAAACCAAGGAAAGAACAGCAGTGTTATTTTAGTTGCTGAAGGTGACGATGCCGGCCATGCAATTGATATTATGCATAAAGTGAAACCATATTTAAAAGAGTATGAATTAAGGATTTCTGTTTTGGGACATATTCAACGTGGTGGAAGCCCATCTGCTAAAGATCGTATTATTGCAACACGAATGGGGAATCTAGCTGTGGAATTATTAAGAGAAAGTAAAACGAATATTATAGTTGTTGTTAAAGGTGATAAACTTGAAACTTGCTCAATTTCGAAAGCAATAAAGCAGCATATTTTGCCAGATATGGGATTTTTAAAGCTAATCGAAGTTCTTAGGAAAAAATAAACCATTAAAAAATCCTTAGTTATGGGATGTTTTTCAGGCAGTTAGTTGTATTGCGTTTATTTTTTCAAAAAAAGATTGTTGAAAACC
>CANJSS010000026.1 GCA_947476955.1 Flavobacteriales bacterium
CCAAGTACCGCAAATGTAATTTGCGATAAAGTTGGAATGAAAAATGCCTGGGGTTACGATTGTATTGCTGCATGTTCTGGGTTTATATACGCACTATCGACAGGAGCACAATTTATTGAAACTGGTCGTCATAAGAAAGTAATCGTAATTGGGGTTGATAAAATGACCTCTATTTTAGATTACGAAGATCGCACAACATGCGTAATTTTTGGCGACGGTGCTGGTGCTGTATTGCTTGAACCAAATGAAGAAGGTTTAGGTGTATTGGATTTCATTTTGAAAAGCGATGGTTCAGGTCGTCAATACCTAATTCAACCAGGAGGTGGATCTGTAAATCCGCCGACCCATCAAACCGTTGATGATCGTATGCACTTCGTAAAACAGGAAGGGAAAGCAGTTTTTAAATTTGCCGTAACGAATATGGCAGAAGTTTCCGCTGAAATAATGGAGAAGAACAATCTTTCCAGTGATGATGTAGATTGGTTAGTTCCTCACCAGGCAAATTTGCGTATTATTGATGCTACAGCAAACAGAATGGGACTGCCGAAAGAAAAGGTAATGATCAACATTGAAAAATATGGGAACACTACTGCAGGAACCCTTCCTTTATGTTTGTGGGATTACGAAAGCCAACTAAAGAAGGGCGATACGTTAATTTTGTCAGCATTTGGTGGAGGATTTACATGGGGAGCAGTTTATTTGAAATGGGCATATAATTCATAAAAAATACTATTTTTACTTTATAAAAAAGAAGGATAATAAATAAACCATTTACCAAAAAAATGTAAATAAAACGATTGGTTTGTTTATAATAGAGGACAATTAACTAAATAAAATATACATATATGAATCTGAATGAAATACAAGACTTAATTAAATTTGTCGCGAAATCAGGGGTTAG
Source organism: Flavobacteriales bacterium (assembly GCA_947476955.1). Taxonomy (GTDB): domain Bacteria; phylum Bacteroidota; class Bacteroidia; order Flavobacteriales_D; family Crocinitomicaceae; genus M0103. The sequence goes on from CANJSS010000026.1 coordinate 902, forward strand.
TGAAGTTGAAATCGAACAAAAAGATTTCAAAATTGTGATCAAAGCAGAGAACAAATCCAAAAGTATTGAGCAACCGGTTTATATTCAAGCTCCACAAGCAGTTCAGCAAATAGCACCAGCGGCAGCACCAGCTAAAGCAGCTACTCCAGTTGAAACAGCTCCAGTAAGCGAAGAATCAAACTATGTAATAATCAAATCACCAATGATTGGGACGTTCTACCGTTCATCTGGTCCGGATAAAGATGCTTTTGTTGCAGTTGGTCAATCCGTTGGAAAAGGAGATACAATTTGTATCATCGAAGCAATGAAATTATTCAACGAGATAGAATCTGAAATTTCAGGAAAAATTGTGAAAGTATTGGTTGACGATGCTTCACCTGTTGAATACGATCAACCTTTATTCTTGGTAGATCCAGCATAATATAGTTGCAATTCAGTAAAGAAACTTAATTTTCAGGATTCCTATTTCAGAATTCAGAATTCCGAATAACAAATTTGAAAGTATGTTTAAAAAAATATTAATTGCAAATCGCGGTGAAATTGCTTTACGTGTAATCCGCACATGCAAAGAAATGGGCATTAAAACGGTTGCTGTTTATTCTACAGCAGATAAAGATAGTTTGCCTGTTAGATTTGCGGACGAAGCTGTTTGCATCGGGCCGCCTGTAAGTTCAAAGTCCTACTTGTCTATCGCAAATATTATTGCAGCAGCTGAGATAACAAATGCTGACGCCATTCATCCAGGATATGGTTTCCTTTCTGAAAACGAAAAGTTTTCAAAGGTTTGTCAAGAACATGGCATTAAATTTATTGGAGCACTTCCAGAACAAATTGCTGGAATGGGTGACAAAGCAACCGCTAAAGCTACAATGATAAGTGCTGGTGTGCCTTGTATTCCTGGTTCTGTCGGATTATTGAAAGATGTCAAGGAAGCAATAAAAACAGCATTAGTTGTAAAATATCCAGTTATTCTAAAGGCAACAGCAGGCGGAGGTGGAAAAGGTATGCGTATCGTTTGGAAAGAAGAAGACATGCAAAACGCATGGGATTCTGCGCGCCAAGAGGCCGGAGCGGCTTTTGGAAACGACGGAATATACATGGAGAAATATATTGAAGAGCCACGTCATATTGAAATTCAAATCGCAGGAGATCAATTTGGAAACGCTTGTCATTTATCCGAAAGAGATTGTTCTATTCAGCGCCGTCACCAGAAATTAATTGAAGAAACTCCATCTCCTTTCATGACGGAAGAATTGAGAGAAAGAATGGGTGACGCCGCAATTAAAGCTGCCAAAGCAGTGCGTTACGAAGGTGTTGGAACGGTTGAATTTTTGGTAGATAAAAACCGAGATTTCTATTTCATGGAAATGAATACGCGTATTCAGGTGGAACATACAATTACAGAGGAAGTAATTAACTACGATTTGATAAAAGAGCAAATTAAAATTGCTGCTGGACATAAAATTTCTGGAAAGAATTATTACCCAAAAATGCATGCGATTCAATGCCGTATCAACGCTGAAGATCCGTTTAACGATTTCAGACCTTCGCCAGGAAAAATAACTTCTTACCACTCACCAGGAGGACATGGTGTTCGAATTGATACGCATGCTTATGCTGGTTATGTGATTCCTTCTAATTACGATTCCATGATTTCAAAATTAATCGTAACGGCTCAAACGCGGGAAGAGGCAATTTTGAAAATGAAACGTGCTTTGGACGAATACATTATCGAAGGGGTAAAAACGACTATTCCTTTCCACCAAAAATTAATGGATAACAAAGATTTCCGCGAGGGTAATTTTACTACCGCGTTTATGGAAACATTTGATTATAAATCATAAGAAACACTGCTAATAACAGCAAAAGCCGGTTCAGAAGAATCGGCTTTTTTTTGAACGGTAAAAACGAATTGTGCTTTTTTTACCAAGAAAAAACACTGACAATTCTTCAAAAATAGTTCTTGTAAAATCTATGCATAGTTAGGACATGCGGAAGACTGAGACAGGAAATAAAAACAAAGAAAGCAGTTATCCAATGCTTATTAAAAGCTTCTAGCCATCCCTTTTCCAAAAAATAAACGAATGCTGCAAATAAAAAAACTGCGCCCGCTGTGAAAGGAATAGTCTTTTTGAAAAGATTTCTATTATTTGTTTTTAAACCTTGTTTTAAATGCGACCAACCATGTATGCTATGTTGTCCAATAAAATACAATCCAAAAGCAGTTAGCAATGGCAATTGAATTCCCATGGCAAGCATTAAAACACAGAGAATCATAGCAGCACGGCGCTCCAAAATTCCCCAAATTAAAGCCAATAGACCAAGAGAATAGCTTACTATTTTTGCTGTTTCGCCGCTAATTCGGATTTGTTTAACCTGCATATTGAGGAGAATAAAGTTGGTTTCTGTGGCATGGCCAACTAAAAGGATAGCAAATAGTAAACCACCCCAAATCCAACTTTTGATTGCAGTATTTTTTAGAAGTTGCCATTCTAGTATATCACCTTGTCCGAAATGCCAAGTGGAGTATAGCAGAAATAGTAATAAGGCCGTAGTTGGAAATACCAGCCAAAATAGAAGAAATCCTACTGCAGCTCCAATATAACGAAGTATAAAGCCGATTTTAGGACGGGAATCTAAGTTGCCTGCTTCTAGTAAATGGTCAACCGATCCATGCGGAATTCCAACTATTAATAATCCTATGGAGAATACTACTTGTTGTGTCAAATCAAAAGTATTGGGTGTTTGAGTAGATAAAACCCAAAGAACAAAAGTTACAAGTAAAAGCAAAAATGGTACGAAAGTATTTTTAAAACGAAAGGTAAAATCATACCACCAAGCCTGAAGAAAAGGCACCATAGGAAGCGAATACAAAATGGATAACTCTTGTTTTAAAGTGGATTTCTCATCCAAAAACTGAAAAACAGTTGTCATTTTATTTTTTTGAAACAATGTTTGAAAGATTAATTTACCCATTTGGGGTTTTCTACTTAGAATTAATAAAAGAAGTCGGTCGTAAAACACAAACCTCGAAGGCCTTTGAATTATTTCCGGTTGTTTTCCTTCCACCAAACATTCTGAAATTTTTTCGGCATGACGCAGCATATTTTTAAAAGCGTATCCGGTGCTTGGTTTTACCGCTCCGGCTCTGCTGCCAATTGAGACTACTCCAGAAAGGTTTTCTTTCGGAATTGCGGCTGAACTCATCGGAATACAGCCAGTTTCTGTCTCTATACGTTTGAATTTCCCAAAACGTTTAGCGATGTATTCATTTAAAATAGGTTCTGCTTCCGTTGCCGTAATAGGTTCGTTTCCAAAGCGCGTTAATTCGACTAATAATTTGGATGGCCCAAAAGGTAAAACATACATAAATTGAGTATATTCTAGTTGATCTACTTCAAAATCCATTAAATCAATGCAATCTGGATCGGATAATGGCATTTCTATTTCTATGAAATAACCTAAAAAGGACTGTAACAAATGTGCTTCGTTCTTTTTGGGAGGAAGAAATAGGGGTGTTCTGCTATCGAAAGCAAGTGTTGCGTGCAAAATCCCATTTTCTGTTTCTACAGAAACACCATTTTCTGCGGAATGAATTGCTTTTACTGAGGAGTACTTTCGAACAATTCCATATTTTTTTACGATACGATTTAGTTCGCTGTAAACGTCCATACTAGAAATGAGCGAATATTTCATCGTTTGTAACGATTCCGGCTTGTCTTGAATCATCCTAACATTTCCCCATTCTTGACTTATTAGATGCTCGCATTGCAATTGTTTAAGTTCCTCTGGGGTGCTCCAAAAACAATATGTTTTGTCATTTTTTGACTTGGTGTCTGGATCAATAACCACGATTTTTTTTCCATCTAATAAACCACGTTGTTCCATGCGCAGCAACAAAAGACTTGCTCCTGCTCCTGCTCCTGCAAATAAGTAGTCAAATTTGGTATTTGGCATTTGTATTGACATTAACGCGTATTTATGGTATACATTAAAATGGAAACGTTAACAAAGTAAGTATTTCAAATTTATTGAAACAAATTTGTAGGAATTTTTTTGTGGAGTTGGAAATTAATAAGTTGTATTTTATGAAATTTAATTTCTTCACCAACCAGTTTCGCCTTCTCCAATCTTATAGGTATACTTTTGTCCCATTCCGCTGCAAACATATCCTATTACTGTTTCGTTTTGAGTGGTTCCTGTCGCATCGACATAAGAGATATTAATGGAACAATCGCCATTTATATCTATCCAGATTGTTTCTGTTTCACTATTTTTTAATAGCGCTAAATAGTTATTTTCGCATCCTTTTATTTTAATATTCTTAATATCCTTTCCAGTATTATTTTCGAAAGTTATTCGCATTATTTCAACGAAATATATTCCAATACTAAAATATAAAATTGCAACGGGGATGTTTAAAAACAGTAGACCGATACCTGCTTTAATTTTTTTTGGATTTTCAGATTTAGAAGCTTTTATTAATAGAATAATTAAAATAATGCTGTTTACAGGCAGCGCCAAAAGGAGAAAGAAATAACCAATAAATCCATAATGCAAATCCCCTGTATATAGGAAACACGCAAGTATTAGCGAAGCAGTTGCAAATGTCACTAATGCTGTGCATTTACCAAGACGATCATAAAAATTACTTTTCTGCATTGCTACGAATGGTTTTACTGGTGGCGCAGAAAGGCACTTTATTCTTGCGCTTCTTTGCTTAAGCCAAGGATGAAATTACAAAAATTTTCATATTAGAATAGTTCACCACTTCACGCTTTTCCTTTATTAACAATACTTTTTTCTAAAATTGAATTTTGTATACTACATTAGGAAAAAATCCAAGTTGGTATGTTGTACTAATATTCTTCATTTTGTCATCGTAGCTCTGTGAGAATACATTTTTATGGTTAGTTACATTTTGTAAGTCCAACGAAAATGTTTGAGCTATTTTTCGTTTAGCGCTGTTCAACGTAAAGCCTGCTTTCAAATCTAACCGGTAGTAATTAGCATAAAAACTAGAAAACGCATCCGTTGAAAGTACTTCCCGTCCAATTGCATTTGAAGCGGTTAAATCAATTGGTGTGAATGCCCTTCCACCGGCATTAGTGAATTTTATATCTACCGAAAATCGATTTCTCTTATCTTGGCCAATTTTCCATTCCTTACCAGCCAAAATATTATAAACGTACTTTCCTTTAAATGCTGTGTTTCGCTCCACGCCATCACTTCCAATATAGCTCGAATTGTAAACTGATGCTGTAAATAATCCATAATAGCCTTTGCTAAAGAATTTTTCTACAGTAAGTTCTAAGCCATAATTTGATCCCGTTCCTGTATTAATCAAACTATCGGCTAAATCGGTTTTGAAAGTTGAACCAGTATTCAACATGGAATAACTACTAGAATAGGAAGTAACTGGAACGTTGTATAGCGATTGGTAATACACTTCTGTTTTTATTCTCCAATTCGCGAAGGGTTGGAGATTATAGCCTAAAACAATGTGGTGACTTTTCGTGAAATCCAAGTTTTTATTGTTGTAAACAATATTACCGTCCAAATCCGCACTTTGTAAAAAGTAAACATTAATTGGTTGCAATTGGGAATGCAATCCATAGCCCAAATTAAAACTACTTTTGCGCGTGGCATTGTAAACTAATCCCACTCTAGGTTCAACGGATGTTGCTTTGTTTAAGAAGAAGTATTGCGAATGAACACCAGCATTTAAAGTTAATTTACTTGAAATGGCGTATTTTAAATGTACAAAAGCTTGAACTAAATTGGTGCTACTTTGGTAATCCCAAATTTGTTTTTCAGGTGCAAATAAGTTGTCTTTTGTTTTGTAATAAAGGTCTAAATTTATCAGTTCATCTTGAACGCCAGCTTTAAAGAACAGCCTAGAATTAATCTTTAAATTATAATTACTACTTAAAAAATAGGTTGTTTTTGAAACGTTGCTCACTTCTCGTATGAAGATACTATCGGTAAAATGGTCAAAGTTATATCCGGTTTGGTTTGTTGCTGAATAGTTAATTCCAATTGTGGATGAAATGAATGATTTAGAATTCAATTGTTTAAAATGATTGATGCCGCCAATTCCAATTTTACTTGAAAAATCCACTTTATTTCCATTGCCATACAAGGTAGCAGAACTTCCACCACCAATATTAATTGAGCTGGTTGCTAAAATTCCAAAAAGGGAGAATTTACCTAATTTAGTATTTCCACTATTTAACTTAAAGGATAAATCCTGGTAGGAGGGGGTAGCGGTTGTTCCGATATTTACGCCAACTGCCTGGGCAATTCCAGCTAAAGAATAGCGGTAACCAATTAAATAAGATGCGTCATTTTTTTTACTAAACGGACCTTCAGTTGTTAATTCCAGTCCGGTAATCACACCAGCTTGTAGAGTAGTTTCTCTTTTTCTGTTGTTGCCATTTCTAAATCCAAGATCAAATACACCGGATGTTGCATTTCCATATTCGGATGGAAATGCGGAAGTTAAAAAATCTGAATTCTTCAATAAATTCGTGTTTATTGCACTAACTGCGCCCCCTGTAGTTCCAACAGATGCAAAATGATTTGGATTCGTAACATTCATCCCATCAATTCTCCACAAAACACCAACAGGTGAATTCCCTCGAATCACAATGTCATTGCGGCTATCGTCCGGCGCGCTCACACCTGCGAAATTTGCAGCTAAACGAGCCGGATCACTTCTCCCCCCAGCATAGCGATTGACTTCCTCCATTGAAAATGTGCGCGCACTTACTGTTGCTAATTTATTGACGGACGCTCCTTTGGTTTCTCCTTTTACGACAACTTCATTGAGTTGCTTAAAATCTTCTTCCAAGGCAATATCGAGGATTACTTCTTTACCAGATGTTACGACAACATTTGGAATAATGAGGGTTTTATACCCAAAATAGCTGATTCTAACTTCATATCTATCGGGTGGAATTGCTGTTAATAAATAATTACCAAGAGAATCTGAAATTGCACCGATTTGTAAGGAGGTTAGTTGAATTGCAACACCAGTTATTGGCGTTTGGGATAGTTTGTCTGTTATGTTACCTCGAATCGTTTGGGTGTTGTTTTGACCGAAAGAGAGTAATGGAAGAAAGTAGAATAAAAAAATAATACGCGACATGCTGCATTAAATAATTTGTATAAGCTGAATTGCTTAATCGTTTTATTTGATACTTAATATTTGTATTTCTTGTGGAATAAGCTTTTCGTTCTGTATTTCTAAGTAAAATGCTCCGAGATTGAAGCCAAGCCGGACGGCAGAAAACTCCTTATGGTGGCGTATTGGAAATGTATTTTCAACAGATGAGTAAAAGTCTTTTTTGATCTTTTTCTTTCGGTGCACGATGAATACAAGGTGGAACTTTTCGTTCGGGATGATCGACCGCTAATTTCCAAATATGTCCATTTCCGAGTTGAATAGGTTGAAAATTTGCAGTGGCTTGGTAATGTAAATCAAAAAAATGTTCCGTAATAAAATCATCAAACTCTTGGTCTTTAATGTGATATGTGGTCTTAAGTTCGGCAATAATTTCAGGTACAAGAACTTTTTGTATCGCTTTTGAATTTGGTAAAATTTCACTGGATTCACCCAAGTAGGTGCATAAAAAAGTATCTGTTGGAATAGGGGAGCGATCCACATGAAAGGAGTATACGTCTGTCGGGAAAAATGGATTAGATGCATCCTCTTCATAACTTTTGATAATATTTAAAACTGGAGAAGCGCCATAATCAGATAATAATTTGAAGTCATTCAAAAGGATTTCACGAGCCAATTGACCGTGTTCACTTAATTGAAGGGATCTTAGTTCCTCTAGTTCAATCACTTTCATTGTATCGTTCAGCTCAAATTGATCCACAATTTCAGAAAAATCACCTACCAATGATCGACTCCAGCACATAGCATTTGTTTCTCCAAGAAATGGAAGTGAAATAAGATCTTGAAAATTGGAAACAAATTGAATGTGTTGTTTTTCTATAGGAGATAATTCATTCATAGTGATTTCAGCATACAACGTATTTGATAATTTTTGAAAGCCAAGCGTTCACTTTCTGTATAAGCACACCAAACATGTGCAATAGGGGCATTAAATTCTCTTGAAACAATAATATATTTTTCTTTCCTATTTTTAGAAATCTCTGTCTTGGTTTTACTTTCCATTTTTGTAGTTTAAATGGATTAATACTTTAACCCAATGTTTTTTTCTACTGAAGTTGTTCCTGCCATAATTATTTTTGTAAAAGCCGCCACTAGCAGTTCAGGTTTTTTACGCATAGAGATAAGGTTCCTTGTCAATTGTGATTTGTCTCACATTCTCCAATGCTTGTTTCATGTATTTTCTCCAAAATGTTTTGGTAAAAATCCAATTTATAGGATAGAGTAAAACATTATTTGAATAAAGGGTGTAGGTATATTCAATTAAGATTTTATCTTTTTCTATCTCGGTTGCCTGCCATTCACCAACAAATTTATTAAAACTTAACATCCAAGCTTGAAATTGGTTAATTTCTATTTTCCAATATTTGTTTTCAACACGTTCAACCACATTGTCAACCGAACCGAAACCTCCTTTATGTGTCCATGATTTTTCAACAAATACTTTTTTACTTGAACCAATACTTCCCCAATTTTCGTCTTCTATGCAGTGGGTTACTTTTGGCATCATTCCATACCCTGTATGCACTTTCGTTACATCACATAAGATCGGTGATTTGAATGCTCTTTCTAATGGGCAGTGAAAGATTGTAGTTATTTTTGTTTTCGACTTCATAATTTCTGTTTGTTGTTTTGTCGGTATTATGAACAATGACGCATATTAGCAAGTCGGTGATAGAGTATAGCTAGTCCCAAGAATAAGCGTTTTTTAAATAAAAAAAAGATGCTAATCGCTGTTATTGATTAATACTGTTAACCACTCGCACAGGAGTAATTTCAATTTTCATATAAGGGTAATATGGCAAAGTTGAAAGTTTAGTATGCACATCCTCAGAATCTGCGGCCATCATTACAATAAAAATCCCAGACATATCGAGTTTAATAAAATTTTCTACAATAGTCCCATTTTGTTCCAGCTCTTTTACAACTTCCTGTTCTTTTGGGAGTAATTTCATTCTTGTTTCATTGTCCAATCCTTCTAATTGGATGTTTAGCATAAATTTTTTCATTTTTTTAGTTCTTTGTGTAGAGTATTTGTTTGTATCAATTAATTTTTCTATTTGGATAATTTTATTTTCCTAAAATAGTAAGAAACACCAAGGTTAATTGTACCGAAATTAAGATTAAAATAATTCTGACCTGAGTTTATGGATGATTTTAGTGAATAATTATAACTAATTGAACCTATACTCATCTCTAGGCCCCATTTTGCGGATGGGAAAAGTATAAAACAAGGCTGAAAACTTACCCCGATTTGATAATTCTGTGATTTAGTTTCTGAACCACTTGTTAAACTAGTGGATGTTCCTCTGTCAAAGTTCCCTTGGCTATTAATGGAGAAAATAAATTTGTCGGAGATGTTAAAATAGTTTCTTGTAATTAAACCTAGAGAAATTGAATTACTTTTTGAATAGGAAGATGGATTGTTATTAAAAACGGTTTTAAAATAAGAATAGCCGATTTGACCGCCGATTGCAAACTTATCACTTAGCAGAAAACCCATAGTTGGATAAATTGAAAATCCTTTGCTTCCATTTGACGAGCTTTGGCTCGATTTAGTTGGCGTTAGGGAACTTACTCTAAAGGTTCCTCCTATAAATTTGTCTCCCTTCTTTATCTGTCCGTTAGACAAAAGGGGTGTTATCATTAATAGTGTAAATAAGTACTTTTTCATGTGTTTTAAGTTGTTGGTAATTTAAATTTCATTTTCCGATAGGTCCTTTGCTAAACTGGCAATTTTGAGTTTTCTGTTTCTAATTACATAGTTGAGGTCCGATGTATTGTCAATCATGAGCTGTATGTTGTAATAATTGATGTGTTCGAGAACCCCAAAAAGGTTTGCTATTACACCCCAAAACATCAAATTCTCCTTTTTTATTGCCCAATTTGAAAGATATAGCTGAATAATACACAGTATCGGGATTAAACCAATCATTACAAGGTTGACTTTTTTTGATTTTCTAAAAAATAGTAAGTTTTTGTTTTGATCGAATTGTTTTCCAGTTAATCTATTCAGCTTAAGCTTCCAATAGTGTTGTCCTTGAAACAAGACAAAAGTGCAAAGAATCAGGCCGTAGAGAAGAAATAGGACATCAGATATTGGATACGAATACAACAAAAAGAGCATTATGCAAGGTAATGTTATAAATGCATGTATTCTTTCCAGCGGGTAATACCAATTCAATCGTTTTATTAAATCTTTTTTACTCATTTTCAGTTTAGATTAATTCTCTTTAAATACTTTCAAACGGTGTTCTGCCTTATAAGTTTTTGGCTTCAGGAGTTTATGTCTTGTTGGTCGCGTTTATTCCTTTGCAAATTTTTGAGACTATCTATTTTATCCCTCTATTTTTGAATTAAATTACTTCGGTTCAAATGTAGTGCACTATTCCGTACAATTCCAAATGTTGAGGCCGAAAATGCAAGCCTCAACATTTGGTCGGCCCACTTTAACGGATCGCATTTTCATAAAGTTTTGCAGATTCTTGAATGCACTTATTGTTTGTACACTTTTTTAGAACGTCGTTAAAGGCATAAAATTCTTTTCCCACCATCCTATTTTTAAAAGATTAAGAGGAAGGAAATGCATAAACTGTAATTGCTTTTATTCCACATTGGCCAAACCGTTATTCAAGCGTTTTCCATTGGGGCATTTTACTGCCTCAAAACGGGATAAAAATGTCTGCAATTGAAGAAAGATAGGATTGAAATGCACGTTTGCTTAATTGTAAGGTATTTTCATGGATTATTAAAAATGTTTTGCTATTCCTACTAACTTATTTTCTTCACTTCTGACACATCTAATTTTGTTTTTTCAGTTACTATAGTACCAGTTTCAATATATAATTTGTGCCCTGCCATAATGCCATCTAATAATTTAGCATTCATCTTTTTCATTATTAAACTATTCATCACATCAAAAAAACGGTTTTTCATTCCGTACGACATCGTGCTGGATAATATAGTTTTATCCGAATTTTGTCTTATGGCCAAGTCCAATGCCATCGTTTTAATTCCTGGCATTTTATTCAGTTCTGTAACTTCGATTTTGATGTTTTTTCCTTCATTCCATTCGGTTACTTTTTCCTCGGCACTTGCTCCCATCATTGTAAAATCACAATGTCGGGTTGCGCCAACTCCTTCTTTTTGAGTTGAAGTAATAAATGATTTACTTACCGCAGGATGTCCGTGGCAAATGTGACCAAAATCCGCTAATGCTTTCCAAACTTTGTCTGTGGATTGATTAATTTCAATCTCTCTTTTAATTGTGGTTAATTTTCTCATTTTTACGGTTTTATTTTTAGGTTATTGAATAATAGATTCATTGTATGGATGCTTTGTTGATGGTCTTTTGAGCTTTTGGCTCTGGTTAAAGCTCCGTAAAATGTAGAATGCAAGAGTTCTGTAATCTGTCTGGCGTTTATATTTGCATCTAATTCATTTTCTCGTTGTGCTTCTTTTACTGTAGGTTCTATGGCTTCTATGAATTCATCAAATGCTTTGGTAGCGGCAATTCCAACATTTTCATTTGTAGCACCTAATTCTGACATTATATTATTGATAAAACAACCCATAAAATTTACCTTAGGTTGAACTTCAAGCATGGATATATAAAATTGAAGTAATCTATTATACGCTGTATCTTTTTTATTTGCCTGTAATTGTGTTTTGATTCTGTTCACATTATTTTTTGCATACAGCACTATGGCCTCAATCAAAAACTGTTCTTTACTTTTAAAAGCATTATAAAACGCTCCTTTGGTCATTCCTGTAACTTTGCAAATCTCATCTATCCCAAGGCTATTAAAACCTTTGTGACAGAACAAATCTAGTCCTGTTTTTAAAACATTTTCCTTGTTGTGTTTTACATTCATTTAGTAACTTTCAATTTATTTACACTACAAATATATTCAAACAGAACGGTCTGTACAAATAAAAAGTATAGTATTTTTTTTGTTGTCTTTTGCGCGTGTACATTTAACTATCTGTTGAGCATGGAACCCTGCCGTTTGTAAATTTATTCCTAGCCGATGCCCATTTTTGGTCAGTTATTTTGTTCCCGACTTATGTGAAATGACAAGCCGATTTGTGTCGTTAGTATTCCCGTCCAATTTTCACCAGTAAGACTTTTTGTTTGATTAATTACTGCTTCGGTATTAGGGGAGTATAGGTATGGTGTGTATGCAACGGATATAAATGGCGATAAAAAAGTTTTTTTCTTCAATTTTAAGTAATATCCAGTTTTTAGGCAGATGTCGCCGCCTATACCAAATGCTTTTGAAGTGCTTTCATCGTATTCAAAAGGTTCACCATTTATACCCCTAAAAAGGCCACTTGATTTTGCCGAAATAATCAAATCAGTATACACTCCCTTCCATTTTTCTTTTTTTTCATAATGAAGGACGTATCCTATGTTGATGAAATGAAGATTTAAAATGTTTTCAAAGTTTTCATTCTCAGCCCAACTTCTAAAAAAGGAGTAGGAAACATTTATTCCATGATTTAAATTTTTAGTTGATTTGAAAATATAAGATAAAGAAGAATTTAAACCATGAATTAATAAGGGTTGTTTTTCTGCAAAAGTGGGACGGCTAAAGTTGTATGTTTGAATAGCTTTGTCCCACTGATCGGAATACAGATAGGTATAGGAAACATCCATCTTAAATTCTTGAGCCATTGAGCAGCTGAATTTTAAAAGAAATAAACTTACTAAAACTACTATTCTCATTTTTTGATGTCATTTAAAATATTAATAACTTCTCGATACCCAGTTTCTACTGCACCATGAACAGTCTGATGGTGCCCATTAATATTCATGGCTTCACCAGCAAAATATAGTTTATTATTTATGGACTGAGTTGCAATTTTTCTGGCATCGCCCATGCCAACCGTGCTATAAGAATATGCACCTTTAACGAAAGGATGTGTAGTCCAGTTTTGAACATGAGAAGCTATAAATGATGCGCTTGCTTGTCCGTTATACATCGCGTCCAATTCTTGAAGCAGTGCAACTGTAATCGCTGCATCACTCCCTAATGCTGTCAAATATTCTGCTTGGTCGCCCATAACAAAGGCAAGTAAAATGTGGTCAGTTTGTATTTTCCCAATACTGTCATCTGCATAAGCAGCACATATTTCCCCACCAATTATATTTTCGTCAAAAAACGTATTGTTAAATTTCAGAAAAACTTTCATTCCTGCACCCATTCCTATTTTTGAAAATGCAGTTATTTTTTCATCTGGTAGTGCAGGAATAAATTGAATATCGCCGGATTTAAGTATTGAAATTGGAACAGTGATAATGACTTTATCTGCAGTGAATAGGTTATTATTACTATCCGTAATTATGATTTCAGATTGTGTGTAATCTACTTTAGAAACAATTGTATTGAGAAGGATTTTATCTTTTACGTCACTTGCAATTTGGTTATCAATTAAATCAAAGTAGGTTTCTTGAAATTTAAAATCTTCGTCGCCAGAACTCCAATTTTCTTCTTCTTGGTTGTTTCCAAATACAGAAAGTCGCGAAGCCGCTGCTCCTTGATCACCGGCAATATTTTCGACAATGTATTTATATTCATTCCCTAATCCTTGTTGCAATGCATAATCTTGGTATGAGATATCGGGTAATTCACCGCCTTCAAAAATAGCGGTGTTTTGGGGTAAAGAATTCACCAATTGATTATTGAACCAGTATTTCGTTTCGCTATCGTCTAAAGTAATTTTAGTGTTTGACTTAGAAATTAAATCGCCAAAAATACTGTTTTTGCCATGTAGCCATTGTGCTCCGGTGTCAATAGGGAAATTGGCAAATCCCGTTAGCTTGCCAAGTCGTCCGCCATAATTTGCAGAAGCTTCTAAAATTTGAAAATCTATTCCTTTTGATTTTAAAATATATGCTGCATATAAACCAGCAGCGCCAGCGCCAATGATTAAGACTTTACCTTCATAATTTAGGTCTTCAAATAGGGTTTCTTTTCTACAAGCGGAAAGAAATGCTGAAGGAATTAAAAGTCCACCAATGGAGAGTAAAGTGGATTGTTTTATAAAATGTCGTCTCTCCATAGCATAAGATTGTTTGAGTTCGTGGTTTTTTTTAGGGTTTGAGCAAACGGAATGTAGCTTGGGTTAGTCGTGGATTTCCATTCAAAAAGCAACAGCTCAAAGTTTAATTGTTTTGAAATATACAAAAACTTTAGCTCTAATAAAAATATCGAAATGGTTATTTAGCATCTGGTTTCCATCGTTTCTCTCCATTATATTTATGCCATACAGTGTTTACTCTTTATGTTTTTCTTTACTATTCAAATTGTTCTTTGTTTATATATCCATTAATTTCGTTCGAGTAAATTTTTAAGGTTGTATAACTATATACAAGTCTAAGTTTAGTTTTAAAAGTCCCTTCAAATTGTTTCATCGTTGTGATTGCAATTTGTTTCGGTGCAAGAAAAAATTCTGTTAGCCCTTTTCCACAGCCATAAATGAATTTTTTTTGAATTGGTTTCCAAATCCCATTTTCGTCTTTTGCTTCCATTATAATTGGTAATATATCACCAAATCCGATTTCTAAAGTGTCAATGGAAATGTTTTCAATAAATACGGGGTATGCAATTTTATCCTTTCTGTAATCTGCTTTATTCAAATATTCCCAAACCCCCATGGGTGACCCAACAGATTGGGTAGTGTCAATAAAAATAATCATGGAGTTGGAATCTGGTATTTTGTAATTTACCCATTTACCAGTTCTATTTCCAACTTTTGATGCATTGTATGTAATTGTGATTTCAGTTTTCTTGTCTCCAATGAAAATCGGCGAAAATTGGGCTTTTACTATACGTGTTGCGGTGTCTTTTTGCAATGCGTTATCAAATCGGTCTATCAATTTAAGTTTGGAATAATAACTCATTGGATTCGAAGTCGAATCATTTTTAGAAGCACTATTTTCTATTACCGGGTTAATATTTATCTGTCCAAAGTTTATAAGGGAAAAGTTGGTTAGTAAATATAAAATTGCAAGTTGTCTCATCCTTCTTTGATTCCTTGATTCTTTCTCTATTATTAATTTTTTTAAGTTCGTTATCACAACAATTTCTGAGCTGTCTTAATCCATTTTACTCTAACCAACATGAATTTAAGTTCCAACACAATGGAAAACAAAGTTTTTCTTACTCCTGGATAAAAACCTTCTTAATGTTTCCATCACTAAAAACTATAAACTGCAAGCCACCAATGTTCTTTTCAATTTTTTGTCCTAACAAATTATACCGTGCTATTTCAAATTTTGGAACGGAAGATATTCCTGTTTCTAATATTCCTGTTGTTCCTTCGCTAATTCTCATTTGATAAGGGAATAGTTGAAATGTTGGATTAGAATCTACACATATTTCTGGCATAGATGCAATAATGAAGTAAGCTGCTGTGTCGTTTGGCGTTAGGCTTAACGCAAGAGAACCTTGAAAATTGTTGCTCATTACTACGTCATGAAAACTTGCTCCTGTAATGCTATTTTGCACCAAAACTTTACCTTGAAAATAAGAATTGTCTCCATAGGTTCCTGTTCCATCACCATTTATTTCAAAGGTGTACGTTTCCGTATTTGTGTTGAGTAATTTATACGTATTAAATGCCCAAGCATTTGTTGTTAATGAATCAGTGGGCTGAAACCAACCACCACTTCCTGAATTGAAATAGGTTTGTATAAATTGATTATCGTCTAAGGGTTCTGCATAAGTGTTCCATTCATTTTGAGCTGCAGCAAATTGAGTAGGTAAAATAAAATCAAAACCATTGGTCATGTGTGCTGCACAATCCATAAAATGATTGCGCAAAGCCGGACCACCTATTTGATCGTACATGTATTCCTGCGGTGTTAATGAAGTTCCGCTGTAAAAGACAGAAACAAGGGAGCTATCTGAAATACCTGCATTATTTGTGAGGTAGTATAAATAAGTGGATAGTGCATATTGATGTACTTGCCTTTGCCAGTTATTAGGATAATAAAAAGGTAAATTAGCCCATCCCAACCAAAGAGGAACGTGGGGAGTGCGAACTAAAATTTCTGATTCTATAAATGAATGTTGATCATTGGGATAGCGCATGTAGGAAAACCAATTTGCTGTTGCCTCAACAAACCATCCACCATCATCGGTAAGATAAATACCAGGAGTAATGTCCCACATACCATGGGTTTGAAAAATATGAAAGGTTTCATGTGCAAGATTCCTCCATCGTCCACCTGCATAATTTGCGTCCAAAACAAAATTAGGTAAAGTCATAAATGGGTAACCGTTGCCATCGTCACCCACACCATTGCCCCAACTTGGAAAATTGGTTGAGAAAAAGTCAAGTGGATTTCCTGGTGTATGAATATAAATATTGCAGTAAAACCCATTTTGTGCATTTAAGGGGTCTTGCATTCCTAACTCATTCAAACAAGTGTTTCTATATGCTAGCATAGAGTCCAACATCAAATCTGCCGTTGCTGAATAGTTGAAATCGTTATCCCACCAAATAATAAATATGCCTTTGGTCATTGTATCACAATAGGTTAAATTTCCAGAAACACTATTGATTGTATAAGCTTTTGCCATGGATGGTAAAAACAATAAGCAAGCCAAAAGTATAGCAACATTTATTTTTTTCTTACTGGTTTGAAAAAGTTTATTCATTTTATTTTTGAGTTAAATTATCGTCAAGTCCTATACAAAGCTAAAACAATAATTGTGTATTTATTGTCATTTATATTGTATTACAGTCAGTTTAATCGATGCAATATATGCCTTAAACAATTCATCCGCTGCCTAGGCTGATAGAGCAGAATGGTTTTAATTCGTATTCTACTTCCTTGTTGTCCAAATCTGCAATTTTAATAAAATTAAGTTTCTCAAGCAGTTTTATTGCTTTTGGGTTATGTTTAGAGGTTATCGCCCAAATGCGTTTTAGTGCCATATTATTAAGTCCAAATTCAATCGCCAATAACAGTGCAAAAGTCATGTAATTTTGTCCACGGTATTGCGGTAATAGAACACAACCCAGTTCTCCTTCGCCTTTGTCAAGTCCGCGATAATAGCCACAAGTTCCTACAATTTTATTTGTTAATTTGTCAGCAATACCCCAGTGTATTGAATTTCCGTTGCTGTAGTCTACATTTATTTTGGCTTGCATTTCTATTGCTTGAGTCCATGTTTTAGCTTGAATAGACTCGTAGTATGAAATTTCAACAATGTCATTGATGTCGGATAATTCAATTTGTCGCAAGACTATATTGCTATCCGAAACACTTGGAAATTTGTCGTATGGTGGAAGTTTCATTTTGATTGTTGCAGTTTCATTCGGTTTTTCCCTTGAATGTCGCATAAATTGCCATAGCGTGACCGTGTCCTAATTTAAATTCTTCTTTCAGCCAATTCGTAATTTCTGTTGCTTTTATTGTAGGATTAAGTTTTCCGTCAATCATAAATTCTTTTTTCTCCGCCATTTTTTTAAATTCTTCAGGTGTTTTGCCTGTCTTGGCTTTGATAGTATCGATGTATGCTTGGAAAGACATAATATGTAATATTTGTTAGAATTTAATTTGGGATAGTAAATATATGAAATTGCTTAAATTCCAAATACTACTAATGGAAAAAATGTATGCCTATTTATTCCGTCAACTGCTCTGTAACATTCCGTGTACCGAAGTTAAATTATTTATTCCTATATCCAAGATGCTTTTACACCCAATTCAGAGCGCAATATTGTTGGCTGAATCTCTTATTTTTTCACAATTTTTAAATTGCTCTTTCACCTTTAAAGTAAATTACCCAATTTGTAAAAGGATGAAGGGAAATATTTGCGGAAATGCATTGCCTTTGCATTTCATGTCGATGGCCACGAACTATTCTTTGTTGAAGTTCTCGTTTTTTGATAGTTTAGAATGAGTCCAGAATTGTCCCTTAACCAAAATAGTAAAATGGATAGAATCGCCTTTGGTTTGAAAAAAGCGGTATGCGTTTTCACTATCCGAAGACCCAACTATTTATCCCGGTTTCAAAGATAGTTTTTCCCCATTTGTTTTTTATTCCTCAATTTCATTCCCTTCTCGAATTTTTTCTGCTAACTTCTTTTCAAACTTATTATGTATGAAAAGTATTGAAATCCCAAATAAAATTGCAGAGATAATAAGTACATTATTGATGATACCGCTAACAGAAAAAGATATTCGAATTAATATAGTTGAAATAATAAACCCTGAATTTCGAATCACTTTATGGAACTCGTCCGTGTGGAAGAATGAAAACAACAATAATATTACATCGGCAATAATTAGAATATTAAAAAACTGTTCAAAGAAAATATTATTGATGTTCTTGAAAGAAATAGCATTGGTTTCAAGTGGTTGAAAGATGCCAATACTCCAGTTTAAGAATGAATATATTGCAATAATGAATAATATAGGAACTAAAGCTGTAGCGATCCATTTTTTTGCGTTTATAAATTTTGAAATACTTGAAGTATGGGTTTTACTATTTTCAATAGATCTATATACTTTGGTTCGTTGAACATGGAATAGATAAATTAAATAAAATAAAAAAACCGATGCTACTAAATCATAGGTAAACTGCAAATCATTTTTTATGTTAAACCAATTAGACGAAAGGGATAAATCTGAAAGATCTTTGAACAATCGTCTGATAATGATGAGCGCAATAATTTCATATTGCTTTGAGATATACGTAGAAGTTGATTTTGGGAGGTAGTAAATTAAAAGATACACTTCATAAACCAATATAAAAGAAAAAGGGGTATAAATGGCAGCAATTGGATTATTTAATAAGTTTGAAGGTTCGCTGATGGTAATAATATTAAAATGTATCAATCCAATGATTAATAGGTGAATTATAAAACTCCCTAAAGCAATCCATAAGATAACGCGTTCAATCTTGTTTTTAGTTTTTTCTGAAAGAAGTAGTAGATAAAATTTTTCTAAGAGTTTTGATAATTCCATATTCATTTTTTTATCAAAATAGTTTAATTTTTAAATCAGGAATGCGTGTATGCATGTCCCTAACATATTGCACCTAAAAGAAATAGGTGATTTTGGTATCAAAAACTGTCACATAACTTTAAACATAAAACGAAGTAAATTTGTTCGTTTGTCCCCTTAAAAGTTTGTTTTAAATTTTCTCCTAAACGGAGTAAATAGATACCTCCCGACAAATTTCCTATTTCAATAATATCACTTTCTGAGAATATTTTCCTGGATAAAACTACTTTTCCTGTATGGTTATAAACAGCATGGCGTTTTAGCGCAGTTTAGGTTTTGTTAGAACTGTTTTTAATTTAATTATTATTCCTATGAGGATTATCAGATAAGTAATACTGGATAATATCCATTTAAACGAGTTGATTCCAGATCCTATCGAAACTACTATTTCGGATATTGGATTTGAATTTAAATAGGTTTCTAGCATAATTAGTTCAATGTAATTCTCTGCCCAATCGGCAATCATACAAAGAATAGGGATAATCAAAAATAGACGCTTGTTCTTAAAAAAGTACAGAATCCAAGTTGCGTACATCAACGTATAAACAAATGCAAAAATTGCGTCCCAAATTTGAAGAAATTCACTATAACAAAGTAGTTGCTCCTGAGTCCTTGATTCAAAGAAATTTTGAACCATCTCTGTGGTGTAAGAAAAAGAAATGCCTAACGAATTTGCTCCAGTTTCTAGTTTGAAGCAGTTACTAAAAGGAGCTAAAATGTATGTTAAGTAGAAGAAAAAAACGAAAGTAAAACCTATCGCTAAATAGAGTGTTCGGTTATTCTTGAAGTATAAAATTGTTTTGTTCATTTTTAAATTATTAATTGTTTATAGCGGTTTCGGGCTTTGCTTTCGACCCAAATCTATAAATAAATCGTTACGCCTAAGTTAAAGTTATTTTCTTTAAAATTTAGCGTTCTTTCGAAGAAAGGTTTGAGGGCTGGTTCCTGAGCAGCTGGTATAGGTATTATTCTACAATTATTTTTCTAAGAATTGTACCATCTGAGTAATAAAATAAAAGTGGTGTATTTTTCTTTATTGGTGTTTCTCTTCCGAAATAATCACAAACTTTGATTAAATCTTTCGGTGTGTTCTCTAATTCTTCTATACCAACCATACATACTTCGCAACTATCCATGAACATAGTATTGCCTTGAACTTTAATCTCATCTTTTGTATGACAAAGCATGAAACTAGGAATATAAGCGCCTCCCGCCAAGCGTTGATAATTGAAACCAGCATTTGGGCCTGAACCTTCTACAAAAACTAAAGGCTCGGACATACCACAAATAAAAATACTTCCATCAAGATAAAGGTGTTTCTTGCCAGAAGAATAATTAATACTATCGACAGTGAAAACTTCTGCTATTCCGTTCCAGTTGTATATGTTAAATGTGTCCGACACTTGAAGGGCTAAATCCATAACCAAGTACTCCTGATCCCAGTTTTCATCATAAAACCATACTTTACCTTGAACGCTATCTTCTCGAATGAAACCATAGTTTTGAAGAACTTTGTACGGAGTTAGATTTACAACTGTATCTGAATTTGGGCTATAAAAAGAGCTACACACAATATCACAATATCCCTCTTTTATTATGCTCCAAGTAGTAGAAGTATCTCCAAATATGGATTGATATCCTTGGCTAAATAAATGACCAAAAAGAGAAATAAAGCAGAAAATGAGTACAATTCTTTTCATGAGGTTGGTTTTATTCGTAATGATTATTATCTCGTTTACATCGGCTAGCATTATCGCTAACATTTGGCAAATAGCGCAGGCGGCTAAAACTTTTGTATGTTTGCCGCTTGAGCCTGTTTGCTGTTATATGCATTTAGTTTTTCTCTACGTTTTTTACTTTTCTCGAAATTAGTTCAGATAAAGCATGGTATTCATTTTCACTCATTGAACTTTTTGGCAATAACAAATTAGTATCGGAAAATAACCAGATGAACTTTTCATGGATAGTTGCTTTTTCTATAACTTCCCAATTCTGCTTAAGTTCCTCATTATCCTGTATATGAATAAAGAAAGTGTCATTGTACTTAAATCTTAAATCTTCTGTTTTTTCAGCTTTTCTCAAAAATGCTTCAACTGATTTTTTCCATTCAATAATCGGTTTTGCAACTTTCCAATAATCATAAATCAAAAGAGATAGGAATACTGAACCCAAGATGAATATCCAGCTATCTTTCAAGTTCAATGCATAAAAGGCGAAAAATGGAAAAATAATTATTGCAATTGACATATAAATCGATTGCTTCTTCGTGTTAGGTCCAAAAAAGTACTTTTGATTATTATCGCTGTAATAAATCGCTCTTATATCTTCAATATCTTTATTCAGTCTAATTTCGGTCATACTAGATTACCTATAACTTACATATCCTATATACGAACTATCTGTTTCCTTCTCATCAGAACAACAATGTATAGGCGAACAAATTGCTACTGTTAGTAAATATACTTATTTATATAAAATGCGCCAATTATTGTCCCATTAGAATTACTTTAATCAATGTTTTCTCTATCTTTAGTTTCCTAAACTTTTATTATATGAAATTTCTCGTTTTATTTTGTCTATTACTTGCTTCCTTTTTTATCAAAGCGCAACAAATTCCATCCTCCATTGAGATAGCTACTTTACCTTTATGGGCTCAAAAAATGTATGGTGATCATCCTAATGTTCTTGAAGTATCCGCTCTGTATATGGAATATTATAGAACGCAACCTTTTGAGAAAAATTACCATACTCAATATTTTAAAAGATGGAAGCGCAAGTATATTGCTCAACTCGATGATCAAGGATTTCCTATTCAATATTCACTTGAAGAACAAGCACTGATCGACAAAGCTTTTTTAAAAAAACAAGGTAATGACAAGAATTCGAATTGGTCTATTGTTGGTCCAATTACGAATTATCAGGAAAATAATACACAGGGTTCAGGTCAAACGAATGTCTATTCAGTCGACCAATGTTTGGCACAGCCTAATTTTATGTTTTGTGGAACTGAACCGGGGGAAGTTTACAAAAGTATAGATGGAGGTCAAAATTGGACGCATAGCTCCATGACACTCGATTTTGGAAGTGGTGTCACCGCAGTAGAAATTAGCCCAACAAATCCTTTGATGGTTTTTGCTGGTGGAAACAAAGGTGTTTTTCGTTCTACTGATGGTGGGACTTCTTGGACCAATGTACTGCCACAAACAAATTTTGGGGTGAATGAGATTCTAATCAATCCTGGAAATGAACTTCTGGTATTTGCTGCGACCGATAAAGGCCTCTATAGTTCTGCAGATGGAGGAACGACATGGACACAAGTTTATAACACTGCTTGTTTTGATATAAAATGTAAAACCAATAACAGCAATGAAATGTACTTGGTTAAAGACAATCCAAATTTACTTATCTGCGAATTTTATAAATCAAGTAATGCAGGAAATTCATGGTTTATTCAATCTACCGGTTGGTACGCATCAACAGCAGCTGGAAGAACAGATGGCGGAGCAAGAATTGGGCTTACCCCGGCTAATCCAAATCGAATTTATGTCTATTTGATCGGTGAGGCTAAAACAAACGATCTGGGCTTTATTGGTATTTATAGAAGTGATAATTCAGGACAATCTTGGGTAAATCCGCAAGGTATAGATGGTGGCCCGTATGATGCCAATCATGTGAATTTAGCTATCGGAACGGCAACATGGCTTTACCATCAAGGGTTTTATAATTGTGCGATTGCGGCATCTCCGACCAATGCGGATGAAATATTAATCGGTGGACTCAACCTTTACCGTTCTCTAGATGGTGGATTAACTTTTAATTCTGTTTCAGGATATGTAGGAGGGCCTTTGGGCATGCATGTCGATAATCAAGATTTTAGAGTAATCGGAAATACCACATGGATCTCAACGGATGGCGGTATTTATAGCTCTAATGATTTTTTTACCGCACAATACAATTTCAAAATGTCTGGTGTCCACGGTTCAGATTATTGGGGCTTTGGAAGTGGATGGAATGAAGATGTTTTAGTTGGTGGATTGTACCACAATGGAAATTTAGCCTATCACGAAAATTATGGTGCTGGGAATTTTTTAGAACTAGGTGGCGGAGAAGCAGCCACAGGCTATGTGAATCCTGGGATAAACAGGAAAACTTATTTTTCAGATATAGGAGGAAAAATGATTCCTGCTCAATTGACTGATCCAATTTTTGGTGCTCCTTTTGGTTCTGCGCCAAATGAGGCCTACTACGCAGCCGAATCTAGTGAATTTGAATTTCATCCCAATTGTTATAATATTGGTTATCTAGGACGGGATAACGCGATTTGGAAAACTACAGATGGTGGTGCATCCTTCAACTTGTTATATACCTTTGGAACAAACATAAATGATCAGGTTAAATATATTGAACAAGGATCTAATCAACCGAATATCCTTTTTTTAAATCAACAACCTGCCTCAGGAAATTTAGGGAAATTATGGAAATCTATCGATGGTGGAATCTCTTGGACAAATTTAACCCTTCCTGCAGGGAATAGTCGCCGCATGCTATTGGCATTAAATCCTTTGAATTCAAATGAATTATATATTGCTTATCCGGATGGCTCAAATGGCTCAAAAGTCTTCAAAACGATAAATGGCGGAACATCTTGGACCAATCACAGTAATACTGTTTTGAATAATGAATCCATTCAATCCTTAGTATATATTGTAGGAACCGATGGAGGTTTATATGCCGCTACAAATAAGGCTGTTTATTATCGGAATAATACAAGCAATTGGGTAATTGACAATGCGGGTTTACCCACTTTCACCAATGGAAATATATTAAGACCATTTTATCGGGACAATAAAATCAGATTAGCATCCTATGGCAAAGGAATTTGGGAGTCTAGCTTAAACCAAGTACCACAATTACCCATTGCACGAATCAATGTAGATAAGTTAGAATTGGTTACAATTTGCGCACTAGATTCTTTTTATTTTGAAGACCACTCCTTTCTAAATCATACCAACGCTCAGTGGAATTGGACATTTCCTACAGGCTCGCCATCTGCTTCGACCAGCAGAAACCCAGCAGTTCTTTTCACTCAAGTTGGAAGTCATTTGGCAGTATTGCAAATAACAGATGCAAATGGAAATATAGATACCGATAGTTTATATGTTCAATTAAGTAATTATAATTTGCAAACATATATCAATGAAGATTTTCAAGGAAATTTTATTCCCAATGGATGGTCGGTTGCCAACGAAGACAATGGTGGATCATGGTCACTTTCGTCTAGCGTAGGCGGTTATGGTAGCTCAACGAAATCTGCTCTTTTTGATAATTATAATATTGATTCTCAAGGTTCATACGATGATTTAATTGTAAATTTTAATGCCAGTTCTATAACCAGTAATCCATACCTGACTTTTGATGTTGCATATGCGCGCTGGGGAAGTGGGTACTCAGATACTTTAGCAGTATTGGTTTCTACAGATTGTGGTGCGAGCTACCAACAACTTTACTATAAAGGCGGCACAGACCTCGCAACAGCACCGGATATTCAAACTTTTTATACACCAAGCGCAACAGAATGGCGCACAGACAGTATCAATTTGATAGCATATAATGGAGTGCCTAACTTACAAGTAGCATTTCGAAATTTGGGGAGATTTGGCAATTCATTATTTATGGACAATATAAACCTCAGTGATCCTTTAGGAATTCAAGAGCAGGAATCATCAGAAATTGTTGTCTTTCCAAACCCAGCCAGTAAAGAAGGTTACATCACAATTAGCAGTATTCCACATGCAAAAATTAAACTATATGATACGAAAGGAAAATTAATTTTGGAAGAGGAGGGAGAGGGAACTGTTCAATTATATTTAGGACAAGCAAAGTCGGGAACTTATTTACTCAGTATCCAAGGGGAAACAAAAATTTGGAATAAGCCTTTAATTATTCGCTAAGTCTAGTTTTTTCTGTCCAATCTATTGCTTTGGTTGCAATCTCTTTCTTTTACAAGTAGAGTGTTTTTCACTCTGTGGAATAACGTTTCCCACATTTGCGACGGGTTGACATTTTTCCTTAACGCGAAGTAGAAGCTAAATTTTTTATCCGAAATACAAAACGTTGGATTTGCGCTAACTGTCTTCGAGGCAAGAAACATCGCCTAATGAAAAGGTGCTGTTTCCAGTTGTTCTTTGTCGTCCGATATTAGTTTGCTTTCATTTTATTTCCTCTTGCATCGTGCGTCAATTCAGTAAGTCCAAGTTTTTCCATTAAAGGTGGAATATACATTCCGAAGCGTCCACGAAGGCCTTTTTTTAGTCCGTACCATCCTTTAACTGGATTTTTCTCTGAACGTCCCCATGCTTCTACCGTTCCTTCTTTCACAGGTTTTTGTTCATCTGCACTACCAAGTTCCATCCATTCGCTATGTTTTTTAAGCATTGCGTGAAGGTCGTCTATGCAACGTATGTCATAAAACAATACCGTTTTACCCACTGTGCAAACTAAAACTTCTTTACCATCCTTTTCGTCAACGTGCATAGTGTATTCGGATGTCATTGGAGGCGTTTTTAAATTTAAAGGATTTTCTATTGTTCCGATTTTATTTTTCATTTTGATTGAATTATAGATTAGTACATTATTTAGCCCCATAATTGATTCCGACTCCTACTTTATGTCTCTTGCAAATTATAAAAACCATTGATCAAATGGTAAAATCACCAAAGCATTTATTGTAAAAATTAGTCCTTTATTTTTTCAATCATGGAAAATGTAATTGTTGCACAATGGTCTGAGCATTTCTGCAATCTTTTGGCAGATTTGCTCCGTTCCTAACTTTCACCCAAAAACCGCAACCAAAGAAATATAAATTTCACATAAATTTTTATGGTACAATTTTTCTTACGATAACTTCATTGTCTAAAATAACATTCGTTGACCATATAAATTGTGCATCATTACTAGCATTATCAAAAATATCAGTGAAATTTGTAAAGGCAATTTTGCCGTCTACACCAATTGTAGAATTACTATATGTAGTTGCATTCGGCCATGAAGAGTGGTCAAAAGACTCATTCATCCAATCTGTTGGCACTTTCCAATGCAATGCAGCATATCCAGCGCCATTTCTAACATCACTTGTATTGCAGGCTGAAGAATTTCTTGTTGACCCATTTTCTGTAACACAACTGAAATCCTTTATTGGTGCAATATAAAAAGTTTGGGCTTTCCAATCTGCATCGGTTTTGCAAATTATATTGCCTGTAGCATCTTTAAAAACAGCAACCATTCCTCCATCACCTGGATGGTATTTTTTTGTTTTGTTTTTTTCACAGCCTAAGCCCAATCTTTCTTCCCAATCAACAAGTTTCATTGCAATGGTAAAAGGTTTTGAAACTTTAAATTTTACAATGTGCGAATTAAAGTCAGTAAATGGGATTGCATCTTTACCAACTGCAACACCATTTATATAAAGTTCGAAATAATTATCGGCAAATATGTAACCAGTAATTACTTCACCAGTTGCATCTATTTCAACAATCTTAGAGGGATTAAAAGCTGCAAGGGAAGCCGAACTATTTTCGTATTTATTGCCATCTGGATTATATAAATCAGATGCTGTAGGGAAATTTGTGTTCGTAAAATTTACTTCGGCAGGAACCGTCCAAACTGTTCCGTCCGCTGCAGTTATTGAACCAAGCCCTGCAATTCTGACTCCGTTTGAATATAAGTTTTCAGTAGTTGTTGCTGCTAAACCCTCGGTAACAGATGCGGTGCCCGAATATTCTCCCGTAACACTTTTCTTGCAGGATACACTTAACAATAGGAGCCCAATTGCTATTAAAATAGTATTTTTCATTTTTAGATTTTGTTTAGTTGTTATCAAATATAATCTATTATTGTAAATCGTCAGCATAAAGTGGACCGATAATAGGTATAAAGTTAGTTGGAGTTTTCATGTTTTTTAGTGTTAATCCTGAACGCTGAATTGACCTTTACATAACTATTTTTTGGAGATCCTTAAAAAATCACTTATGTCTAAACCAGCAATCTTGGCGTTCGTTTTCGTACATTTTAAAAACGGTATTAACGGGCGCTCCGTGTTTCAAATGGCTATTAAAGTGTGTTCTTGCTAAATAATTGAACGCTCCCATATCGCCTGTAAACGCCGTTTGATTTGTGCTATTGGCAGATTCGTGAATAGCGCATAACTTTTTAATGAAATCAAAGATTATCGGAGCTTTACTACCCATTATGCCGCAATTTAAAAGAGTTTCATACCCAAAGTTGCTTTCATATTCAGCATAATCGCTTATGTTTTTACGTAGATGAGTAGAATGATCCCTCATCCAATCATTATTCAGCGTTTCTGGCTCGTCACCACAAAAAATAGCGGTCGAATTTTCAATAAAATAGGAATCAATAAAAGGATTATTAACCAGTGTAACATCACTTATATCCGTAACGAAAATACTTTTGAAGAACTGCACATGGTGTTGCAGAAAATCATTGTATACAAAATACCGATAGACATTAGGATTAAATTGATTATTGTAAGTTATTTTAATGAATGAAATATATTCATTTTCGAATTTTTCACAGGTTTCTAGAGTGAAATTGTTATGAAAAATTATACCTTGTAAATGTTGTTTCGCAACAGATTCCGCCCAATCACGCACTAATTCATAATTATCATTATCGAGCGTTGTATTGCGATTTACATCATACACCCCAGTAATATGACATGCCATGATGACATTAGTGCTTGGACGAAAACGTCGAATTTCGAAAGCCATAGGTCAAGAATTGATCAAGTTCTCTTTTTTCATGTTCGAACAAATACTGTTTGGAATATTTCTGTGATAAATATACGTTCTTAGGTCTACTTTTTTTACGCGAAACTGCGTTGTTGCTCTTTCGTAAAAATCAGCATCAGCAGCGAAGCCACTTTTGAAGGAAAAGCTTGAAAATACTTTTCTACGTCCGAATAATGTACCGAAAAGAATTGTTTCATCTAAATGAATGAGTTTTGTTAGATCATTTTTATCCGGAACATAATAATCATTCTTGGTATCCACGATTGTTTCAGTTGTAGAACAAATCAAATCTTCCTCTTTTACCTCTCGAAGACAAGAGCTTAAATGATGCGATTTATATTCGTCGTCACCATCAATAATGGTTATAAATTCACCTACACTGTTTAAAACACCGCGATTAATTGATTCCGATTGACCCCAGTTTCTGTGTCGGATATAGATTATTTTATTTTCGTGTTTTTCAACATATTGCAACAAAGACTCACGATTAGTATCGGTACTTCCATCGTCGATAATAATGAGTTCGAAATCTTGAAAATCCTGAACTAATACGGAATCAATTGCTCTTTTGATATAAGAAAAATCGGTATTGTAGACAGCCATTAG
>CANJSS010000027.1 GCA_947476955.1 Flavobacteriales bacterium
ACAAATGTGCTAAAAACACTAATATTAAGCTATGAAGGCAACATTAACCAATCTTAAATTGCAATTTAAGAATCCTGCAGGTACAAGTCGTGGGGTAATGCAAATTAAAAACAGCTGGATTCTGAAAATTTCAGACGGAAATAATTTTGGCATTGGGGAAATAAGTATTCTAGAAGGTCTATCTCCAGATTTTCAGGATCGGGACAGTTTTGAGCGAAAAATGGAGAAATTTTGTGCCATTTTAGAAAAGGACGGTGTGAATTTTGATTCGGAATCGGAAATCCATCTTTTTCTGGAAACCCATCCATCCATAAAATTCGGATTGGAAACAGCACTTTTGGACCTTGAAAATGGCGGTAAAGGTGTGATTTTTAAAAACAACTTCGCAACTGGAACTAGAAAACTACCAATAAATGGATTAATTTGGATGGGAAGTGAAGATTTCATGCGTGAACAAATTGAACAGAAACTTTCGGAAGGATTCACGACATTGAAAATGAAAGTTGGTGCGGCAGATTTCGAAATTGAATATAAGCTGTTGGAATCCATTCGCGCGCGATATTCGGCTAATGAAATAACCTTGCGCGTAGATGCGAATGGTGCCTTTTCACCCCAAGAAGCTCCTGAAATTTTAGAAAAACTAGCGAAATTAAAGATCCATTCGATTGAACAACCAATAAAACCTGGGAATTGGGCGGCAATGAAAGAATTATGCGCTTCCACACCTACTCCAATTGCGTTGGATGAAGAATTAATAGGGGTATTCGACATAACTGAAAAAATTGATTTATTAGATACAATTAGCCCGCAATTTATTATTCTAAAACCCAGTTTGCACGGTGGAATTTCAGGTTCGAAAGAATGGATTAAACTTGCTGAAGAGCGAAAAATTTCTTGGTGGATGACTTCCGCATTGGAATCAAACATTGGTTTGAATGCTATTTGTCAATTTACTGCGGAATATGCTAATGAATTGCCGCAAGGTTTAGGAACTGGATCGCTTTATGTGAACAATACAGCAAGCGACTTGGTGGTTGAAAGTGGTTTTATCTATAAAACATAAATGCGTTATGCGCTTCTCAAAAAATCGCATAACGCATTAAAAATTAGTATCTATCTCCTTTACCGAACCACGTTTTTTTTCCTTTATTCTTTGCCGAAGCTTGTTTTTGTTCGACTGTTGGACGCGGTTTATTTGTGCCAGCTCTCGGTTCTCGTGGAGGTCGAGCGCCACGTTGTTCTTTTTTCTCGATAACGAAGACTTCCATCGGATAAGGATGATTCTCCACAACTGGAATTGTTGTATGAATCAACTTCTCAATATCTTTTAAATATGCTTTTTCTTCGTAATCGCAGAATGAAATTGCAGTTCCTTTGTTTCCAGCTCTACCCGTTCTTCCAATTCGATGAACGTACGTTTCACAGATGTTTGGCAATTCAAAATTGATTACCAATTCCATTTCTTCCACATCGATTCCACGCGCTGCAATATCCGTTGCAACTAATGCGCGTATCGACTTGTCTTTAAAATTGCTAAGCGCACGTTGGCGGTTATTTTGGCTTTTATTTCCGTGGATTGCATCGGATTTTATACCGTGTTTCACCAAGTGTTTTACTACTTTATCTGCTCCATGTTTTGTACGGGTAAAAATCAAAACGGAAGTTGCATCCACTTCGTTCAAAATATCTACCAACAGGGCGTTCTTGTTTCCTTTATCGATAAAATACAACGATTGTTTGATGATTTCAGCTGTCGAAGAAACAGGAGTAACCTCTACACGAATTGGATCACGTAAAATTGTTCCAGCTAATTTGAGAATCTCTGGCGCCATTGTAGCGGAGAAAAATAAATTTTGTCGCTTTTCAGGCAACGCACGAATAAGTTTGTTTACATCGTGGATGAATCCCATATCTAGCATGCGATCCGCTTCATCCAAAACAAAGATTTCTACGTCGCGGATAGAAATAAATCCTTGCGTCATTAAATCCAATAACCTTCCTGGTGTTGCTACTAAAATATCTACACCATTTTTTAAAACACCCGTTTGTTTGTTTTGATTTACACCACCAAAAATTACAGTACTTGTTAATCCGGCAAAACGACCATACGCCTTTAAGCTTTCATCAATTTGAATTGCTAATTCTCGCGTTGGTGTAACAATCAATGCTCTAATCTTCTTTTTTCCGGTATATTCTTTATTTTGACTTAAAAGTTGAAGTATCGGAATGGAAAAAGCAGCGGTTTTACCCGTTCCTGTTTGTGCACAGCCCATCAGGTCGTTGCCATCTAAAACCAACGGTATAGCTTGTTCTTGTATAGGCGTAGGAGTTGTGTAACCTTCTTCTTGAATTGCTCTAAGAATTGGTTCAATAATGTTTAATTCACTAAATTGCATGTATATTTTGTTGTCAGAAAATGACTTTGTATTATCAAAAGGAAATTCTGTATTAAGTGCAAAGATAGGCTTTTTAATTGGTTAATTGCATTATTTCATGATTTCGCTGCGCTGCTATCTTCGATGGTGAACGATTTGACTGTATGAATTTGGGGATTCAACAATTTAGATCTGTAACTACCAAAGTCGGTGAACATTTAATTCCTTTATGGAATAAACAAATAAATGAATTCATTTACTATCCTCATAATCATTGACATCTAGAAGCTGAACACAATCTTAAACAAGCAAATTTATGTTGCAAATTAGTTCAACTTGAATAAAGTGCCTTGTTCATTAATTTTAGTTAATACATAATTTGTCTATCCGTATTTTATCATTCCCAAAACAAAAAAGGCGATGATTTCTCACCGCCTTAATTCTCTTTTTGCGATGGAGTTATTTTATCAATTTCATATTCATTGTTTTACCATTTGCACCAATTGTCATGAACATTTAGTGGACTCATTGAAGTTTTATGTTGAAGTTCATTTCTGCAATTATTATTAGTTCCATTTCAACCAATACTGCACTACCATAACATACAACAAATCCTAAAATATTATTGGTCCAAATTAGGTTTTACCCAAATGAGTTTGAGCTAATCATCTCTGTAAAAAGCAATATTTAAATAGTAAGTTGTTTTTTCTTAATTTAACTTTTTAAATTTCCTCAAGTACAGAATAAAAACAGGATCGTTTCAATCCGCTGCAAATTTAGTTGATAATTCTCTTCAACCCAATTCTTTTTCGCTCCGTATCCACCTCCAAAATCTGAATATCTACATGCTCGTGTAATGAAATAAATTGCGCAGGGTCTTCCACATAAACATCCGCTAATTGTGATTTATGAATCAATCCGTTTTCCTTAATTCCAATATTC
The DNA here is from genome assembly GCA_947476955.1 of Flavobacteriales bacterium. Lineage (GTDB taxonomy): Bacteria > Bacteroidota > Bacteroidia > Flavobacteriales_D > Crocinitomicaceae > M0103. The sequence continues at coordinate 3,318 of CANJSS010000027.1, forward strand.
ACAAATGCACCAAAAGCAGTAACGTTTGTAACAATTCCTGTTAAAATCATACCAACGCGCAAATCTTCAATGGATCGAATAGAAGCGTCAAATTCCAATACTTTTGCTTTTTTTCGAGGATCTAGACCTGGTTTTTTGAGTTCTTTGATAATATCATCAAACGTAAATGTGTCAATTTCGGGGAAGTCCGTTTTTTTGATTTCTTTTAAAAGCAATTCGTTACCAATCATTTCTTTCAAATCGACTTTCATTTTTTTAGCCATAGACTGAATGAGCTTATAACTTTCTGGATGCACGGCGGAATTATCCAGTGGATTTTCAGAATTTCTTACTCTTAAGAATCCTGCAGCTTGTTCGTAGGCTTTCTCTCCTAACCGCTTCACTTTTTTCAGTTCTTCTCGCGAGTGAATAGCACCATGTTCTTTGCGGTATTCCACAATGTTTTCTGCCAAAGTTGGACCTAAACCAGAAACGTAACTCAATAAATAAGAAGAAGCAGTATTCAAATCTACGCCAACGGTATTTACGCAGGAAATAATCACATCGTCTAATGTTTCCTTCAACATAGTTTGATTTACCTCGTGCTGGTATTGTCCAACACCAACAGATTTCGGGTCAATTTTCACCAATTCCGCCAAGGGATCCATCAACCTTCGACCGATGGAAACCGATCCACGAACGGTAACATCGTAATCCGGGAATTCTTTTCGCGCAATTGCACTTGCCGAATAGATGGATGCGCCTTCTTCTCGCACGACATAAACATCCAAATCGCGGTCAAATCGGATACTTTTAATAAAACTTTCTGTTTCTCTTCCGGCTGTTCCGTCTCCAATTGCAATAACCTCTATTTTATATGCCTGCACCAACTGACTAATTTTTGCTTGGGCTTGCGCCATCTCTTTTTGCGGTGGATGCGGATAAATTGTCGCATTTGTCAAAAGATTTCCAGATTCATCCAAACAAACAACTTTACATCCTGTTCTAAACCCGGGATCCAATGCTAAAACACGTTTCGAACCAACTGGAGGAGCCAATAACAATTGCCTTAAATTGGTGGAAAATACTTTAATTGCTTCTTTGTCCGCTCTTTCTTTAGCTTCTTTTACTACCTCATTTTCCATGGATGGACAAATCAGCCGCTTATAAGCTTCTTTGCATGCTTCAGCAACAACTTGTCCACATGCGTCATCCCCTTTTACAAAAAAATGTTCCAACAATTCCAAAGCATCTTCCTGCGCTGGCTGTGCTTTGAGAGAAATGAATCCTTCCCGTTCCGCACGAACCAAAGCTAAAAATCGGTGCGATACACTTTTATGCAATGGTTCTGAAAAATCGAAGTAATCGCGGTATTTTTCTCCCACCACTTCCTTTCCTTTTACCAATTTAGCGTGCAAAATTGCTTTACGTTTGAATAATTGCCGCATCCGTGCTCGGGCATTCGTGTTTTCATTCATCCATTCCGCCATAATATCTTTGGCACCTGAAATCGCAAATTCTTCATCTTCCACATCGCCTTTCACAAAACGCTCTGCCATTTGTTCTGGATCACCGCCTCTTTGCGAAAAAATCATTTTTGCCAATGGCTCTAACCCTAACTTTTTTGCTTTATCGCCTTTTGTTTCTCGTTTTTGCTTGTACGGTAAATATAGATCTTCCAAAATGGTAGCATCAAAGCAGGATTCTATCTTTGCTTTTAATTCAGGTGATAAAACTCCCTGCTCTTCCATGGAGGTTAAAATTGTTTGTTGCCTTGCAATTAATTCATCGTATTTTTTTGCGAAATCTCTTACTGCTGCCACTTCCACCTCATCTAATCCTCCCGTCATTTCTTTTCTATAGCGGGAAATAAATGGAATGGTAGCTCCTTCCTTCAGCAAAGCTAAAGTGTTGGATATGGATTTAGAAAGTAAACCTGAATTGGACTGAATAAATTCGTGTTGTTGCATTTTATATGTACTTTGGGTGGTAAATCTCGCAAAAGAAACCCCGGTTTGCAACAATTTTAAGAGAAGAAATTTTGTTAAACTTTTGATAATATCGGCGTGTTCCATTTGCCGTTTGTTATATTTGAGAGATATTTACCATGGTAATGAAAAAAATAGCTTGGATTTTAGCAGCCGTATTGATGTGTAGTTTTACGCTTTATTCCATTATGGAGAAGGGAAATGCCAGTTATTATTCTTCCAAATTTGAAGGCAGAAAAACCGCATCTGGGGCAATTTTTAGGCAAGATAGTTTGACGGGGGCACATAAAAATTTACCTTTTGGAACACGAATTTTAGTTACAAATCTGAAAAACGACTCCATGGTAATCGTCACAATCAACGATCGTTTAAGTCCGAAATCAGGCCATACTATTGATTTAACACTAAAAGCTGCAAAACAATTGAATTTTGTGCGCGATGGAATTACACAAGTTACTTTACAAAAAATAGAATAGATATGAATAAATTGAGTTTAATTGCAGTTGGGATAGTTGTATTAGCAGCATGCGCGCCAAAAACAGCCGAGGTTATTTCACCCGTTGAAAAACCAGTAACAGTTGTAACATCTGAATTTCCATCTTCAATAGTTGCAGAAGGAAGTAAATTATATGCCGAGAATTGCGGAAAATGCCATAAATTACAAACGGTTACAGACTTTTCTTCCGAACAATGGTATAAGATTGTACCAAATATGTCTGCACTAGCGAAACTAGATGCTACGCAAGAAAATAAAATACTTCAATACGTTTTGTGGAAATCAAATAAGTAAAACTAAGCGATGAACCGCAGTAAATTTCTTCAAATTATGGGAGGATCAACCGTTTCTTTGAGCACATTAACTTCCTTAGATATTTTACTGAATACGCTATGCGAAACGGCACTAAAAATGCCCGTTTTATTTGTTGGTCACGGCTCACCGATGAATGCCATTGAGGAAAATGAATTCACGCTGTATTGGAAGAAATTGGCAGCGGAGATTGAAAAACCGAAAGCTGTACTGTGCATTTCTGCCCATTGGTTGACTCGTGGAACGTTCGTCACAGCGATGAACAATCCAAAAACAATTCACGATTTTGGCGGTTTTCCGCAAGCATTATTCGATGTAAATTATCCAGCGCCAGGAAATACAGTATTAGCGGAGGAAACTGCAAAATTAATAACTTCCACTTCGGTTGGATTAGACCACGATTGGGGATTGGATCATGGAACTTGGTCAATCGTGAAGAATATGTATCCAAATGCAGAAATTCCAGTTTTGCAATTAAGCATCGATTTTAGTCAGCCGGCGCAATACCATTACGATTTGGCAAAACAACTCAGTGCGCTGCGCAAAAAAGGCGTTTTAATAATTGGCAGTGGAAATATGGTGCATAATCTTGGAATGGTAGCTTGGGATAAGTTGAATGAATCGTTTGGATTTGATTGGGCAATTGAAATGAACTCCATTTTCAAGAAGAAAATCGAGGAAAATGACCACACTGCTTTAATTCAGTATGAAAAACTGAGTTCCGCAGCAAAATTGGCCGTTCCAACGCCAGATCATTACTATCCCTTAATTTATTCGCTAGGTTTAAAAGAAGAAAAAGACAGTATTTCTTTTTTTAATGACAAGCCCGTTGCAGGCTCATTGACAATGACTTCTGTGAAATTTGGCTAAAATAGTCCTGAAATTTAGTTCGCTCAAATGGAATCTTTTACCTTTTTGTTTTGACAGAATAAAAACTATCTTTGAACATGCTGTCCGATTTGAAAATTATTGATATTTCAACTGTACTTGCGGGGCCATCCGTGGGAACATTTTTTGCCGAGCTTGGAGCGAATGTTCTTAAAATAGAAAATCCAAATCTTCCAGATGTTACACGAAGTTGGAAATTGCCTTCCGAAGACAAAAATAGCAATGTTTCAGCCTACTTTTCATCCGTAAATTATAAAAAAAACTACCTTCAATTAAACCTGAAGGAAGAAAAAGATTACGCCCAATTTATGGAATTAATCCGAGACGCAGATATTCTTATATCCAACTTAAAATTTGGGGATGCAGAAAAATTGAAGTTGGAGGATGCGTTGCTACGAAAAGAAAATCCACGTTTGATCTGCGGAAAAATAAACGGCTTCGGAAGTGAAAGTGACCGTGTTGCATACGACTTAATTCTACAAGCTGAATCTGGATTTATGTCCATAAATGGAACATCTGAAAGCGGACCTGTTAAAATGCCGGTTGCGTTGATTGACGTTTTGGCAGCACACCAATTGAAAGAAGGATTATTACTCGCGCTGCTAGAAAGAGAAAAATCCGGGAAGGCTAAAACCGTCACCGTTTCTTTATACGATACCGCAATTGCGAGCCTTGTGAACCAAGCTTCTAATTATTTGATGGGAAAAGAAATCCCGAAACGAATTGGTAGTTTACATCCGAATATTGCACCTTACGGTGAGATTTTTAAAACTGCAGATGGCGATTTTATAACTTTCGCCATTGGAAGCGACAGCCATTTCAAGAAACTTTGTCACTTTTTAAATGTACATGAATTACCGAAAGAGGCGCGGTTTTACTCCAATTCCAATCGGGTTAAAAATCGCACGGAATTAGAAAAAATACTGCAAGCTAAAATTGTTGAAATTACAACAGATACGATACTTTCTGTCATGAAAATGGAAAATGTACCGGTAGGGAAAATTCAAGATTTAGCGGAAGTTTTTAGAGAGCCCCATGCAAAATCGATGATAAGAGAGGAAATTATTGATTCCAAGCTTACCAGCAGAATCACTTCAATTGCGTTCAAATGGGAATCCTGATTCGAACACCAGAAACGGAAAAGGAATGGGAAGATTATTACGATCTTCGATTCCGTGTTTTGAGAGAGCCCCTTGGTCAGCCTCTCGGAAGCGAAAAAAATGATGGCGATGCCTTCGGAATACATTTTGCCTTATACCAAGACGATGCATTAAAGGCAATTGCACGATTGGATCAATCTGGAGAAAATTGCGCACAAGTCCGATTTGTTGCGGTGGAAACAGAAGCGCAAGGAATGGGATATGGGCGTTTAATTATGGAAGCAACCGAGGAGAGCGCTCAATACTTGGGGAATTCAAAAATGATTTTGCACGCTCGTGATTACGCAGTAGATTTTTACCTTAAACTAGAATATACACTTTTAGAACCTTCCCATAAATTGTTTGGGGTTTTGCAGCATTTCCTTATGGAAAAAGAATTGTAGTCGTTGGGTATTATTTTGTCTTGAATTCTGCGCCACACGTGTTGCATTTGTACACTGGATTCGCATAAATCGGGAAAATCAAAAAGAAAAAAGAAACAAATATGGAAAGGATTCCCCTCAGCCCTTTCATGGAACGAAATCCACTCGTAATTTCGGTTGTATTGCACTTCGGGCACACAATAATTTGTTCCGCTTCATTTAAATAAGGCGTTTCATGGATTTCTTTCAAAATTTCTTTTGCCTTTTCATAATCCTCCGTGTACACTTTCAATTTGATACCACCAACAGCATAATTAAGCAGCGGATCTTGGGTAATAATATGCTCATCAAAAATAAAACATGCTATTCCATCATTTTCCAAGCGCGATTTTAAAATATACGCATCAATTGAATTATCAAAAATTTTAAGTGTTTGAAATACCATTATGATTTGAGTTTACGCATGCGTTCATCGATTCTTTTGGTTACAAGTGTGAACAATAATTTAGCATCTTTTTCCGCTAGTTTTCTCCCGAATCGAATGTATTTCCCTTTGTATTCAAATTCAATTCTTTCGCCACCTCTGATCCAAGGAGAAGCTTCCCAAACAGATTGCAAGGATTTTTCTTTTGGATGGTGCATCGAAACACTTTTAATATTTTCAAAATAATAAGGTGTTGACTTACCATATTTTAAAATTGATTTCTTGTAGTAAACGGCAGCTTCATCAATTTTTATAAGTTCTTTTCCCCACATTAACCAAAAAAATGAGCGCAATACCTTAACAGCATAATACGCCCAAAAAGTCATGAAAACATAGATTATTATTATTTCTTGTTCCGTTAAGGGAAAAGTAAAATACGACCAAATTACTGTTGCACCAATTACTAGCCACATTGTAACCCAAGCTCCCATCGCCGCTTTAATCCAAGCAACATTTTCCGGGTAAATAACAAGGGTTGTCTTTTGTTTATCGTCTACAAAGCTTATGCGTTGACCAATCCATTTCATTTTGCAAAAGTACCTATTTTTATGAAAAAAATCCAAACAAAAAGGGCGACAATCTGCCGCCCTTAAATGATTGAATTCGCAAAGGATATTTATTGAATCACCAATCTTTTAATCATTTTTTCATTATTCACTGTTAATTCAATCAAATAAACACCTGCGCCTAATCCAGCAGTATTCCATTCGATCACAGATGAACCGTTCATTGATCCATAATTTCTAGATGCAATTTCTTTTCCTGAAATGTCCTTCATCGTTAAAATTACATTCGCTTCTTTCTTCAAGTCGATAGAAATCGCCGCTACAGTTGTTGCAGGATTTGGGTAGATTTTAAATGTTGCATCAACTTGCTCCGTTGCAGTTTCTCCAATTCCAGCATTTGGACCAGCGACATATCCATTAGCTACTGCTTCTGTAATTGTTGCTTTTCCAGCATTGTCAATTGTTCCATTCGGCGCAATCAACATTCCAATAATATGGATATTATTTTCATCCCAATCCGTTGGTAACGTAAACTGAAAATTCACGGTATGTATATCATTTATTGCAACAGTTGCAGGAAAACTTGTAGCATATCCATCGAAAGATGGCTGAATCGCACGAGCAACGTGATCGTAAACCATTTGTGCTGCCGGCACAGGATTCGGCAAAGATTCAAATCCGCCCATCACGCCATTTCCGCCACCTGCATACGCATTAGACTGAGAATAACCAGTTGTTCCAGTCACACCATCTTCTGTTAAAACGCAAGCTAATTTATAACTGTTGTTTGCAACAGCTTGAAAATCTGCAGTTACTGAAACATTCAAAATACGTGTTGTAGCATCCCATGTTGCGCCATTTTCAATAAATGCTGTTGGAGCAACTTGTAGACGTGTAAAAAACTGGGTTGCCATTCCGGAAGGATCAACTTCTGCGCCACGATCTACCAAAGCACTTGGATATCCACCTATTAATGCTCCAACACCTGCATCGTATGACGTCTCTGTCATTGGATCACCATTGTGAACCGCAATTCCTGCCCAGAAATCAGAATAATCCGTTTCGAAAATATCCATATAAACAGCTCCTCTTGGACACCATTGACACCAAGTTCCAGTTGCTTCTTCGCCAACAACCATTTTACCGACAGCAGGAACAACAGGATTTACCGTAGCTACAGAAACATTATCCGCAGCATCATTATCCGCTCCAGCACCATTTACATTGCTAACAGTAAACGTTAATGGATTTGAACCAGCAACCAAAACAATTGGTGTGGTTAAGGTAAACGATTGTTCAGCCAAAGATGCCATGGTTAATCCAGAAAACGTTTGATTTAAATTTGCACCATTGTAATTTGCCGTAATATCGAAACTTGTAATTGCGGTCGTTCCTAAATTTTTCACTTTAAACGCTGGAATTACTGGATTCGTAGCAATATTTCCTCCGTTAAATCCAGCAAATGTTACCGCTCCATTCAATGCTGGCAGTGTATAAGGCGTGATAATCGTTTGAAAATCATCTATAAAGAATTCTGCACTAAAAGGAGTTACAGCATCCACTGGAAAAAGATCAATTGCTTCGATTTGGTTTACAGAATTGGAGAAAAATCCTGCAGAAACATCGTTGATGAAAATCTCCCATTTATTGATATTGAAGTTGATTTCCATTCTATAATTGAACCAAGATCCTTGCGGATAAGCTACTGAAAAACCTGCCACCTGGTTAAATGTCAGTGATCCATTATCTCCAAAAAAAGCATCTAAAGCATACGTTTGTCCCATCGTTGCAGTTTTCTGTAAATTGAAATATGCCGCTTTACCCGCAGGAACTTTCATGTTAAATTCCATTGAAAACTGTCCAGTATTTAAAACACCGAAATGACGAATGACATCTGCAGGACCACCAGTTGATGTATTCGATAAGAAATAAATAGAATTGGAAGGACTAGCTGCGTCTGCATTGGAAACCAATACATCTTCTGTTCCACCTGGCGCATTGCTCCATGTTGTCCAAGCACCAGCACTTTGTGTTCCTAATTTTACTCCCGCTGTATAGGAATCAAAATTATCTGTAAATGTTTGAGCGGAAACTGCACCCGAAAGTAGAATTCCCATCCCGATAAGTAATCTTTTTTTCATAGTCATTTTGTTTTATAGGATGATTTGTTTTTTATTTAGAAAGTTTAAATATACAATTAGCGATTGAAATACTACTTCTTTTTACGTTTAATTTACTTTGGACTCTTGGAATCCAATTAGTTGAAGTACCTGAAATCTTGCCCATTTTTTATTCCTTTTACTGTTTCCAGAAGCAAGCGAATCGTATTTTCAACATCTTCTTTCCTAACCGTTTCTACGGTAGTATGCATATACCGCAAGGGAAGAGAAATCAAGGCGCTCGAAACTCCTTCATTGGAATAGGCAAATGCATCCGTATCTGTCCCTGTCGAGCGGGAAGCAGCAGCGCGTTGAAAAGGTATTTTATTTTTTGTCGCAATGGAAATTATTTGCTTCAAGAGATTATTTTGAACTGCTGGTCCGTATGTTAAAACAGGTCCGTCGCCAGATTTCAAATCTCCGTTTTCAATTTTATCCACCATTGGCGTATGCGTATCGTGGCAAACATCCGTTATTATCGCAACATCCGGCTTGATTCGTTGTGCAATCATTTCAGCACCGCGCAAACCAATTTCTTCCTGAACAGAATTCACAATATATAAAGCAAATGGTAATTTTGTCTTTTCTTCTTTCAAAAGGCGCGCAACTTCCGCAATCATAAAACCACCCATTCGGTTGTCTAACGCCCTTCCAACGTATCTATTTTTGTTCAAAATCATAAACTCATCCTCAAAAGTTGCAACGCAACCAACATGAATTCCTAATTTCTCAACTTCTTCTTTTGTGTCGCAACCGCAATCCAAAAAGATATTTTTCATGGTTGGAGCATCCTCCTTTTGCTGGCGCATGTGAATTGCTGGCCAGCCAAAAATTCCTTTTACAATTCCCTTATCGGTATGAATATTTACCCGTTTTGAAGGTGCAATCAAATGGTCAGAACCACCATTTTTTCGCAAATAGATAAACCCATCTTTGGTGATGTAATTAACAAACCAAGAAATCTCATCCGCATGTGCTTCAATTACAACTTTATAACTCGCTTTTGGATTGATAACGCCAACAACGGAACCGTAATTATCGGTAAAATACTCGTCTATATATGGCGACAAATATTCCAACCATAATTTTTGTCCTTCCGATTCAAAACCCGTTGGACTTGGATTATTTAAATACGCTTCCAGAAATTTTTCTGATTTTGTAGTGATGATTTTTTTCATTTGATTGTTTTTAATTTCTTCTTTACAAAAATACTATTCTGTATTACTTTAGCAAGGTGACATTTCCCTTAATAATGGATTCTATTCCATCGATACAAGTTACTTTTAAATAATAATCATATACATCCGGATCCATCGCTTTTCCTCGGAAAGTTCCATCCCACCCAAAATTTCGATCGGTTGATTCAAATACCATTTCACCCCAGCGGTCAAAAACCCGAAAAATCATTCCTTCAATTAATTGTCCCCGCACAAATAATACATCGTTTTCCTTATCGCCATTTGGAGAAAAAGCGTTCGGAATATAAATAAAAGGCTCTCCACAGACAAAAGTGAAAACCTTCACCAAAACAGTATCGGTTTTTGTGCATATTCCATCTGAAACAGAAAGTGTGTAAATTGTTGTGTTTTCAACTGTTGCACTCGTTGATTGCATGGATGGATTTGTAACGCCGACTGTTGGTGACCATTGGTATGACAATCCAGATGGCTGACCGATTAAATTAGTTGAAGCGCCAGCTGGAATTAAAATTTCTGAAGCAGAAGCATTTACCAAACCTTCGCCAATAGCACTGACCGAAATTAATATAGAATCTTCAACAACACAGCCGTTTGACGCTGATGCTGTTACGAAAATATAACTTGTTTCCAGCGGTGCAACAAGAACTTGATTAGAGGAAGAAGGTGTAACCAATAAATTAGTTGGCGACCAAACATAAGTAAAAGAAATGGACGGATTTAGATTTGTCGCGGTAATTAAGGTCTGATCCCCTAAACAAATTGAATCGTTTGCGGTTAATTCAAGTGCTGAACTAATAAATGTAACGGAAATGCTATCCGTCGAGGAACACCCAAGATTTCCCGCCTGAAAATAATAGGTTGTTGAACCATTTGGAATAATCGTTAATATGGAATCGGAAATATTTGTATTTAAAGTATCTGTAAATTGTGCATTTGTTGACCAGATGAAATAATCTGCCGTACCAAAACTATTTCCAGCGATGGTAATTTCTGTCGGACTGCACAATTCCAAGGTTGCTGGAAGTGAAATTTGAATAGAATCCGTTACAATAATTGTGATTTGAGCGGTATCAACCAATAAACAAACACTATCGGTAACATATAAACGTATAGTGTAAACGCCTGGTATGGAGTAAGTAATGGAAGGATTAAAAATAACAGAACTGGTAACTCCATTTCCAAAATCCCACAAGTAGGAATCTGAAGCCGTAGAGAAATTTTCAAGCACCACATTGAATGTTGCGCAGCCAACGGATTGATCGACAGTAAATTCGGCATTTGGAATCAACTGAAAATCAAATTTGAACAGCACATTGTTGCAATTCGCACTTAAATTTGAACTCGACCATGCACCAGAACTGGTTGGAAAATCGGAATGCCCACCACAACCGCCACATACAGATTGGTAAACAACGCCATTTTTATCAAAACGCGAAGTGCCACCGTCCACATGCTCTTCAGCTTGATTTCCGCCTAAATAGGATCCATACAACATATTTGTAAATTCTCGCGCTATCACCAACAAATAAAAGTCAAAACCATTTGGAGGCGTTGCAATAAAGGCATCCGCTGAAACCGGCATTCCTGCCAATGGCGTGCCTTGGAGAATATTAGCTCCCCAGCCCGAGATATACATATTTCCACAAATATCCACCAAAAATGCTGCTGGAGAGATATTTACACTGGATCCACCATTTCCGAAAACCGTGGAGTTTAAATTAGTTGTTAAGCTCGGATTCAATTTTATTACAAATTGACTGCTGTTTGGATTCACAAATGCGGCATTCACAACCGGAAAATTTCCACCTGCCGATTGTCCAAGTAAAAATACGTTATCGTTTCGATCGATTTCCACAAAAAATGCTTGATCATAGTTTGCCGTTCCTACATAACTTGCCTGAATAACAGATGTACCGAAGGAATTCAATTTTGTTACAAAACCATCTGTTTTGCCACCATTGTAGGCGGATTGCCAGCCTCCAGCTGTATTCGGTAAATTGGAAGAGCTTGTTCCTCCGGCAAAAACAATGTTGAAACTGGAATCTATTTTAACGGAATAACACGCATCGTTGTTGCTGCCTCCATAGTAACTTGACCATTGCAGTGTTGAAAGATTCGAGGAAAGTTTAAAAATAACACCGTCTTGCATTCCATTATTTATGGATTGAAAAGCATTTAAAACAGGGAAATCAGTGGATCGTGTGCACGATGCAACCATACAATTCCCGAGGGAATCCAGCATAATTTCTCCCCGAAACTGATCCCCATAATTCGAAGTTAAAGAATCGTAGGAGGCAACAGAATTGTAAGTTCCGGAACTCACTTTTGTATTTACGCCATCGTTGAGCGAACCACCAAAATAAGTTGAACCCAAAAGATTTTGCCCGTTGGAACTTATTTTTGCAACATAAATGTCTGTTCCCTGATTGGAGAAATAAACACCATTAAAATAATGATTAGAATTTGTAACACCGCCACCGTGAGTCGCCTGGAAAGCATTCACCATTGGAAAATCCGTGCTAGAAGTCGCACCATATAAATAAACATTGTTGAACTTATCGCAAATCAAACTGTGTACCGTTTCTGTACCTTGTTGGTCGTTTCCTCCGCCAAGAAATGTAGTCCACAGCATCGTTGTTCCATCCGCTGAATACTTGGAAATAAAAACATCTGTGATGCCATAACCAAGTCCGTTTCCGTTATTTGCAACTGTAAAATTTGAATTCACATCGAATGCCGAATTATCTGGCGTCGGGTAGGAATTTCCATAAATTGTGCCGCCGGAATAAGCTGTTCCATCAAAGCCATACGTTGCTGTCATTCCAAAATTATCCGTAACAGAACCGGAGTAAGTAGCAAAAATCAAAACTGGATCAATGACCAAAATTGCAGTAGGATCATACTTTCCAAGTTTAAATTTCACTTCCCCATTTGTTAGTTCGAATTCACAAAATATTTCCACTATTTTTCCATTCACAACCTGATAAGCATATGGTTTTTGCTCAATAATATTTCCAAGATCCGTTGCTACAACCAAGTTCCCTTTCTTGTCTATTTTCACAGACTTTTGTCCGGAATAATTAAAGCCTATTGCACTTGGATTTGACTTTGGCTGGATATGGAATTCATACTTTAGCTGCTCCTGTTCTTCAATTAGCTTCAAATCAATTCCCGCGTAAAATTCTTTCAATATTGCTTCGCCATAGCCTTTCACATTTTCTTTCCAACGGGAAGGATTATTTCCTAAAAAATAATTGTAGTAACTAGCAGTTTCGTGGTGCTTTTCGATTTGTGTAACTTCGTTGGCTCCATTAAAATTAAGGTGAACAACCGTTTGGCGAATGGATGCTTCCGCACCGGAATCATTTAGATTACCATGGTTTTTCTGCATATTGGAATAATCCTGCAGATGAAAAACAAATTTTCGTTGTTGAACCCATAGATTTCCCGCTGAAAAATGTGTTTTGAACAAAATCGGTTTTTCCCATTGCCCTTTGTTTTCAATAAAAGCATGCTGTATCGAATGGTTATGCAATGTTTCCTGAGCGAAATTAGGGGCAAAAAGCAATAAAAATAAAAATGGTGTAAAAAATCTCCAAAACATGTGTGCACTAGTTTGTGAACTAAATTAGTGAAAATTCCTTTAAATATGGTTAAATTGACAAAAGGAACGAATAACATACAGAAATTGGCAAATAAAAATACTGAAAGTATCAAATATCACCTAAAAAACTTACTTTCGTAAGGCGTATAATTTTGAATTAATTTTTATTTTTTTATTTCGCACTTTTACCCTTTAATTCTCCTTATTAAGCATGAAAAATCGCCTTACATCCCTGTTTAAAATTGAATTTCCATTGATTCAGGCTGGCATGATTTGGTGCTCGGGTTGGGAATTAGCATCGGCCGTTTCGAACGCCGGTGGACTCGGAATAATCGGTTCAGGTTCAATGTACCCAGCGATTTTAGAAGAACATATTCTCAAGTGCAAAGCAGCTACTGATAAACCATTTGCAGTGAATTTACCGATGCTTTATCCAGATATTGACAAGCACGTCGCAACGATTGTCAAACACAAAGTCCCTATTGTTTTTACCTCAGCTGGGAATCCTAAAACGTGGACAGAGGAATTGAAATCACATGGAATTATTGTTGTACACGTTGTTTCCAGTGTGAAATTCGCACTTAAAGCCCAAGAAGCCGGCGTGGATGCAGTGGTTGCCGAAGGATTTGAAGCCGGCGGACACAACGGGCGGGATGAGACAACCACTTTATGCTTAATTCCAATGGTAGCCCAAGCAGTGCACATTCCACTAATCGCCGCAGGTGGAATTGGAACTGGACGCGCAATGCTTGCAGCCATGAATCTTGGCGCAGATGGCGTACAAATTGGTAGTCGCTTCGTTGCAACGCCAGAATCTAGCGCACACCAAAATTTTAAACAAGTCATTTTAGAAGCGAAGGAAGGTGATACACTTTTAACGCTAAAAGAATTAACTCCTGTACGATTGGTTAAAAATGAATTCTATCACCAAATTGAAAAAGCATACGAAAATTGTGCAACAACGGAAGAACTAAAAACACTGCTCGGCAGAGGACGCGCAAAAAAAGGCATGTTTGAAGGAAATCTAACGGAAGGAGAACTAGAAATTGGTCAAATTTCTGGTTTAATCCAAGAAATTAAACCTGCCGCTGCCGTTGTAAAAGAAATTATAGCGGAATACCGCACTGCTATTCTAGCACAACAAACTGAAAAATATATATTCTAATGATCACATTTGAACGATTCAAATTAGCGAATGGCTTGACCGTGCTTTTTCACAAAGACGTCACAACGCCGCTCGCAGTAGTAAATACCTTATACGATGTTGGCGCGCGCGATGAAACGGAAGACAAAACTGGATTTGCCCACCTTTTCGAACATTTAATGTTTGGTGGATCAGTGAATATTCCCGACTTTGACGCACCACTTCAAATGGCAGGAGGAGAAAGTAACGCATTTACTTCCAATGACATAACAAACTATTACAATGTTTTACCAGCTAAAAATCTAGAAACGGCATTATGGTTAGAAAGTGACAGAATGTTATCGCTTGCATTTACGGAAAAAAGTTTAGAGGTACAGCGCAATGTCGTAATTGAAGAATTCAAACAACGCTACCTCAACCAGCCCTACGGCGATGTTTGGTTAGAACTGCGTCCACTTTCCTACCGTGTTCACCCGTATAAATGGGCAACAATTGGAAAAGAAATTAAACATATCGAAGATGCGAGAATGGAAGATGTTAAAGCATTTTTCCGGAAACACTACAACCCATCCAACGCAATCCTTTGTATTGCGGGAAATTTTGAAATGAATTTTGTAAAAGAAACGGTTGAAAAATGGTATGGTGAAATTCCGGCTGGTATAAAACCTGCACGCGTGCTAATTGCAGAACCCGAACAAACGGAATTCAGAGAAAGAATAATTGAACGGGCCGTTCCAACCGATGCGTTTTATTATGCGTTTAATATGCCCGAACGGCGACACGAAGGATTTTATATGTGTGACGTTCTATCCGATGCTTTAGGGCGCGATAAATCCTCTCGCCTTTATGTTTCCTTGAAAAAAGAACAAAAATTGACCACTGAAATTGGCGCTTATATTTTAGGTTCTATGGACAATGGTTTATTGGTTATCTCCGGAAAACTAAATGAGGGAGTTACGTTTGAAATGTTGGATAAAGCATTGTGGAAAGAATTGGATATATTGAAAGAACATCCAATAACAGATGGTGAATTAGCCCGATTAATGATAAAAATTCGCACAGCAAAAGAATTCCAAGAACAAGGATTATTGAACCGTGCAATGAATTTATGCCTGTTTGAATTATTAGGCGATGCAAACGGGATAAATGAAGAACATGCTATCTATAATGCTATTCATCCAAGCCATTTACAAGAAACTGCATTGCGCTATTTACATCCATCAAATTGCTCCTTACTGAAAGTTAAAGCTACACCTCATGCTGAATAGAACATTAAGTCCTGATTTAAAGGAAATAGACAAAATTGATTTTGTGAAACCAAGCATTTTTGACATTACAAACGATGTCAAATTATATTTCATGAAAGAAGTCCCAAACGACACTGCACGATTAGATCTGTATTTCGACGCGGGAACAATAAAAGGAGAACATGGCATCGCATCATTTGTGAATGGTTTACTTCTCTCGGGAACAAACTCCAAAACATCTACTCAAATTAACACCGAAATAGATGCGTTGGGCGGATTTTTTGAATCCGGTATCTCGAATGAAAATTCAGTTATTACGATATATTCCCTGCGGGAAAACCTCTTGCCAATTCTGCATATCTTGAAGGATGCAATTCAAAATTTGGTTTTTCACGAGCACGAAGTCGAAGAATTACGAAACGACCGAAAACAAAAATTCAAGGTGAGCATGGAGAAAGTAAGTTTCATTGCACAACGTGGATTTCAGCAACGCCTTTTTAACCAATCGATTTATGGAAGAGTTACAAGTGAAAGTGATTTTGATGCGATTTCTACTGATGCTCTAAAGCATTTTTTTGAAGAAAATTATTTGCACGGATTAACTAAAGTTGTAGTGGTTGGCAATTTGCCACAGGGTGAAATTGACGCACTGATAGATACACTCGGTACGTGGGCTACAACCACCAAAACTCCTTTTGAAAAAGATATATTCAATTTGAAAGGATTGACCCATATTGTAAAAGATGGTGCGGTACAATCTGCCATTCGTGTGGGTAGAATGCTCTTCAATAAAACGCACGAAGATTACAACGATTTCCTAATTCTCAATACCATTTTTGGCGATTATTTCGGCAGTAGATTAATGTCGAATATTCGAGAAGATAAAGGCTACACCTACGGTATTGGAACAATGGTGGCAGAACTGCACGAGACAGGTTATTTTCTTATCGCTACGGAAGTTGGAAAAGATGTGAAAGATGCAACATTGAAGGAAATAAAATTTGAAATGGAACGCCTACATACTGAATTAGTGAGTATGGAGGAATTAAACCTTGTGAAAAATTATATGCTTGGTCAACTTTTAAAAAGTGCTGATGGACCATATTCTATGACAGATTTATTTATGAGTGTAGAACCATATGGTTTGAATTTGGACTTTTACAATGCTTCAATTGATTCCATCAACAGGATTACCCCGGAAAGAATTCAGCTATTGGCAAAAAAATATTTAAATTGGAGCGATTTGACAATTGTTTCCGCTGGATAGCAAACTTTTTTATAAAAAAATCGTCCGTATACTAGATAATTAAATTTTTCGTTTGAATACCATGTTTAAATTGTCACTTATTCTTGTTTTTATTGTTGGATTGTTTTTTCAGTCCCGCGCTTCCCATGTTATGGGTGGAGAACTAACATGGGAATGTCAAGGTGGAAATTACGTGTTCACTTTGGTGTTTTTTCGGGATTGTAATGGTGCAGAAGTTAATACTGTATCCGAAAATATCCGCGTTTGGAATCACCCGACATTGACAACTATAAATTTACCTTTTGTTGCAAGAATAGATATTTCTCCAACTTGTACCCCAGTTTTAGGTTCTCCTCTGCCCCTTATTTGTGGCAGTGGAAGCAGTGGCGGTAACGGAATCGGCGCCATTGAAAAAGTAATTTACAAAAGCGCTCCAATTCCAATTGCAGGAACACCGCCAATACAAGGCTGGGTATTTACCTATGAGAATTTTTCTCGCAGCAATGCTTTGACCAATATCGTAAATCCATCGCTTTATGGAATTACATTAGCAGCAAAAATATACGCCTTTCCCGGAGCATCAGGGAGTTGTGTGGATAATTCACCTGTTTTTTTGCAAGAACCATATTTTGTGAGTTGCGCAGGTTCACCTTATACCTATAATATGAACGCCGTAGATCCTGATTTAGATTCTATCGCAGTAAATTTTGGGATTCCTTACACACACTTTCCAACAGGTGTTTACGATCCGCCAAACAATCCCGCGCCAATTCCGTTTGAAAGCGGTTTCTCGTACCTTTCACCAACACCGAATACGAGCTTAAATGGCGGAAATATTCCAGCTCAAATAAACCAATCTACTGGAGAGTTGACTTTTACCTCTTTTTCAATTGGCAATTATGTAGTGAAAGTTGTCGTTCAATCCTTCCGAAATGGATTTTTAATCGCGGAAGTGGAACGGGAAATGCAAATTGTTGTAGTAGCTTGCGCAGCGGTAAATGAGCCTCCCGTTTTTTATGAACCTTTCGCTGGTACCGCAATGCCAATAGGAGGATATGAACTAACAGTTGACGCTGGTTTTAACATCACATTACCGATAACAACAATCCAAAATCCAGAAATACTTCAGGATGGAAGTCCACAAACTAATTACTTAACAGCATCAGGATTGATGTTTGGAACCAATTTTAATATGTCCACAGGATGCGCTATCGCACCATGTGCGACATTGAATCCAACACCTATAATTTCTGGAAACATTAACGTCAATACTACTCTACTTTGGCAAACAACCTGCGATCACTTAGTGGGTGCTACAGGAAACGCTCTTGATACCGCAACCTATGTCTTTGTTTTTAAAGCACAAGATGATTTTTGTCCTGTTCCTCTTGTTACTTATACAACTGTCACGATTAAATTGGTGAATCCAGGTGTAATTCAAGCACCCCAAATTGATTGTATTCAGGCAAATGCATCCGGTGATGTTACGATTAATTGGACACCAGTAGCAGATCCTAACGGAACCTTTGTTGCTTACCAAGTTTTTTCTTTGGAAAATGGTTTATTGGCAACGCTTCCGGCAATTGGAACAACATCGTGGACAGATATTGGTGTTACACAGCAATACAACTATTATCTTTCTGCCGTTTCCGGCTGTAATGGAAATACAAGTAGGTTTAGCGATACCATTTCCAATATTTTTCTGAATTTAAATAATCCTACAAATGGAACAGCCGTTTTACAATGGAATGATCCACTTGCAACGCCTCTGACTTCCATGAATAATTTCTACCATATTTACCGAGAATATCCGGCTGGAATTTGGACATTAATAGATAGTGTTCCCTATGGATTAAATTCTTACTTGGATACAATTGACATTTGTGAAGCATTTTTAAACTACCAAATCGTATTGGGAAATACAACATGTGATTTCACTTCCAATATTTCTGGTGATACATTCGAAGATATGTTAACTCCGGATATTCCAATCATTTCATCCGTGAGCATAGATACTTTAAGCAATGAAGTTCAATTAACCTGGAATGAAAATTCTCAGGAAGATACCTATGGATATGTAATTTATACCTATGATTCAAACGGATTTCTAGTAGAGTTGGATACTGTTTGGGGAATTTCAACTACCAGCTACACGTATGCTCCAGATATTACACAAGGAGCGCTAAGCTATTCCGTCGCGGCATTTGATTCCTGTTACACAACCGCTTCACCACCAACTTTTCAAACTTCCGGAAAAGCATTTTTACACACGACGTCCTTTCTGGAAACAACATTAAATATCTGTGACTATACAGTAGATCTTGTTTGGACTCCCTATATTGGCTGGAACACGATTGAAACGTATGAGATTTGGGCAAAAATATCAAGTCAAAATTGGGAAATGATTGGAAGCACTGCGAATACAACGTATACTGCATCAGTAATTGGACTGGAAAATTATTGTTTTTTTATTAAAGCCATTTCTGACCAAGGGATTGTTTCCTTTTCCAACCGCTCCTGTTTGAGTATTGAGGCTCCAACGCAACCAGATTTTCATTACTTAAAAGTTGCAACCGTTGTGAACAATGCAGTTGAACTGCGCCATTTAGTAGATATTTCTAGCGGAGTTACGGGAATAATAATCGAAAAAATGAATAATTCTGGTGTTTTTGAGACCTTGGTAGAACTGCCACTTAGTTCCAATAACCTAATTTATGTCGATACGGATGTCGATGTAGCCAACTATAGTTATACATACCGAGCTCGAATTATTGACAGTTGCGGAAAACCAGGAATTGCTTCAAATGTTGCTAAAACCATCCTACTTTCTATTCAAAAAGATGATGTGCGCAATATCAATTATATAAATTGGACACCTTATTCTGAATTTAACGGGGAATTAATTGGCTATGCTATTTATCGAGGAATTGATGGAATATTTACGGATGTTCCTGTTACCGTTCAAAATTCTAATTTACGGTCGTTTGAAGACGATTTGAGTACGTATGAATTCACCGGCAGGGTTTGCTATTATGTCGATGCAATTGAAGGTAGTAATATATTCAATGCACCAGAACGGGCAAGATCAAATGTTGCATGTGAAGTTTTTGAACCGCTCATATATATTCCAAACGCTTTTCTTCCAGGTGGAATAAATTCTGTTTTTCAGCCGGTTTTGACCAATTTTAATCCAATTGATTACCGTTTCACTATTTTTGACCGTTGGGGACAAGCAATATACCAGACAAATTCTCCCGACGGAGCTTGGGATGGAACGATTTCTTTTTCCGGTGAAATGGCTGAGACTGGTTCTTATGTCTATATGCTTGTGCTGCACGATGGAAACGGTGTTGAAATTGTGAAACGGGGATTTGTAAACTTATTGAAATAAGCGTGTGAAAATTCCCATGGATTCCGTGCGAAAAATTTTAGTTATACAAACCGCTTTTCTAGGAGATGTTATTCTTGCAACGCCTGTAGCTTCAGAATTAAAACGCATATTTCCCGCTGCAAGTATTGATTTTATAGTAAAAAAAGGAAACGAAACATTGCTGCACAACAATCCCAATTTGCGCTACGTCATTGCATTGGATAAATCAAAAGGAAAATGGCGGGCAATACTTCAGTTAATTAAACAATTACGCAGTCAAAAGTATGACTTGGTGCTAAATTTACACCGTTTTGGCAGTTCTGGAATAGTGACTACTTTTTCTGGTGGAAAACTGAAATACGGTTTCAGTAAAAATCCATTTTCGCTTTTTTACACAAAGTCATTTCCGCATTCTATTGGAAAAAACCAACACGAAGTGTCGCGCAATTTATCCATTATTAGCGAATTTGGAGCTGTTGAAAGCAAACGTCCAGAACTTTATCCATCGCCTGCAAATTTTGACAGGATAAAAGAATTTTCAAATGGAATCTTTTTCTGTATGGCTCCTGCAAGCGTTTGGTATACAAAACAACTGCCTATTGGAAAGTGGGTAGAATTGGTCAAACAAAAATCCAAGAGTGGGAAAATTTACCTGCTTGGCGGAAAAGCCGATCAAGAATTATGTGCGGAAATACTAAAACTATCCGGTGTGCCAAACGCTGAAAATTTGGCTGGCGAATTAAATTTATTGGAATCCGCAGCACTAATATCAAAAGCCAAGCGAACTTTCGTTAACGATTCTGGACCCTTGCATATCGCCTCCGCAATGAATGCCCCGGTGACAGCTTTTTTCTGTTCCACCGTTCCACAATTTGGCTTCGGACCACTTTCGGACGATTCAGAAATTCAAGAGGTTTTAGATTTGGATTGCAGGCCATGTGGCTTACATGGGTTTAAAACTTGTCCAAAAGGACATTTTAAATGCGGAAAAGACATTCAAATAAATGAATAACGAACTGAAAATGAAGAATTATAAAACACAATAAGGCAACACAAATGTGTTGCCTTATGTAAATTAACGTAGTGGTTTCTATGTGTGTATTTTGATTTTTTAAATAGAAAATTATACTATTTCATTTTCTTGGAAACAAATATATACCATTCAAACAATGGATTTTTATCCCCACTTCAAATTTTTCTTTTTTAGTAAATCCTTTTCTTTTATCAATAGGAATTTTAGGTTTTCAGTAATTTTATCTTATTTTGAAAGCAACTAGAATTAATTGTAATGCGCATATTTTAAAAAAAACTATATTTGTAAATAAATATTTTTTAAGTTGTCAAATTCCAAAGAAACGAATGGAAATTTCTACCATTGAAAACAGCATTTTTATTTTAACTGGAATCGTTGGTTTTATTACTATAATCCTTTTACTCTTTTCTATTCGTTCCAATAAAAATGTGAATTTTTTCTTTTTACTTTTAACTACAATAGTTTCTTTACGTGCATTAATAAGAGGAACTTATGGCTTTCATCTTCAGTCCTATGCAAGTGACTATTCACCTGCCATTCGTTCCGTCCTACTTATTAATATACCCTTATTCTACCTTTATTTCAAAGGACTTGTTGCCGATCAGAAAAAAATCATTTGGTCAGATTTATACCATTTTATAGTGCCTGTATGTATTACAATTTCTTTTAATTTGAATACTCATTTTAATTGGTTTGAACAAAATACTTCTATATTATTTTATATTACCATTATAATTATTCTGTCGATTTTTTATCTTGTACTAATTTGGAAACTTGTTTATAGTACTTTTTATACGAATACCCACACTCCAAATCTTCAGCATTTCAACCTAATACGAAATTGGGCACTTTTCTTGTTTATATTAAGTAGTTTTCAAATTGTAAGGTTAATAATTTCATTATTCGTAGACTTTTTTAACAACACACAGTTATCTGGCCAACCTTTTTCTCTGGTAAGTTCAATTATTTGGTTAGTGATTTTCGGTAAAATACTCATTACACCAGAAATTCTTTTTGGCTTACCCAAGCTTAGACAGCGCGTTCAAAGCATGAAATATGACAAAATTATGCCTAATAATCTTTGGAAACATCAAATATCCAGTATAGAAAATCAAAACGATTTTAAAATGAGAGATAAGATGGATCAAAAAGCATTGGATATTATTCAAGAAATAGAAATGGTTTTTTCTACGAAACACCTTTTCAAAGATCCGAAAATGACTATCAGTGAACTTGCATTTGAAATTGGAGAACCGGTGAGCCACCTCGTTTATTTATTTAAATACAATTGCACGGTGAATTTCACAGAATTTAAGACAATTTATAAAATTAACCATGCTAAAGAATTGATAGAGGAAGGTTTTCTTGCCGTAAACACAATGGAAACACTTGCCTATGAGGTAGGATTCTCCTCCTATAATCCATTCTTTACTGCGTTTAAGAAACATGCCAATCAATCTCCTAACGATTATTTTAGAAATATAAATAAGTTACGAAAAGGTATTTAATTCTTTTGGCTTAACATTTCCACAAAAAACTATTTAAAGGGCAAAACGATAAGCAAAAAAAATTACTGAAAACTAATTTTCTGCATCACACTAGAGTCATTACTAACCATTCGAAGAAAATAGGTTCCAGAGGACAAATAATCTGTTGAAACAGTAAATGTGTATTGCCCTTCGGCTAAAATTTGTTTTGGTAGTACCGTGCGCACTGCTCGACCGAAAGTATCAAATAGTTGAAGAGTAACTTCTGAATCTATGGTAACGATAATTTCCACCGCCAAGTCTCCTTCAACTGGATTTGGATGCACCGGTTTCAAAATAACGTTATCTCCTTCTATATTCTTGCACAAATAGTTATTCCATAAGATTGTTTCTTCATCTAAAAATAAATCATAGCCCACAGCACTCATACAAATATATGACTCATCTGAATTTTGATTGGAATTACTAGAAATAGGATGCGCATTGAGCAGATAAATCGTATCTTCCAGTGGTCTCAATTCACCTGTCCAAGTTTCTTGAAACAAGAAGCCTTTTTCAGTTTCAAGATTTAGGTCAATTTTTTTCAATGGTGCTGTTCCACGGTTGGTCAATTGTACAGCTATCGTATGCCAATCGTTATTTTTCTCAATGAAAAGATAACTCAACTCTAAATCAATTTTTGCACGCTCTACTACAATCGTATAGTAGGCAGTATCCACGCAGCCTTCAGGATTTAAGGCTAATAAAAACACTTTTACAGCACTATCTATATATATTTCTCCGTAAGTGTGTTCCGGCGAAACTAAGTTGGAAGGAGTTGTGTTGTCGCCAAAGCTCCAAAGAAATAAAACAGTATCTGAGTTAGAAACAGTTGTATTTAAGAATTTGAGGGGAGCACCTGCTGCTATAACTCCAGTTCCAGCTGTAAAGTCAGCGTTCAATTCCTTAGATACCTCAATAAAGTCGCTTATGGATGTTTTACAACCGTAATTAGAAATTGTATTTAGAACAACTTGGTGCTGTTCTAATGTGTTGAATACATACTGCACATCCGAACCAAATAAGGTGTCTGTTTGATCGAAAATCCAATAGACGGAATCAATTATCCCTCCGTCTACCGAATAAATAGCTGATGCTTGGGTATATGTTCCTTTGCAATATGCTATGCCTTGACCCAAATTTCCACCTACAAACATTTCTGAAACCGGATTTGGACGTATAATCAATTCCTCTATTACGGATCCTACGCAGCCAGCCGGAGAGGTAATTACTAAATTTACAAAATAGTTTCCTGGCGTGTAATAACTCATATTCGGATTGGTCAAAACGGATGTGTTATTGTTACCGAAATCCCAAAAATAGGTAGAAAAAACAGGCGCAGTGCTCTGGTCTATAAATGGAACAACAGCCCCAATGCATGCATCATTTACTTGAAATAGTGCATTTGGAGAAGGATCCATAACAAGTTCGCTTGAAATTGTAGAGGAGCAAGAATTTAAATCGGTAACCAATAGCGTAACTGCGTAATTTCCCGCAGTTGCGTAATTGCAATACGCAATAAGATCTGTGGAATAGTTGAGAGGGTTTTCCGGCGGAAGCAAACCAAAATTCCAGTTATGAGAAATAATTGGAGCTCCACCGGCTGAAGAATTACTGCTAAATTCTACTTCTTGTCCCGAACAATGCCCCGAAGTAGAAAAAGCTGCGGTTGGATTAGCAAAGATCTCCAATGTATCCCAATGAAAAGCACCGCATCCTCCTACCGATTCTACATAAAGTTGAACAGCAAAAATTCCAGGTGCTGGGTATACGTAGTTTTGATTTTGGCCGGATAAAACAACCCCATTTCCCATGTTCCAATTCCAGAGCACAATAAAATCCGAACCGATTGGCGCACTTTCATCCACGAATGCTAGCGCAGTTCCAAAACACGCATCGGTGGCAGTGAATGCTGCAATCGGAGCCTGGCCTGAAACAATTACAGCTATTGTATCCTTCGCCTCGCAGCCATTGGCATTGATTGCTTCAAGGGTGTACGTTCCGGAAGTATTTACGGACAAGAACGGCGACTGAGCAATTGTCGAAGTCCCGTTCCAAAAATAACTCACTGTTTCAGACGCTCCAACTTGCAATGAAATTAAGTTTCCTGCACAAAGTGTGGTATCATTTCCGAGGGTTGCTGTTAGTGGATAATTATCCATAGAAATAGCGAGTGTATCGGAATAATAAACGCATCCAAATAAATCAAAAATGGCCACAGCATAATTTCCTGCTTGTGTAATGTTTTTGAAACTATCTACAGAGCCATCCTGCCATAAAAAAGTAAAATTGCTGGCAGAATAGTTAGTGGACCAAGTAAGTGTATCCCCCGCACAAAGCAGGCCGGATGTAATTGGCTTGTTGATATTAAATGGTGGGTGAATTACAATTGTATCACTGGAAATATTTCCTAAAA
>CANJSS010000028.1 GCA_947476955.1 Flavobacteriales bacterium
CCTTGTATTCTGCACTTAAATCAATTACCTGAAAAGGTATACCTAGTTGCTGAGCGATCAACAACGCATCATTGGAATCATCA
The DNA here is from genome assembly GCA_947476955.1 of Flavobacteriales bacterium. GTDB lineage: Bacteria > Bacteroidota > Bacteroidia > Flavobacteriales_D > Crocinitomicaceae > M0103. The sequence goes on from CANJSS010000028.1 coordinate 84, forward strand.
ATCCATGGACACTCATCAGAAAGTGTAACACTTTCATCGTGCCAGTTCCGCATAAACATTCCAATAACTTCATATCCTTTCTGGATAAGTAGGTGTGCAGCAACACTTGAGTCCACACCGCCTGAAAGACCAACTACAACTCGTTTCATTAATGCAAATGTACGATAATTTGTAAAATTATTTTAGGTTACATTTGTAAATATTATATAATTTACAAATGTAACCAATAGATTTAACAGAATATAACAAATGTTCTCAATCATTCTTAGCGTGTTTTTTGTTACATTCGTTTGACTAAAGAGGAATGTAATTGAAAAAAGTGTTATTTTATTTTGTTTTGGCTTTGATAGCACAAAAAGCTTTTACTCAGAAATGCGACAAAGTTCTATTTACTGGAAAAGTAATTGACACCTTGCGTCCACAAAATTTTTACAATTTAATGGTTGTAAATAGAAGTACTGGAATTGGTGTTTTTGGGCAGCCCAATGGCAGTTTTTTCGTATATGTATCAAATGGTGATTCAATTTCTATTTCCATAAAGGAATATACAACTGTAAATATTATAATCAAGGCTGATTCAAATTGTCAGGTTAGAAAGCAATTTATAATCGAGCGAAAGCCGCAGGAAATTCAAGAGGTTATAATAAAACCACTGAAGACTTTAGAACAAATCAAGGAAGAACGGGAGAATTTAGCACTGCGAGAAACCCGTCAGGTAACAGGCCTTGAAGTGCTTCGCAGTCCTATAACTGCGTTGTATCAAGCGTTTTCAAAAAGGGAGAAAAACAAGCGTTGGATTGCTGAGCAGGAATTCAAGGATGACCAGCGGAAAATTGTCCGAGAATTACTGCACTTATATGTTGCTTATGATATTATTGAATTATCCGAAGAAGACTTTGATGCCTTTATTTACTTTTTAAACGTGAATGATTCGTTCTTGAAAACAGCCTCTGAAATGGAATTGATAACCTTTATTCAAGATAAATTCGATCATTTCAAGCGGATTAATAAGTAGTTCGTTTAATTTTCTTTTTATACTGCTGGTGTCATCTTATTTTTCGTCGAAATTTAACCTACTTAAGATATGTGTTTTTCAGCAAGTGCAAGTTTTACAGCAAGCGCAGTTTTATTAGTCAGCGGAATTGTCGCTATACGAAAAATCAAGGATCCAAAAAATAATTTTCATTTTATACCATTTGCTTCTATTCCTTTTCTATTTGGTTTGCAGCAGTTTTCAGAGGGTTTTGTTTGGTTGTCTTTAACGCATTCCTACTCGGCATCCATCCTTCAAATTTCCATTAGTTTCTTTCTCGTCATAGCGCAAGTGCTTTGGCCAGTTTTTGTTCCTTTCTCCATCTACTTATTGGAAAATGATTCAAAGCGTAAAAAAACACTCCTTGCTATATCGATTTTCGGCTTCTTTGTAGCTGGATATTTGGCATATTGTTTACTTACATACCCTTTTACAGCAACAATTCGAGGAAACCATATTTTTTATACCTTAGGTTTCAAACACACAGAATTTGCGTATAGCGGGATTTTCTATTTTATCCCAACCGTATTGCCTGCGCTAATTTCCTCAACAAAACACATGCTTTATTTTGGCTTAACGATTTTGGTTTCCTTTATTTTTTCCAAGGTTTATTATGGGGATTACGTAATCTCTGTATGGTGTTTTTTTGCCGCCATTTTAAGTGTAATTATCACCTTTATCATTTGGAAAGCAAACGAAATTAGCAGCGTTAAGAAAATTCCTATTGAATAATACATTCAATAGGAAATTCAATATTCACAGACGATTTAATACAAAATAGATTTAATTAATCTATTGTTTTTGAAGCACTTCCAGTCGTTTTTGACGTTGCATAGGATTTTCGCCAATTGATTTTTGTTTGAACAATTCGTAGCGGGTTGGTTCAATTCTAGCTGGCCAACTGTTGTTATTTAAATCTGTATCAGCCGTTTCTAAAAAGGGATCCAAGCGGAAAGAGATCACTTCTTTATCAAAGATTAGCACTTTTGAAACTTTGTTTTCGTATTGTCTCCAGATTTCAGCCGGAATTCTAATTATTTCAGTGGAATTATCTACAAATGTCACCTCAATTATAAGTGGCGTTACTAATCCACCAATATTGGAAAAAGTCAATTCGTAAAACTGTTTGTGGGAATTCAAAAGTTTAAGATCTTCAGCTGACAATTTAAGTTTGAATTCGTCATATTCTTTGCGGTCTAAAGCATCTATCAGGTAGATATTTCGTTTGGCATAATAATCATCAATTGCTGGATCGAGCTCATTTTTAGTTTCTTTGATGGAATCTTTGTTTCGCGCGTCTCCAATGAATGTATCTTTTGAATTAGCTCTTGCTGCAGCAAATGGTTTTTCCATTTCCGGGTTATAGGTGTTCAATTGAAACCATTTTACATTATCCAGTGAAACATCCACGTTGTCGGTAGAGTAGAACCAACCTCTCCAAAACCAGTCTAAATCTACTGCAGAAGCATCCTCCATTGTTCTGAAAAAATCTGCTGGAGTTGGGTGCTTGAATTTCCAACGTTCACAATACATTTTAAAGGCATAATCAAATAATTCGCGACCCATGATTGTTTCGCGCAAGATATTCAATGCTGTTGCTGGTTTGCCATACGCGTTGTTTCCAAATTGAAAAATAGATTCAGAATTGGTCATAATCGGTGAAATAAATTGTTTTTCACCACGCATGTAATCTGCAATCATATACGCAGGACCCCTTCTAGATGGATAAGCACGTTCCCATTCTTGTTCAGTTAAATACTGCACAAATGTATTTAATCCTTCATCCATCCATGTCCATTGTCGCTCATCGGAATTGATGATCATTGGGAAAAAATTATGTCCAACTTCATGAATTATAACTCCCCACATTCCATATTTTGTATCTGCGGAATAAGTTCCATCCTCTTCTGGTCGTCCGCCATTGAAACAAATCATTGGATATTCCATTCCTATCCACTTGGAATGCACGGATATCGCTACGGGATAAGGATAATCCACAGTATATTTAGAATATGTTTTTATAGTGTGAGCCACCAACTTTGTGGAGTATTTTTCCCATAAAGGATTTCCTTCTTTCGGGTAATAGGACATTGCTAAAACAGTTTTTCCTCCAACTTTCACAGCTTGTGCATCCCATATAAATTTTCTGGAAGACGCAAAAGCAAAATCTCGGACATTTATAGCTTTAAAGTTCCATGTTTTCAATCCTTTTTCCTTTGATTTTTCTTTTTTCTCTGCTTCTTCTTGCGTCACAACCATAATAGGGGAATCGGCCAGTTTTGCTTTTTCAAAACGCTTGCGTTGTTCTGCTGTTAAAACGGAATTTCCATTCTGTAATTCGCCTGTTGCTCCAACAATATGATCGGAAGGAACGGTGATGGAAACATCGTAATCGCCAAATGGCAGGGCAAATTCTCCACGACCTAGAAATTGTTTATTTTGCCAGCCTTCCACATCGTCATAGACACACATACGCGGAAAGAATTGTGCAATTGTGTATAGGTAATTTTCATCTTTTTCAAAATATTCGTAGCCGGATCTTCCGCCAACAGCCATTCTATCGTTTATATTGTACCACCACTTGACTTTAAATGAGATGCTCGAGTTTGGTAATAAGGGTTTACTCAAGTTTATGCGAAGCATGGTTTTATTGATGGAAAAGCTCATTTTTTGACCAGAAGTTGAGGTGATAGCTTCAATTTTAAATCCACCATCATAGTGAAAGAATTTCTTCTTTACATCTCCAATGTTTTTAAAATCCTCCATTTTTTCTAGTTCGATTATCTTGGTGTCTGATTGAAGGTCATAGATATTCTGATCCAATTGCAACCAAAGGTATTCCAATTTGTCTGGTGAATTGTTGGTGTACGTAATTGTCTCGTCGCCTGTTAGTTTTTGTGTAACATCGTCTATTGTAACTGCAATTTTATAATCTGCTTTTTGCTGGTAATAGTTATGTCCGGGCGCACCGCCAGCCGTTCTATATTCGTTTGGAGTAGGCAGTTCTTGGTCCAATTGCGCGAATTTTGTTTGAGAAAATCCGTATGAACAAAGTAGGAGAGAAGCGATTAAAAGAGTTTTTTTCATTTTTTTTGGAGAATTAATTCTTGTTCCTTCTGAGTATTCAAAAATACAAATGATGTCTTTGAATTTCGATATATTAAGGTGATTTTATTCTGTTGTTCTGGAAAAATATTCATTAGCAAATCGAATTTCACAGATACAAGTTGTAGTGATTTAATACTTTTTAAACTAAAATAAAATTGGGTCGTTCCGGTTAAAAGAAGCTCCATTCCTTCAAATTCAAGCACTTTTTGTTCGCCTGAAAATAGAAATCCAAATCCTTTTTGAATCTCTGTTTGAATAGTTTGTATCACCTCATTACTATCTGAATAACTAGCAAGATCTTTTGAGATAATCCCTTGGCTGCGCAGCATACGTTCTAAATCATGTGTGGAAACAATCACCGTTGCATGCAGTTCTTCCGTTAAATCATTGTAGTCTACTTCTGCAAATGCAAAAAAGTAGTCATGCGCCCTAGCAAGAGAAGAGAAACCGAACAATACAATAAGTAAAAATCTCATAGAATTAACTGACGCGGAGTTTTAACGAATATAACAAAAAAATCGGAAAATTGTTTTTGAAATTGATCTATTTAAAGGATTGGAATCCACTTTATAAACGAACATTTAATCCAGGATTGGTCTTTGCGTTAGGGATTGGAGTCTAAATCCTTTTCTTTTTATCAAAGAAGAAAAGATTGGAGCGGAAAGCCCGACCCGCAGGGGAACGCCCAAAATAAAAACGCTTTACCTAACTATTAAAATTATAGTTTAAAATAAGAGTTAGTAGAGAGGTGTTTAAGCAAAAAAGTCTCGATGTGTATCGAGACTTTTAGATGCATATTCTTTAATCTTATCTTTTTCTATTTTTCTGTTCCAATTGCGCTTTTTGCATTTGCTCCAGTCGCTCTTGAAATTTGGATTTTTTCTTTTCTTTTGTAGAACCAACATTTGCTGATTTACGAGCTGCCATCTTCAATTTTAACTTTTCTTCATCGACGAAGAATTGTTTGATAAGTACCATAATTAAAATGGAAACTAAAGTTGAAATGAAATAGTAGTAACTCAAACCCGAAGAATAATTATTGAAGAAGAAGATCATCATGAAGGGGAAAATGTACATGATTACTTTCATATTCGGCATTCCGGGCTGGGATGGTTGCTGCATATTTCCACTATTGAGATGTGTATACAAAAGTGTTGTTCCAGCCATCAAAAGAGTAAATAAACTGACGTGATCACCATATAACCAAATGTTTACACCAAAATCCCAAATTGAATCGTATGAAGATAAATCCTCTGCCCATAAAAATGGTTTTTGTCGCAATTCAAATGCGGAAGGGAAGAAACGGAAAACGGCTAATAGAATAGGCATTTGAATCAACATTGGAAGACAACCTGCCAAAGGACTTGCCCCTGACTCCTTATAAAGTGTCATCATTTCCATTTGTTTTTTCATCGCATCTTCCTTGTTTGGGAATTTTGCGGTCAATTCATCAATTTCTGGTTTTAAAATTCGCATTTTGGCCGATGAGATATACATTTTCCATTGTACGGGCATCAATACAAATTTCAATATTAAAGTCAACATCAAAATTGCGATTCCCAGTCCCATTCCTGTGCTAGATAGGAAGTTGAAAACGGGCTGAACAGCATACAAGTTGATCCAACGGAACAAGCCCCAACCGAAATTCAAAACGTCGTCATAACCTTGGTTGTAGGATTTTAAAACTTCGTAATCATTTGGGCCGAAAAACCAATTCATTTTTACTGTTGCATTGTTTACATCGGAAATATTTAATCCTGCTGAAGCAGAAAAATCTTTCAAATGTGTCCATGCTTTTTCGTGTCCTTCTGGATAGTTATAGGATTTAAACTTTGTACCATCCTTGCTGAAGCCATTTTGTGGGCGGAGAAACGAAGAAAAATAACTTTGCTTAAAGGAAATCCAATCCACTTTATCTTCTGCTTCTTCTGAATCGTCTCCTGTTTCGGATAAATAACTGAATCCTTCTTTATCGTAATTGTAACAAACGGTGGATACTCGGCGTTGTTCACTGAATAATCGTTCTGTTCTTCTGTATGCCGTTTCCCAATTGAATAACATGTTGTTGGGGCTAACTTTTCCGCCAAACCCTTCAATATGAAGTGAATAGTCTAAATCGTATGCATTCTTTTTGAACGTATAGGTATTTTGTATTTTTTGTCCGTTACCTAAATCTAGTTCAAACGTAATTGCATTTGTACTTTGAGAAACTACTTTAAACAAGTAGTCTCCTGTTTTAATTTTCCGATTTCCTAAAGGAAACACCAATTCATTGACAGCATCTCCTTCAGCAAATAGGCGTAAAGGAGTGATTTTTGTTTTTACTTTTCCTTTTTTCTCTTTGCGCGTCTTATTTGCGTAATCCGTATAGGATTCAAATTCCTTTAAGTAGACGGCAGCAACTATACCGCCTTTTGTGGAGAAATCAATTATCAACTTCTCATTTTGCAAACGAATTAATTCACCGGTAACACCTTCTGCTAAAACTCCTGAAGTTGCCTTCATTGGTGCAATAATAGAATCTTTTTTTGTGACAGAATCGGTGTAAACTAATCCATCTGCAGTAGAATACTGATTTCCTTTTACGTCTAATTTAGGAACAAGAGAACCAATTGCTGCTGGTTTCACTTCCTTAGAAACTGTTTTGTCAGATTTTAATTCTGCTGCCTTTTCTTTTTCGGCTGCTTCCTTTTTTTCATTTAAAGCAACTTGTTGTTCTTGTTTCTTTAGTTCTTCATTTGTAGGCTGGTTCACAATTGTGAAGACAGACAAGATTAAACCTATCATTACAAGTCCAATGACCGTATTTCTATCCATTTTATTAGTTTGTTTTATGAGTAATAGCAGCTTTTATAAAAGCTACGAAAAGTGGATGAGGAGTTGCAACCGTACTTTTATATTCCGGGTGAAATTGTGCTCCTACAAACCAAGGATGATCTTCAATTTCTACGACTTCAATAAGACCAGTTTCAGGGTTTTTTCCTGTTGCAATCATTCCTGCATTTTCAAATTCTTTCGTATAAGCACTATTGAATTCAAATCGATGGCGGTGGCGTTCAGTTATCCTATCTGAATTATATGCTAAAGCAGATTTTGATTCTGGCTTTAACTGACATTTAAATGCGCCAAGTCGCATAGTTCCACCCATGTTTGAAATGGCTTTTTGTTCTTCCATCATACTGATTACAGGATGCGTGGAATCTTCTGCAATTTCAGTGGTATGTGCATCAGGATAACCCAGTACGTGTCGCGCAAATTCAATCACGGCACACTGCATTCCTAAACAAATTCCAAAAAATGGAACTTTCTTTTCTCGTGCATATCGAACTGCTTCGATTTTTCCAGATATTCCTCTTGAACCAAATCCTGGGGCAACTAAAATACCGTCCAAACCTGCCAATTCCTCTTCAATATTTGCAGCTGTAAGTTTTTCGGAATGAATCCACTTTACATTTACACGCGCTTCGTTTGCAACACCTGCATGAATAAATGATTCGCTAATGGATTTATACGCATCTTTTAACTCTACGTATTTCCCAACTAATCCAATATTCACTTCTGTTTTAGGATTTTTTAAGCGTTCGATAAATCTTTTCCAGATATCCAGATTTGGCGTTGATTTTGAGGAAAGTCCTAGTTTTTCCAAAACTACTTTGTCTAGCTCCTCTGCTTGCATTAACAATGGAACATCGTAAATCGTTTCTGCGTCTCGAGATTCAATTACTGCGTTAATATTAACGTTGCAAAATTTTGCAATTTTTTGGCGAAGATTCAAATCCAATTCATGCTCCGTTCGGCAGCATAAAATATCCGGTTGCACTCCAAGTTCAAGTAATTGCTTAACAGAATGTTGTGTTGGTTTTGTTTTTAATTCTCCAGCAGCAGCTAAATAGGGAACAAGTGTCAAATGTATTACGATGCAATCGTTTTCATACTCCCATAGCATTTGTCGCACAGCTTCAACGTAAGGCAAAGATTCAATATCACCTACTGTTCCACCAATTTCAGTAATAACAATATCGTACGTTCCTTTTTTTGCAAGCAATTGAATCCGATCTTTTATCTCATCTGTTATGTGCGGAATTACCTGAACAGTTTTTCCTAAAAACTCACCACGCCGTTCCTTCTCAATTACTGCTTGGTAAATTCTTCCTGTTGTAACATTATTCGCTTGGGAAGTTGGAACATTTAAAAAACGTTCGTAATGACCTAGATCTAAATCCGTTTCTGCTCCATCATCGGTTACAAAACATTCTCCGTGTTCATAAGGATTAAGTGTGCCTGGATCAATATTGATGTACGGGTCTAATTTTTGAATGGTGGTAGAATAGCCGCGCGCTTGTAATAATTTTGCTAAAGAAGCAGATATTATTCCTTTACCCAGCGAAGATGTTACTCCCCCTGTTACAAATACGTATTTTGTTGAATTTGACATGTATATCTATAATGTAACTACGGGGCGCAAAGTTAGCAGATTCCTTCAAATATCTATGCGAATTTCAGGAATAGAATTAAAATAATATCAACAAAATGGTTTCACTTGTTAATTCGACCAATTTTCATTGCTTCCAAGCTGAAAATAAAGCTTGTTTTTTCGGATAGATTCATTATCAAAAACCGGACAACCATTGGAGTCTAATCTAGGATAATGTGGCGTGTTTCTTTCAATAGATGAAGGAAGAAACTTGAGATCATGTGCAAGTCTGTTTTGGAAAAAATGCCGAATTCTCTCACTATCCAATCCTATACGCGATTGCAAAAATTGACCATAACCAAGATTATAGGAAATTCCGCCATATAAAATACCATGGCTGGTTTTTCCATAAGGTAAATCTTCTAAAATCCGAAAACCGCTTGGACAATTTTTAGATTTAACTTTTATCCAGATGGAATTAGCCGTTTCTCCTGTCCAAATATACAAACCTGATGAAAACTTGAGATCATCTTTCCGATAGGATACAGCCACATGACCGCTACGAAAGCGGTCTTTTGCTTGTCCTCCAAAAACATCATTCTCGATTAAAACCGCAGTATTTTTAAGATGAATCGACCATCCACCAGAAAGCTGTGAAGTTCCCACATTATCGTAATACCAGACATAATTGAAACCAATTCCATAATTATAATTTGAATTATGGAATAAGCCATTCAGTTGAAAATCAGGACTCAATTGTTTTTTGCCGCCAAGAAGTATGGTTCCTACATTTGTTCGCGACTCCCAAAATTTGGATCGATTTCCGTAGGCGTTTAAATTATATGTTAAGCTCGAACCAACATTTAACTGGTAAAAATAATCTTGGTAATAGGAGTTCAATGAAAGCCCGATACTATTTACGTGTGATCCGAAGTTTAACAGAACACCTATGGATGCACCAATTCTAGTATTGCCGATTGTTTGACCAAACAATATGCTAGGGATTAAAAGTAAGAATAGAACTCCTTTTTTCATTTTGTCGGATAAATCAAAAAATAAATCAAAAAACATTCCAAAAGTAAAATTCCCCAACAAACCAATTAGATTTGCCAATTATCCAAAAATGCACTGTACATTTAAAACTGTGATTATTTTTGTTTTATGTCAGTAAGTAAAAGGCTTTATTGGATTGCACAACTAATTGGTTGGGGATTTTATGCTTTTTCAATTTTTCTAGCTTCGTATATTGAGAATCCAGAAAAAATTGATAGTATATTGGTGGTTAAACTTTTTAGCCAAATACTTTTAGCCATTTTTGCAACACATTTTTTACGCACTATCTATTTGCGTTGGAATTGGCTGAATTTAAAACTAATAGCGCTTTTTCATCGTTTAATTATCACTTCGCTTTTTTCTTCTATTTTCATTTCTTACCTAACTGCACTCATTTCTGGTTTTATTGATCATAAGGAAATTGAAAACCAAACTTTCCTCGTTTTTTCCTCTAATGTACTGGCAATGTTTATCGTGCTGCTTTTTTGGAATGCCTTGTATTTTACGTTTCATTTCTTTCAGAAATCCAGAAATCAGGAGTTAAATAATAGCCATTTGGAAGCGAGTAGGAATGAGCTGGAATTGAAAAATCTACGTTCACAGTTGAATCCGCATTTCCTCTTCAATTCCTTGAATAATATACGTGCTTTGATTGATATCGAACCGATTAAAGCAAAAATAGCTGTTACAACCTTGTCAAATTTATTACGTAATTCATTGGTGTATGGGAAGCAAAGTTTAATTTCACTCGAGGAGGAATTGACCATTGTTTCGGATTATTTGGAGATGGAAAAAATTCGTTTTGAGGAAAGACTTAAAATTCAATTGGAAATAGACCCTAAGTTACTTGTGTTTCCAATTCCACCATTCACACTACAAACATTGGTTGAAAACGCTGTTAAACATGGTATTTCGAAAAGAATTCAAGGAGGAATAATAATAGTTACTGCGCAAGAAACTGGAGGAATGATAGAAATTACCGTGAAAAATTCCGGCACAATAAGCAGTGAATCTGGAACTAAGATCGGCATTGAGAATATAATGCGAAGACTAGAATTGCAATTAAAAGGGAATTCTACTTTTGAATTAATTGAAAAGGATGGATTTGTATTGGCGAGAATTCGCTTAGATAATGAAAAGTTAAATTTGTAAGTAATGAAAATATTTAGGACTTTATTAATTGAAGATGAGAGACTTGCTAGAGAGGAGCTAAAGTCTTTATTGAAAGATTTTCTAGAAATTGAGATCGTTGGTGAAGCAAGGAATGGTGCAGAGGCATTGGAAATGATAGGTAAACTTTCTCCAGATTTACTTTTTTTGGACATAAATATGCCGGAGATGAATGGTTTCGAAATGGTTAAACATCTAGAAGAAATTCCGCAAGTAATATTTGTCACGGCATACGATGAATTCGCTTTGAAAGCCTTTGAAATGAATGCTTTAGATTATCTATTAAAACCTGTTGATCCAAAGCGTTTACAGGAAGCCATCAAGAAATTAACGAATATTGACGAGGATTTCTCTTCCAATTCAAATCAGATTTCAGAAGCTAAAGAACGTTTTCTTACTTTGGAAGACAGAGTTTTCATCAAGGATGGCGAAAAATGCTGGTTCATTGAACTGCGTAAAATCCGAATGTTGGAATCCGATGGAAATTATGTGAAAGTTTATTTTGATTCGAATAGACCATTGTTATTGCGTTCATTGAATAGTTTTGAAGAACGCCTAGATTCGAGGTTTTTCTTCCGTGCTAGCCGAAAATTCATCATCAATATTAATTGGATATCTTCAATTGAGAACTGGTTCAATGGCGGCTTGCGTGTTGAATTAATGGAAGGGGAGAAGATAGAGATTTCTCGCAGACAGGCAATTCGATTTAAAGAAATAATGAGTCTTTAAAACAGTATGAAAATTAGGTGCTTTTTTGAAAGATGAAATAGTGGCCTTTATACTAATTTATTGAAAGTGATACGATTAAACAATTTGGAGGGAAAGTTACCCCATCAGCCAGAAGGAAAATTCACATTGGTAGGAATAATTTAGGCGTCTCGACGTCTCGACGTCTCGACAAGCTCGACGACCCTCGACGACCCTCGACGACCCTCCACGAACCTCCACGAAGCTCGACGACCCTCGACGACCCTCGACGCGCTAACCGCGATAGTTATTTCTTTTTCGTGAAAATCGCATCACTCAATCCTGTATTGACTTTATAATCCGTAAGAGATATCGTAATGACCCCTTTACTCTTGGGTTTAACTTTCTTTTCAGTTGTTGATTTATTTATGTCCGCAGCAACACTTTTAGGAAGTTTAAACGCCTTTACGTCAATCTCGAAAACCAGTTGACTTGGTAAACCAAAATTCACTTTATCACCATACGAATAAGTTGTGTTCACTGATCCATTGCTTTTTGTCGTGATTTGCGATTTCATAATAACCGAGCGTTTTGTGTCGATCCATAATTTCGCAAGAACAATCTCACTGTTTTCACCATTTGGAATGACAGTGATTAATTTTGTCATAACGCCACCAATTTTGGAAGTATCTCCTGCAACTGCTATATAGGATTCCTTATTTGCGAGAAACGTATTTATTTCCGTGAATCCTTGCTTTGGTAAGATTACAATTCCTTTCGAAACTACTTTGAAATTATCTTTCTGCTTGAAATAGATAGTTGCTTTCGAAGGTAAGATTTTAATCATAGGAATGTTTGCTTTCACATTAGCAGTCACCGTGTAATCTTTCACCGTATTCAACTTCGTTACAACTTTGGTTAAGATATCATTTGCTTCTTGGGAAATAACGCCAAATTGAATTGCTATGATTAAGAGGGTAAGGAACTTTTTCATTAGGATGTAATGTCTTTTTTATTGAATTTGTATACAGCAATTGCTACGAGTACGATGTTGTGCACTACGAGAATGACAATCGATTGAATAATCGAAGAAAAAGGAACAGGATCTTCAAAGAAACTGCGCCAGGATGCCATATGTGTAGTGAAAAGATAAGGTTTAATGCTGTCGAATACGGTTACATCTAAACTGCCAATGATGGTAAATAAAATAATAATAGCCATGGTAGAGACGATTGGTCCAATTGAGTTTTCTGCAAATGCAGACAATGCAATAGAGAGCGTTGAAACGGTTAAAAGTGACAAGAATGCAACACAGAAACCAAGTCCGAAACGCCACAAAATATCTGCATCTTGCAAGATTACTATACCGTCACTGTTGAGTACAATTAAATCACCCGTTCCAAAAATTTGCCTTGAAACGAACAAAGCAAAAAAGCCAAGCCATAATGTCAAAAACAACGTGTAAATTGCACCTGCAATAAATTTAGATAAAACAATATTCGTGCGCGAGATTGGTTTAGTCGCCAACATTCGAATCGTTCCCATTGCTGCTTCTCCTGAGATGAGATCGCCTGTAACCAAAGCGACCAATAAAGGAATGTGCACAATCAACATTTGCAAAATAATGAAGGAGATTAGGTTGCCATTTAAAACATCTCCATTAAACGTCAAACTCTGTTCGAAAGTAGAAGTAACAAATGAAATGATCGAACGTCCATCTGCTTTCATTGCAAAAATGATTATTCCGACAAGCAAGGTTAAAGCGCCAATTCCTAAATAACTTCGGGGTTTCGAAAGTATTTTAATAAACTCGTTGTATGTATTTTTTAGTAACATATTATGCTTGTATGATTTTCATGAAATAATCCTCTAGTTTGCGTGTTGGTTCGATTGCGTGCACATTTATATTGTTGCTGACCAGCAGACGAGCGAGTTCAGGAACCAACTCTTTCACGAACGAAACTTCTAATTCGAAATCGGAATTGATTTTAAAAATCGTGTCTGGATATGCTTTTTGTAAAAGTTCGGCCGTAACACGTGAATTGTCCACTTCGATGCGCACAAGTAGTTCTTGCGTATTCAACAAATCGCTCACACTGCCTTCTACAATTGACCGACCTTGGTTGATAATTACCATTCTATTGGCTATCAATTCTATTTCCGATAATTGATGCGAGGACAAAAGGATTGTTTTGTTTTGTTCATTTTTAAGTCGTAAAATCAAATTACGGATTTCAACGATTCCTTGTGGATCCAAACCAGTCGTTGGTTCGTCTAAAATAATCAAATCAGGTTTATGTAAAAGTGTCTGTGCAATGCCTAAACGTTGCTTCATTCCATGGGAGAAGCCTCCCAATTTGTGTTTGCCACGATCGCCCAAACCAACAAATTCAAGCATTTCTTGAATTTCCTTTTTTGAAACATCCGCTCCAGAAACGCGTGCAAAGATTTCAAGGTTCTTCTGTGCAGTCAAGTATTTATAAAAATCAGGTTTTTCAATGATGCTGCCAATATTCGATAAAATTGCTGATCGATCCGTTTTGAATGACTTCCCAAAAAGTTCTATCGATCCAGCATCCGGCGTGATTAAGGATAAAAGACACCGAATTGTTGTACTTTTTCCAGCACCATTCGGACCAAGAAATCCAAACACATCTCCTCTGTTAACACTGAAAGAAACGTCCTTCACCGCTTCAAACGTGCCAAAGCGTTTAGCCAAATGTTCAACCTTGATTATCGTTTCACCTTCCATACTTAAATAACACAAAAGTACAGTTATTGTTTGAAGAAATCAATAGGTTATAAGGCGCCTCCAATTCACTAGACGTCCTTTTTTGACTTCTCTTGGTGTCCTTTTTCTGACTTCACGCGACGTACTTGATTTGAACTGGCTAGTTTATCTATTCGTTATTCAACTGATTTTACTACTTATATTTATTGATGCTAAGCGTTTAATAACAATACGTATCAATTGACAATCAATAACTTAAGAAGTTATAATTCCAAATTATCGGTACGACGTATCATTTACACTCCTGTGGTACCTTTTTGATAATCAACAATCTATATATTTGTTTACCAACAATTTACAATTTACCTTGCTTGTAATTTGTAAATATTAAAATCATGGAAATAAATAACTCACCTGTAGAATTAACCTTATTAGGTATTGATAAAATTTGGGTTCGATCGACCAACGGCCAATGGATAGAAAAAGAAATGGATGCTGAATCAACTAGATTTAATCACTTTAACAAAAACGACTCAATTTCTAAAGGTAAAAAATCGTGGAAATTTTGGAAGAAAAGATAAGTTTTTACAATGTATTATTCCGCGGCAATTTCAATTGAATTTTCTGAGATTTTAATGCGTCGTGCCTTGTATAATTTTCCAATTGCTTGTTTAAAAGTCTTTTTACTCATCCCAACTTCTTCTCGAATTTGATCAGGATCAGATTTATCGGATAAATAAAGTATTTTGCGTTCCTGCAACATTTGCAATAATCGCTCTGCTGCTTCGTCGAATTTCTCAAATCCAGCCTTCTCTAATCGCACGTCAACTTTTCCGTCTTCACGAATCGTATAGATGAAACCTTTTTCAAAAGATCCGCGTCTCAATGGGCGACTAACATCATTTCGATAAATTATTCCAGCATATAGATTAGCAACAACAACTTTGATCCCTAAATCAGTTGTATCGCCAATCATAATATCCATTTCCTGGTTTATTAGCTCAATATCTGTACATTCCTTAAAATACCGGTTGACTTTTGTCGAAGCGTACAATCTATCTGTTAATTGATCTAATTGGAGCGTAACAAGGTAATATTTACCTTCTTCCATTAATTGATTTTGTTCTTTAAAAGGAACCATCAAGTCTTTTTCAAGTCCCCAATCTAAAAATGCACCAAATGCATTGACTTCTTTGACCTTTAAATAGGCAAATTCTTCTAGAACAATTTTAGGATTTTCAGTTGTAGCCACGATTCTGTCTTCCGAATCTTTGTAAATAAACACAGAAACGATTTCACCTTCGTGCATATCATCGGTGATATATTTTCCCGGTAGAAGTACGTCGTTATCTTGATCATCTGCTAAATAAGCTCCTGGAGCTGTAAATCGCAAGATAGTTAATTCATTGTATTGTCCAATATTCATCTGCTAAAAATAGAGTGCAGATGCTAATTTTGAATTCAACACCATACACGGTAAATTCTGATCATTCGTAATCAGAGATTGCGCAAAGGTATCAAATTGTGGCAACAAACTTTCAGAATGGTATGCAATACCTATCAAATCGATTGAATTTTCTTTTGCATAGTTCAATACTTTTTTCTGAAAAGTGCCGCGTTCTGTTAATAATTCAAGCTTACATGGGATATTTCTTCCGTCGTATTGATTTTTAACGATAAGCATACGATTTTTCATTTGTTGGCTTAACAATTCATCATTGTGTTTTTGGCCAATGACATGTACTGTAGCGCCATAGAAAATAGCCATATCTCCAGCTAATTTAACGATTTGCAAACTTTCTTTTGTCAAATCAATAGCGATAGCAATATTTTTCATCTCGTTTAGAGGAGTGTCTTTCTGTACAATTAAAAATGGTGTATCGGAACTTGTAACAACTTTCATTGCGTTGCTGCCAAAGAACTTCTGTAATCCTTTTGAGCCATGCGTCCCCATTATCACCAATTGTGCACCTTCTTTTTTGGCAATCTTTCCAATATCTTCAAAAATAGATCCTTCTCGTACCAATTTTGTTATTTCTACACCCTCCGGTTTACTTAAGCTAGAAATTACAGCATCCAATTTTATATTAGCCTTTATTGCTTCTGAATTTGTTGCTGTTAAATGCAACAGTTGGATTTCTGTATGCACATGTTTTCCAAGCTGCAAAGCAAAAGACAATGCGGTATCGCCAACTGGAGAAAAATCGTAAGGAACTATGTATAAATTCTTAATCATTGTATTACTTTTAACAAAAATAGATTAAAAAAGAGTCTGAATCTTCTAAATAATCAACCAATGAACAAATGAAACATTTCAGCGACTATTTGAAGGTAATAAATTAATTTTTACGTCTCTTATTTTTTCTACCAAGTGTTGCATTCATGTTTTCTGGATTTCGTCGGTCGCGGCGTGTGGCTTTTTTATTCAAGTCATTCTTTATTGCCGTTGGATTTTGCACATCTTTTTCTGGAGTAACTGCAATATGAATATTTCCACCGCCTGGTGAGCCTTTATCCTCAGGATTTTCCCATTTATTTTTAATTTCCTGTTTTTCTATTTTTCCTGTTCTTTCGTTTTTAACAAAAATATTTGTCTTCGTATCTGTAGTTTTATTGATTCCAATAACGTCCTCTTTTAATACCCATTTATTTCCACTTAAAACGAAAGCATCCAAGGAGAGATCTGGCACATAAAATGAATAGAATCCTTTTAAATTTGGAGCTTCCGGTGAAAGATGATCAAAAATTATCCGCTCGTATTCCGGTTCAAATTTCAGGGACATCGTTGTTTTTTTAGAATGCTCATAAAAAACCCGTTTTAGAATCGTTTCTTTCGTTTTAAAAATTGGACTTCCAAGTTTTGGATTATTGCCAGCAAAATAAAGTGCATCGATTAATTTAATGGAACTCATGGAATTATTTCCATCCCAACCAAGTATGGTATATACCGTTTTTGTTCCTTTTTCAATTGGAATTATTTTATAGTATAATGCACCATACCAATCTTTTGCTTCAAGAATTCCATCGGGTCGTGGAGGAAGTAATTGCGAATTATCAATAAGTTCGCTTAGTTCAATATTTTTCTTTTTCTCATCAACATGGAGAAGAAAACAATAATACCGCTGCGTTTGATCTTCTTGCTCCACATTCCAGTTTACGATTCGTAATTGTTTATCCGGACTATCTATAAACCCAACGGTTGTTAGCTTACTGAAAGAATAAGTGAACGCCTCCTTAAGTTGTAAAACCTCTTTCAGATTATCTTTAAAAATGGTGTTTTTCTCCATTTTTTCGCTATCGTTTTTTGAGGACCTTAAGGCTACAAGCATAGCTGATAACTCTATTTCCTTTGCCTCTATAGAAATTTCTTCAGTCGTATTTGAGGTTGCAACTCCGATAATCAAACAGAAAAAAATGCTTACACTATATTTCATAGACTTAATAACGTTAAATGTTTCCGTTTGTTACTCTTTTTTGGAAGAATTAAAAATTTGACAATTAATGATACGAAATAAAATTGAAATTAGGATTTTTTAAGCCGTTTTGTTTTAAATCTAGTGCTATTTGAGCGCGGTGGTAATTGGAATGATTTAGAATATGGTAGAGAATATCAATGGTGCTTTTTTCAAATAAAACACCTTCGGAAGAGTGGTATTTTATTTTTTCAGTCCGTTCTAATTTCTCGAGATATTCATTTGTTTCGCGGTAATTCTCTTCCAGTAATTTTTGAAGAAAATGCACAGGAAAAACATCCCAAAGTTCAGATTCGACCTTCTTACCCAATAATCTTCTGTTCCAAATATGGTGTGCATTTAAAATATGTGACATCGAACTAATAGTAAATTCAGACATAAAATCTTCTTGAGATTCAATAGATTCAATCCAATTCTTTGAAGCAAAAAAGTCGTATTCAAATTTATCCTGAAAAAAATCTTTCATGAAATTCTACTTCAAATTTTTAAGATCTTGAATCGTTTGTTGCGGATTGGTTGAATTAAACACAAAACTACCGGCAACTAAAACATCTGCGCCAGCTTTAACTAATTGTAAACCAGTTTCTATGTTTACACCGCCATCCACTTCTATTAAAGCTTTTGAACCAGTTCTATGAATCAAATCTTTCGTTTGAACAACTTTATTTACAGCATTCTTTATGAACTTTTGGCCACCAAAACCTGGATTCACCGACATGATCAATACCAAATCTAAGTCCTGAATAACGTCTTCTAAAAGCGAAACTGGCGTATGCGGATTCAAAGCTACACCAGCCCTCATTCCTGCGGCTTGAATTGCTTGAATTGTTCGGTGCAAATGAGGACATGCTTCGTAATGAACAGTTAAAATATCAGCGCCAGCTTTTTTGAAATCTTCAATGTATCGATCTGGATTTGCAATCATTAAATGAACATCCATGGTTTTTGTCGCGTGCCTTGTAATTGCGCTGATAACTGGAAATCCAAAGGAAATATTGGGGACAAAAACACCATCCATAACGTCAATATGAAACCAATCCGCAACAGAAGAATTTAACATTTCAACATCCCGTTGAATATTTGCAAAATCACAGGAAAGAACGGAAGGAGAAATTAAAAGAGCCATAGTTTTTTAGTGTAAAATTAAAAACTAAATGCTTTACTCCTTCATAATTCTTAAAAAATCCACTTCGCGTTTATAGATGTCCAAATAAAATAGTATTCCATCCCGATTCGCGTAAACGCTTGTATATTCCACAAAAATTGGTATTGGAACCTTTAATAAAATAGGGTGGTTCTCAATTTTCAAAAGCATAGAATCCAAAGAATCTGCAGTAATGGAATTACGTCGTCCTGAAATCGAGTCGTAATCTAAAATCAACTTCCCAAGTTTTACAGGAAATTCGCAGCGCATGCACCCGTGTGAAAAGGCTCTAATATCGGAATCAAAAAGGTTTTTTGATGGTGTATCGTGCACGTAAACATTGTAATTATTATAAAATTCAAATTTCAAAATACCTAGACTATTATCTAATCCGGGTTCTTGACGGATGGAATAGGGGAAAGTATTTTTTTTGATTCGTCGCCACCTCACTCGGTATGGATTGATCTGAATATTATTTCGGTAAATTTTCATGTTATTTCTGGCAAGATAATTAGGCGTTCGCTTGAGAATTGGAAGAATTTCCTTTCTAGCAATGGAATTAGGGACATTCCAATACGGATAAACGATGATTTTATTAATTTTTGAATGCAATTCAGGTGTTTGATTTTCTACTTTACCAACAATTATTTTATGTGTACTTAACAATTTATCATTGACATAAAAGCGCAGAAGGTATTCAGGAATATTTATCCGAATACACTTCGGAGGATAGGTTTTCTTACTTCGTAAATTATCCAATGCAAGCGCCGCACGTAAAATTTTAGAATACGTACTTTCATTCAGAGCAATAACCGTATATTTCCCAATAACACCATCTGGTTTTAATCCATTGTGTTGTTGGTAAAGTTTTAAAGCAGCATTAAAATCAGTATTATCCAAACTTTTGGTTTTTAAATATCCTTTTGAAAAAAGTGCTTGGGTTGCTTGGATTCTCGATTTTGTCGAATCCAAGCGTGCTATTGAAACGGAAAAAGTTGATGTGTCTAATGGGTAATTGGTACAATATTGGTATAGTTGCCTACTTAAATTGAGGTAATTAGAATCGATAAGTCCTTGTGAAAGTAAACACTCATCCGCTGAATTTCGTTGCTTCAATTTTAGGAATTCATTCATACTTTCTTTAGAAATAAATACTTTGTCTGTATATTTTTTCTGCTCATAATCAATGAATCCTATGCGAATATCAGATAGAAAAACTGCAAGTTTAGCGGTAATTAAAACTTCATCTTCCAACCAAATTCGATTGGATTTTGTTTCAAAATTCAATCTATTTTCAGGAATTCCAAACCAAAGCGATCTACTAATTGAATTTTTCATTCCCCGACCTTCTTTGTGCAATGATGAATCGTTACACCAAATTGGATTAAAAAAACGTTCCGAGTAGAATTCTTGCATCCAATTTATCTGCAATTCATCCAATCCAAGGCTTTCTAAATAAGGTGTTTGCAGAATTTTTTGAAGTTTTTGTTGGACTGGAATTGAATCATTTTGAAAAAAAACGATGTTATCCGACAGTGCATTGCACGAACAGCTAGCAATAAAAAACGGAAGAATATAAAAAATGCTTGTAATACCTTTCATAAAAATCATAGAAATCATTATTTTCGTAATACTTATTCATTAAGTTAATACATTTTTGGTTATGTCGTTCAGTCTACTCTTAGTAATAATCATCCTCACAGTATTTGTTTCGTTGAATGGTTTCAAAGATAGACAATTGATAGAGAGACTTTTATATTCACCCTATAGGACCAAACACAATAAAGAATTTTATCGTATTTTATCCCATACCGTTATTCATTCAGACCTTACACATTTGGTTTTCAACATGTTTTCACTTTATTTTCTTGGAAGTCTGCTAGAAGCTAATTTGATTACTCAATATGGAATTGTGCAAGGAGAAACCCATTTTTTACTCATCTATTTGTTTGGTGGAATTTTCGCTACACTAATTCCATATGCGCGCAACCAGGATAATCCGAATTACAGATCTTTGGGCGCTTCGGGTGCTGTTTCAGCAGTTATTTTCGCCGCAATTATTTGGAATCCAACGATGCAACTCGGTTTACTTTTTATTCCAATTCCAATCCCAGCTTATATTTTTGGGCCACTTTATTTGGCGTTTGAATATTATGCGGATAAAAAAGGAAATACTGGAATTGCACACGATGCACATATTGGCGGAGCGATTTTTGGAATACTTTACGTTTTAATTATTAATTTTGATAAAGGGAAAGAATTTTTTAGTTTAATTTTCAGTTAAAGATGCTATATATCAACAATAACGGAATAGTACTATCGAATGATTCACTAACCATTCAAGCCGGTAATCGTGCCTATTTATATGGCGACGGAGTTTTCGAAAGTATTCGAATCATGAACGGCGTGCCAATTAATTTAGCGAACCATACCCAACGCTTATTGGAAGGTGCAAAAGCAATTAAAATTAGACCATCCACCTTTTATACAGAGCAATTCTTCCACGATAAAATAGTAGAATTATGTAAGCTATCAGAGCTCGAAGAAGGCGGTAAATGTCGTATTTCTTTAGATCGTATGATGGGTGGAGCGTATAAACCAGATTCAAATGAATCTAGTTTTTTTATAGAAGTTTACCCTTACGAATGCAACAATTTCGAACTTAATTCCAAAGGATTTGAAATAGATCAATATACGGATATTAAAAAACAACGCAATTTTTTATCCAACTATAAAACAAAAAATGGTTTGGTATATGTGATGGCTGCAATAAATGCAACGGAAAGGAAATTAGATGATGTTTTAATTGTAAATGATCAAGGAGGTATAATAGAAAGTTCTAGTTGTAATCTTTTCTTGGTAAGCAATGGTGTTTTGTATACACCCGGATTGGAAGAAGGTTGTTTGGCTGGTACAATGCGCATGCAAATAATTAATCTAGCCTTAAAGAACGGAATTAAGGTATATGAGTGTAATCTATTGCCGCAGAACTTATTAGCAGCAGATGAAGTCTTTCTTACAAATGCAATACGCGGTGTGAATTGGGTGAGTGGTTACCGAACAAAAAGGTACTTCAATAACATGTCGAGGCGATTAGTCGCCATGCTAAATGATTACTGGGAAAATTCCCTAAATAACATTTAGGCATTACGTTAAATTCGAGTAACATATGTAACTTGAATAGCACGGTGAAATAAATTCCCCTTTCTCTTTTTTTTAGCAAAGTGATATTTTATCAAGGTTAATTTCAAATAAAAAACCCAATTTAAAGTGTTGCAGGAAAAGACGATTGGAAAAGTTGATTACACCGATGTGCTTCTGTTAACATTAAACGCAGTGAAATAATAGTTGAAAAGTAGGCTTAATTTTCTTTAAAGCTTTGGATGGAAAGCAATTTCCGGAACTACTGTTTCACTTTATTAAAACGGCTGAATATCTTGAACTTTACTCTTCTTAAAATCTTTCGATTAAGTTAAAAAATGAGTTTTTTCACCTAAATATTACATTTGCTCCTTATTTTTTAGTTCATTAATAAGTCTTAAGTGCCTAGAAATCAATACTAAAGAAAGTTATACTTCTAATTGTAAGTTTAAAAAAAAATATTTTTAATTTCAAATAATTTCTTAAATTTGTATCTATTAATAAGTTAGTAAATTATAAATTAAAAATATGAAATATTTCATACTGATTACATGTTTTTCTTTTGCATCTATTAGCCTTGCTCAATTTTCTAATTTCAATTCTCAAAGAAATTGGTCACAAAATAAAAAGGAACTCACTGGTGGTCTTGGGGCAACTCAATTCACAGGGGATTTAGGTGGGCGAAATCTTATAGGTAAAGACTTTAGTATGCGTGATATTGATTTTCCAACCACTTCTATTAGCGGTTTTGTTGGTTATCGTTTCCGCTTTCATCCTTATTTTGCAACATCCTCATCATTAAACTTCGGTATGTTGCGTGGAGATGATTCTCAAACGAATGAAATTATCCGTAATAGCAGAAACCTCCATTTTAGGTCTCTTTATTTAGAGTTGCAGCAGCGAATAGAGGTAATAGTTTGGGCAAATGAGAAATTCAATTCTCGCGGTGCCAAAAAGGGAAGCCGGAAATATAGAAACGATAGGGTTTATCTATACACTGGATTAGGCCTATGTTATTTCAATCCAAAAGCAAAATATCAAGATGAATGGGTAGCGTTGCGACCACTTAAGACAGAAGGTCAAGGATTGGTAGGCGGCGCAGATCAAACAAAGCCGGTTACAATGACAATACCAATTGGAATAGGTTTCAGAATGGCAGTTAGTAAAGTTTGGAGTCTTGGAATTGAAGCAACATATATTAAAACTTTCTCGGATTATATTGACGATGTGCATGGTGTTTATTTTGACCCTACTAAGTTGTATTCTCCAGAAGCACAATATCTTTCTAATCCAGCAAGCAATAACACAAGTTGGTTTGCTCCCGGTCAACAAAGAGGAGACGCTAATAAAGACGCATATTATACGCTTAATATTGTTGCAACAAGGAATATAACCTATAGGTATAAAGGCGGTTCTAGAAATCGGATTCAATGGAGTAGTGGGAAATATAAATTCTAGGCACATATATTTTATTTTATAGCAATAAACGAGGTGGCCATTGTCACCTCGTTTTTGTAAATACCACTGCTAAAAGTATTTTAAGATGTATAAATTTGTTCGATTTTTACTTTTTCAATTTGATCCAGAGAAAGTTCATCATTTTACTGCATCATTTTTGCATGTTATTCTTCGGATTCCTATGGTTAAATGGGTTTGGAAGAAAATTTATGTTATCGAAGATCATCGATTGGAAACAAATGTTTTTGGTCTGACATTCAAAAACCCTGTTGGAATGGCCGCAGGTTTTGACAAACAAGCCACGATGTACAACGACCTCGCATCTTGTGGTTTTGGGTTCATTGAAATTGGTACGATTACTCCTAAAGCACAGCCTGGCAATGAAAAACCACGTTTGTTTAGATTGAAAAAAGATAAAGGAATAATCAATAGAATGGGATTTAATAATGGTGGTTTGGAAATGGCAATTGCAAATCTGAAAAATCGAAAAACACCTATTATTATTGGAGGAAATATTGGCAAGAATAAACTTACTACAAATGAAGATGCTGTAAAGGATTATAAAATAGCATTTGAAGGTTTATTCCCGTACGTTGATTATTTCGTTGTTAATGTATCTTCGCCAAATACCCCAAATTTGAGAGAGTTGCAAGAAAAAGAACCATTAAAAAAATTACTTTCAGAATTGATGGTTTTAAACAATTTAAAAAAACATCCAAAACCTATTTTATTAAAAATAGCTCCTGATTTAAATTTAGAGCAATTGGATGACATCGTAGAAATTATAGAAGAGGTAAAAATAGCCGGAGTAATTGCATGTAACACAACTATTTCAAGAGAAAATCTGCTTGTATCTCAAGAGGAATTAGAGGAAATAGGGGCGGGAGGTTTATCCGGTAAGCCTTTAACTAAAATGTCCACTGAAGTGATTCGTTACCTTTCTGAAAAATCGAACAAATCATTTCCAATAATTGGTGTTGGCGGAATTCATTCGGAAGAAGATGCATTGGAGAAACTAGCTGCTGGAGCATCCTTAGTGCAACTATATACGGGTTTTGTATACGAAGGACCAGGATTAGTGAAAAGAATTAATCAAGCAATTCTAAAAAGTAAGGCTTAATTAGTATTTTTGAGTATGTCTAAAGTTAAGATAATCGAATGCCCGAGAGATGCAATGCAAGGCCTACATGATTTTATTCCAACAGATAAAAAGGCAGCATACATTAATCAATTATTAAAATGTGGATTTGACACCATTGATTTCGGGAGTTTTGTTTCGCCAAAAGCAATACCTCAATTAAAAGACACTGCAGCGGTTTTGTCCATGTTAGAGTATAACCCAAAAACAAAATTATTAGCAATTATTGGCAACGAGAGGGGAGCAGAAGAAGCTTCTCAATTTGAGGAGATTGATTATTTAGGATTTCCGTTTTCCGTTTCAGAGGTTTTTCAAAAAAGGAACACCAATGCTACACTGGAAGAATCACTTTTTAAATTGGATATAATTCAGTCTATTTGTAAGAAATCTAATAAAGAATTAGTTGTTTATTTATCAATGGGTTTCGGCAATCCATATGGAGAAACTTGGAATTCCGAAATTGTCCAAAAATGGTGTTCAATACTCTACCATTCTTTTGATGTTAAAATCCAAGCAATCTCAGATACAATAGGGAAAGCGACAACATCGGATGTATCTTATGTATTTTCAGCTCTAATTCCAGCTTTGCCAAATGTTGAGTTTGGCGCACATTTGCATACAAAACCAGAAAATGCAAAAGACTTAATTGAAGCAGCATATAAAAATGGTTGTCGAAGATTTGATGGAGCAATAAAAGGATTTGGCGGTTGTCCAATGGCAACGGATGCGCTAACCGGAAATATGCCAACCGAGAAATTATTGGAATGGCTGGAAGGCAATTCCATACCTACTGGAATAGATTTAGAGCTTTTTGAAAAAGCATATCTTCAGGCAGGACAAGTTTTTCCAAACTAACAAATAATAGTTTAAATATGAATAAATTTTTACCAATCGCCGTAATTTCTTTTTTGTTTTCTTGTTCAGGTGAAGAGGAACAAGGTTCAAAACCAAATACAGAGACATCCGTTTCAGAAA
Source organism: Flavobacteriales bacterium (assembly GCA_947476955.1). GTDB lineage: Bacteria > Bacteroidota > Bacteroidia > Flavobacteriales_D > Crocinitomicaceae > M0103. The sequence continues at coordinate 25,609 of CANJSS010000028.1, forward strand.
TTACTGGAATAGAAACGCTATTTAATGCAGATATTTTTGAAGACGCAAAACATCTTGAGCTTTTAAAGGAATTGAAGATATGCTCGGAATTTCAAAAAGACACTACGAATTATATGGAACCTGCTTGCTCACCAAGATTTTTCCGTGTTTTCCCGATGCGCGATGATGCACCAGTTGAAAATGCATTTTTACTTCAAATAAAATCAAAAGTTGGCGGCATAAAATTGAGAAGAATGGTAACATTTGTCAGAGAAAAAGGTCAATTGGTTAAAGTAAATACGTTTATAGCAAATCTAATCGGAACACGAACTTCAAAAACCCATTACAAAGATTTAATCTTGCGATTTAACGATAATATCGAAGGTGAGATTATTTTTTATAATTGCTTATTTACTTGGGATGGAACGAAATATAGTTTCAAATCTGTTGAATCAATTGAAGGTTCGGACTGGAGACAACGCTTAAAACCAGAATTCAAGGATTCCGTTTCCAATGAAATTTATTCCACATTGGTTGGAAATGAAATGATACTTTAATAGCTTAGTTTTTAAGGACTTTTAGTGTTTTTACAGTGTTTAGTGTATGCACTTTTAGAAAATAGATTCCAGCTGGATATTCCACCAATGAAATCGTTTTTTCATTTGTCTGTGTTAAAAGTTGACCATTGGAATTTAAAAGTTGTACTATGTCAATGGTTTCAGAACTTTCAATATTCAAGGTTTCACGGGTAGGATTTGGAAAAACTTTAAGTGTGATTTCCATACCAAGTTCTTGAACACTCGCAGGATCTTCTTTCCAAACATGAATATCGTCAACATATAATTTATAACCATCTACTGAAACATTTACAAATGCAATATACAAGCTTTGATTAGTATAACCTTTTTCACTTAGATTCACCATTCGAGTTGTCCAATCCGCATTTTCCTCTACAACGTAACCAATTGTATCGGTGAAACTACCTATTAAATTGTCCGTTGTGGAAACTAGTACCAAATAATCATCTGGAAAGGATGCATCCTGCGATTTGGCGCTCCATTCAATGAAATTCCCATAAGATCCAATGGATAGGGCAGGAGTAATCATCCAGCGACTAGCAACTCCTTGCGGATTGAAAAATGAAGTGGAAGATGCGACAGTATCCAGCGCGTTTTCGGGATCTAGAACGCTAATCCAGGCTGAAGTATATTCTGAAACTTGGCTATCAGGTAAAAAACCATCGTTGTTTACAATCGTATAGTTAGTAGGAATACCAACTTGAAAATCTGTGAATAATAAATCTGTTTGACTATAAACTAATGATGAAACGAATAGTAAAAAAATAAGTGAAATTTTACGCATATATTTGAGTTTGTGTTTTCTTGATTTAATAAAATCATTCGTAATTTGTGTAAATTTAATGAAACCAAACTAATCATTGAGAGAAATTAATATTTCTTTAAATTCCTGGTAAAATTCGTCAAATTCTAGTAGACGATTTTTAAGAAATTCAAATATGATTGGTCGATCATTTTCATTGTAAAAACTAACATTGTTTAATTCCCATAAAATCCTGGAAAAGTCTCTGCCATCTTCTAAATGCATGTTTTCAATCCAGATTGTTTCGTAATTCATTGCATTATCCAACACTTTTTTGAGTTCACCCATTTGTTCCCAAATGATCTCTCGAATTCCAGCGTCTTTCGGCTGAATATCCATGCAAAGTCTAGCTCCAGTTGCGTCAACCTGCAGTCGAATATAGATGTTTTTCACATCTGAAGGGTAATTAAGCCAATTCATTCTTCTGCCATTTGTAGAACGAACTTTATGCATGTACTTTTTAAATTCAAACCAGAATTCAATATTTTTAGCTTTTAATTCTTCTCTATTTAGCATTAAGTGGGCAATTGAGCAGATGACTTATTAATACATCCGCAGTAAATCCGTTTAAA
>CANJSS010000029.1 GCA_947476955.1 Flavobacteriales bacterium
GACAATGGAAAACCGTTGACTTTAGCTGCACATGTGGATATTCCTAGAGCTGTTTCTAATTTTCATTTTTTTGCGACCGCAATTCTGCATTTTGCTTCTGAAAGTCATTATATGGAAGGCGTTGGTGTTAATTATACGATTCGCAAACCATTGGGAATAGTTGGCTGTCTTTCACCCTGGAATTTACCTTTGTATTTATTTTCTTGGAAAATTGCACCGGCACTTGCCGCTGGAAACTGTGTTATTGCAAAACCGTCCGAAATCACACCATATACTGCGTATTTACTTGGGCAAGTTGCAAAAGACGCAGGAATGCCAGATGGCGTTTTGAATATCCTTCATGGACTTGGAGGAAGCGTTGGAGATGCAATTGTTAAGCACCCAAAAATAAAAGCGATTTCCTTTACTGGTGGAACCCAAACCGGGGAATATATTGCGCGAACGGCTGCGCCAATGTTTAAAAAATTATCACTGGAATTAGGCGGGAAAAATCCAAATATCATCTTCGCGGATTGCGATTTTGACGATATGTTGCGCACAACGTTGCGTTCTTCCTTTTCCAACCAGGGACAAATATGTTTGTGCGGTTCGCGGATATTTATTGAGCGACCAATTTACGAGAAATTCAAAGAAGCATTTGTTGCTAAAGTATCTAAAACAATTGTTTCCAATCCAACAGATCCTAAAGCAATATTAGGAGCGGTGGTTTCTCTCCCACACCTAGAAAAAGTGCTTTCGTATGTGGAACTAACGAAACAAGAAGGTGGAACAATTTTAACCGGTGGAGAACGCGTAATTTTAGAAGGAGAATTTATAGATGGTTATTATTTGCGTCCAACCGTAATTGAAGGACTTGCGTATGATTGTCGCACGAACCAGGAAGAAATTTTTGGACCAGTTGTTACCATCACACCTTTTGACACGGAAGAAGAAGTATTGATGATGGCAAATTCAACGCAATATGGATTAGCAGCAACGTTGTGGACAAGTGATTTGAAGCGTGCGCACCGAATGGCGGATGAAATTCAATCTGGTATTGTATGGATAAATTCCTGGCTTGTACGCGATTTAAGAACGCCATTTGGTGGTGTAAAAAGTTCAGGTGTTGGTCGCGAAGGTGGTTGGGAAGCATTGCGCTTTTTTACAGAACCGAAAAACGTATTTATCAGTTACTAATTTGAGATTTAAACGCTGCTGGAATCCATCGAAATGGACGCCAACAGCGGAAATCATTTCTATTATTTCACAACCAATTGCTTTGTTGTGCTATTGTTTTCAGTGTAAATCTTAAGGAAGTAAACCCCGGAAGACATAGCACTTAAATCCATTTTAATTTGATTTGCTACTACATTAACTGCAGAAACAACCTGCCCTGTAATATTCATTAATTCTATTCTTTCGATAAGCAAATCGTTTGCTGAAATTGTAACAAACTCTCCTGCTGGATTTGGAAAAACAGAAATAGCATCTGCACTGCTGTTTTCACTAAGTCCGAGATTTAAACAAAAATTAGTTGTATTACTAGAGCCAAAGTCTGCTTGTGCTTGCGTTAATTCGGCAATTACAGCTTCGGTAAATAGAATCTGGTAGCTTCCAGCACCATTTGTACAACTCGAACCGTTCAAACCATCACCATACGAATCCATGATTTTGAAATTGTAACACCCATAATCCAAGCAAAAATCTTGTGTTATAGGCGTTGGAGTTTGACTATTTGCATAACCGTTTCCACTGTATAATACCACATTTGAGGCATTGGATAGTTCCCACGTAGTTTCCGAGCCCCAGCAATCTAAATTCAAATTCAGGGTAACATTATTTCCATTTACAACCGTAGTAAAAGTAGATGAAGTTGTGTTGTTCAATAAATTCTCATCCGTTGCACCATTTGGATTAACTACTATTGCGTTAAAGGTATTTGTTCCGCTCGTTAGATTAGAAGTTGGAAGCGTTACAAGTGCGGTTTGCCATTGGTTTAATGAACCGCTCCAAGCGTACGTTTGGTTCGTAACACCATTAAAACCATAGTTTATGGTTGCAGATGTTAGCGTATTTGTTCCGGAATTCGTAATTGTAATTTGAGGTGAAACTTGCGCAGAACATATTGTTCCACTTACACCAATAGGATTTGTTATTCCAGCATCTAGCGCAAGAGGTGGCGCACCAAATGGGTCGTAACCATCAATAAAACTTGCACCCGTAGAATTTGGATCCAACCAAATTTCTAGTTGATTTGTACTGTTAGAACCCGCTGGATTCCAGGAATAAGAAACCTTTCCATATTCATCCGATAGAACAGATGCACCACATGCTGAAGCACCACCGTGCAATTGTCCTATAATTCTGTGATTTTGATCAAAAAGTGGCGATCCAGAAGATCCGCCTTCGGTAACGCCTAAATCCCAACCTGTAACGCCCCAATGGCTATTTGCTGGGCATGATCCAAATGTTGTTGAAATTAAGGCTTGGTCTTCAAATGATATCTTTTTTATATCTCCAGCAGGATGATGTATTCCAACCGCAGATGTTGGAGCAATTCCAGTTTTGTCCCAACCTGAAAAGTAAGGAACATACGCTGCAGGAACGGTTGCACCAACTAAACCACCGGTAATTTCTACCAAACAAAAATCTGAAGCTGCGGCCCTAGCTCTTAATACAGCGCCTGAAAGAGATTGAAATGTCGGATTTGTTCCGTTGGCGCATCCAACAGATTGCCAGTTGAAGCGGAAAATCCATGTAGCAGGATTACTATAACAATGATCTGCAGTTAATACGTAAGGCTTTCCATCGTTTAAGGTATTGTTAATTAATGCGCCGGAGCAAAAACCACTGCTCCCAGAAACTAACATTACTGCGCTGTTGCGTTGGTTTACCCATGCAGCACCCTCTGGGCAATTAGCATTTAAATTGCACGAACCAGAACTTCCAAATGCCTTTTCTACAAATTCTGCTGCCGTGCGGTAGCCGTGCGTAACTTTTGTGATGGTTAAATGAGCAGGAATTTGAGCGTTTTGCGCCGGAATATAATATTCAACTATTGCAGAATTACCAGGTATTAACTCAGTTCCAAGCTCTCCTTCATAGAGGTGGTAGGAAGTGAATTTACCTAAAATAAAATCCTTTTTTGGATTGTAAACGTACAACTCATTTCCCTCTGGGATTGCAACATTAGCGAAGGTAAGATTGACAGTTAATGCATTTTCACACGTGACACGAACGCGCCAGATTTTTCCGCCGTTTGGGAGGATTCTCCAATAACCAGCGTTTTCCATTGTAAGATTTGTTTCGTTATTGAATCCAAATCGCCATGGGCCAGTTCCAGCAGCATCGGTCACTAAATCTTCCGCCTGCAAGACAGAAATTACGGGCGATTCGAAGATATATTCTTGCAAATCAGCTGAGTTTAAGATAAGATCCGTACTTTTTGGATTTCCCCCATCTCCCTGTTGGGAAAAAGAAAAAGTGTAAAGGAAAAGAAAAATGGAGAGTGTAATTTGTTTTTTCATAGTGTCTTTTTTGGTTCTATTATTCTAGTCAAGAGACGAAAAATAATCATTTTTAGTTGGTTTAATTAAAAAAATAATTTTTTTTTCTAGCAGCCTTGGATTTCAGAATTTGAACTATTTGCAAAAGAACTATACCATAGAGAATGTTGAATGCGATTTATCCGCCTATCCGTTTCCGAATTCAGCCATAGAATTACGGAAGATTTTTTTGCCGTATATTTGTCTGGGTAATTTGCGAATTGAAAATCTCAGTTTTGAAACCCCATAGCGTAAAATTTGAATATACAGTAGAATGATTATTGGTATTTGTGGAGGGAGCGGTTCTGGCAAAACGACTTTATTGAAACGTATCTCAAATGAGTTGAAACATTTAAATCCTTCGATTTTTTCGATGGATAATTATTATTTACCCATTGAAAAACAGCAGTTGGATCAAAATGGGCAATATAATTTTGATTTACCTACAGCATTGGACAGAGAAAAATTGTTTTCTGATTTAGAGAAATTGAAAAATGGAGAAACTATCGAAGTAAAGGAATACCATTTTAATGCGCCACCCGATAAAAACACGCTGATTACAATTCATCCGTCTAATATTATTATTGTAGAAGGTCTCTTTTTATTTTACTACGAAGAAGTACGAAAATTGATTGACTATTCCATTTTTATGGAGGTAGATCATGCAACGCAGCTGGACAGAAGATTGTACCGAGATTTAGAAACTCGGGGTTACGATCGGGAAGAAATAATTTACCAATGGGAAAACCATGTTTTACCCTGTTACGAAAATTTTTTATTTCCTTTTGAAGGCCAAGCAGATTTTCGTTTTCACAATGATTCTCGAGCAGACGACGAATTTGAGCGCTTGATGTACGAGTTAAATAAGCTTATTGCACTTAAAAAAATAGCTTAAAATGCTGAAAAAAAACCTGTTGAAATATCGCTTTTTACTATTGGCTATACTTTCTACTGGTATTTTTACACTCTTCTATTGGTCTGTTTTTTCCACTAATTACGAGCGTCATATATCCTCTTTTCAAGATAAATTTTCTAAACAAGAAATAAAATTAAACCGGTTTCTTGGCTACAAGCGAAAAGAATTAATGGAAAATGGCAAACTTGGAGATTGGAAAGATCTGAAAGAGCACTCCGCATTTAATTTACATATCTACAGAAACGATTCCCTTCTATTTTGGAATACCAATCAGTTGCCGATTATTCGTTTTGCAGATATCCATTTCCCGTCTTCCGGGATTATTCATTTGCAAAATGGGTGGTATTATGCGGAAATGTTCTCGGAAAATGATTACGTTGTTTGTGCAACTTTTTTGATTAAGCACGACTATTCATATGAAAACAAAGATTTAATCAACGAGTTTGTTTCCCCATTTGAGCTTCCGTTTGATGCGTCGATCTCGTTGGAACAAACAATCAATTATGCTATTTACGCTAAAAACAAAAACTTTTTATTCTCACTTATTCCCAATTCTTATCAAAGTTTCAGCGAAGGAGAATCACAACTATTACTGCTGCTTTTAATTACGAGTATTGGAACTTGGTTGTATCTTCTGCTAGGATTCTGTAAAACGCTTAAAAGAAAGTACCGCTGGATGCTGCTGTTCGCTTTGGTGCTTCTCCGGTTTTTATCGCTTAATTATATTTGGTTTGGATTTATGCATGACACACATGCTTTTCAGGCGAGTTTGTATGCAACCAACGAATGGTTTCCAAACTTTTTTGAATACCTCACCAATTGTTTAATAATTGTCTTTGCGGCATTTTTTTTAAAATTTGAATTAAAGCATATTAAATCTGATAAAAAAAACAAAGTTCTCGCCTATTTTCTGTTTTTGGGTACAATTCCATTTTATGCTTTTTTACTCTACCTGAACAAAGGATTGATTGAAAACTCTTCCATTCCTTTAATAATAGACCGGCTTTTCTCCCTGACTCTTTATTCCGTTTTGGCGCTGATCAGCATCGGGTTTCTGTTTTACGCCTATTTTATTTTAACACGGGAAGTTGTTTTATTGCATAAAAGATTAGAAAATAGTGGGTCGAAGCTAGCAATGGTATCCTTTTTTGCCGGAATTGGATTCTTTTTGTACGAAATCAATTTCGGGCACCAGTTATTGTTTGCGTCTATTTTTCCACTTCTCATGCTCGGTGTATTGATTTACACAATCTACCGCGATAAACGCTCCTTTCAACTGGGTTTCGGAATGATTTTTCTTGTTCTATTCTCCCTTGTTTCAGCCTTGAATCTAGCTGAATTTAACAATAGAAAAGAAAAAAGCGAACGGGAATTATACGCCAATAAGCTTGCAACAGAGCAAGATATTGTGACAGAAGTGGAATACGCCTCCATTACAGAAAAAGTGAAAAAAGATAATTTTCTTTTGAATTTCATTAAAACAAAGAATAATATTGGAAAATCTGATTTTGAAGCAGGATTGGAAAGAAGAATTTTTAATGGTTTCTGGGAACGGTATGAAATGAACTTCAACCTCTTTGACACCAATGGAATCTCATTAATTACAGGTGTTGAAAATCAAAAAAATGTCTTTGATGAGTTAAATGAAATCGTAAACACACATGGCCAGGTTTCCGAAATAGATACAACTATTTTCTTTATCAGCGATTACACAGGACAATACAGCTATATTATTCGTCAACCTATTTACAGCGATAGCACAGTTGCAATTTTATTTTGCACCTTGAAATCAAAAAAAATCCCGGAAGAAATTGGATTCCCGCGCTTGCTAATCTCCTCCAAAGCTCAGGTTTTTGAATCTTTGGAAAATTATTCTATTGCCAAATACCACGAAAATCGACTGGTCACGAAATATGGAAGTTTCAATTTCCCCTCAACAGTGCTACCGATGAAAACGTGGTCAAATGAAGGAAACGGATATTACAACCACGATGGATATAACCATTACATTTTAGAAAAATCAAAAAATGATACAGTAGTACTTTCTAGTAAAAACTATACCTGGATTGAGTTGCTTACTTCCTTTTCCTATTTGTTCAGCTTTTATGGCATTTTATTATTGCCACTCTTATTTCAGTTAAATACGACTTCCATTTTTAAACGAACGCTTACATTGGCCGTAAAAATTCAGTTGTTGTTAATCGGTTTGGTATTTGTTTCCCTTCTCGCTTTTGGCTGGGGAAGTGGCGTTTTTGTGCGCAATCAGTACAACGAGTATACAAATTTTGTGATTCGTGAGAAGTTGGCTTCTGTGGATATAGAGCTGCGCGGCAAACTTGGGGCTTCAGATAGTCTTTCGATACATGAAAACGGAAATTATGTCGCATTTTTATTGCAGAAATTCTCTAAAGTATTCGTTACAGATATTAATTTCTACGATGTGAAAGGTCAAATTATTGGCTCTTCTCGCCCGAAAGTTTTTAACATGGGCCTTTTGAGTGAACAGATGAATCCAACGGCTTTATACGCGTTCTTAATTCAAAATAAAAGCGAATTTATTCACGAGGAAAAAATTGGGAAATTAAATTTTGCTTCCGCTTATTTACCCTTCTATAACCACGAAGCGAAACTATTAGGATTTGCTAATTTGCAGCATTTCAGCAAACAAAAAGAATTTGAAAATCAGATACAGAAGTTCTTAGTTGCAATTATCAACGTATTCATGCTTCTTCTAGCAATTTCAATCGTTTTAGCAATTTTTATCTCCAATTGGGTAACAGCACCATTGCGTATTTTACAAGAAAACTTTTCTAAAATTAAGTTCGGGAAATACAACCAGCAAATTTCCTACGACAAAGAAGATGAGATTGGTGCTTTAGTAAAAGACTACAACCAAAAACTACAAGAACTCGAATATACTGCACAGCAACTTGCACAAAGCGAGCGGGAATCTGCTTGGCGTGAAATGGCAAAACAAGTTGCACATGAAATAAAAAATCCATTGACGCCAATGAAATTAAGTATACAGCATTTATTGCGCGTATACGACCCAAAGGATCCAAATTCTGAACAAAAACTGAAAATAGTTGCCACATCCATCGTTGAACAAATCGATGCCTTAACTAGAATTGCCAACGAGTTTTCAAACTTCGCAAAGATGCCGCGTCCGCAAGAAGTGACTTTGGATTTAATTCCGATTATTGAAAATGTGCTGGAAGTTTTCAAACAAGAAGCTACTTGTGAAATTAGATTTGTCAGCGATTTAAAATCCGCTTTGGTGAATGCAGACAAGGATCAGATGATTCGAACGTTCAATAACTTACTGAAAAATGCTATTCAATCCATCCCTGCAGAAAGCACGGGGGAAATCACAATTTATGTGGAACGTTTTCAAGAAACTATTCAAATTTCGATAAAAGATACAGGGACAGGAATTCCGAAAGACCAAATAGATAAAATTTTCGTTCCTTATTTCACCACTAAAACTGGCGGAACGGGATTGGGATTAGCAATGGTAAAACAAATAGTTGAAAACCATAACGGAACGATTACCTTTGAAACACGAGAAGGGGAAGGAACAATTTTCACCATCTACTTACCAGTAGCAGCACAAAATCAAATTACAGAATCCTAAATTTGACAACCTTAGTTCGGTTCTAAATTTTAAAAACTGAATTTTTTCAAGCTTTCTCAACATATTTTAGCATCGAACTCAGGTCGGTAGGTTTATCCTATGAAAACAGTAGATAAATTATAATTAAAACATCAATTAACACACTAATTGCAGCAATAGAAAGAACCCATTTCATCGGAGAAACTGCCAATAATAGACTCAAAGTTGCCATAGTTGGAACAACAATTATACTCAACAAAAATGTGCTTTTAACAGCCCCAAAACCTACAGCAATACCTCCAAGGCAGCCAACAAGGGTTAAAATCACAAAAGTTAATCCAAAGCGATTAAATTCTGAAGCGCTAAAAAAGCTGTCTAATTTGCCAGCCTGGTGTTTCGAAGTACTTACATGTATGCTCATTGTCTAAAAAATTAAGTATAACTCAAATATCCGTGCTTTTGTCCATGGATAAAATGAGTTTAACTAGAAAATTTCCTGATAATTGTCACTAAAATTGGGAATGTTCTGAATGCACTTAGCCACAATAAATAGTTATGCTTTTGTCCATCGGCTATCAAAAAATTGAATCGTTTCCAATTTAGTTCTCCTTGCGTGTTAGTTGGCGCATTGTCGACTAATTGAAATAATTTGGTACTTTTACAGTGCATAAGAAAATGGATGAGTCAAAAAAAATAGCTGTTATCGGTGGCGGAAGTTGGGCAACAGCTTTGGTTAAAATTTTATGCAACAACCTTTCTTCTGTTAATTGGTGGATGCGAAATGATATGGCGGTAGAGCATATTCTTCGATACCGACACAATCCGAACTATCTGCAATCCGTAGAATTTGATCTTGATAAAGTTAACGTTAGCACAGATTTAATAGAAATGATACGGCCAGCTGATATTGTGATAATTGCAACACCGTCCGCTTTTTTGACTCAAATATTTGAACAATTTCCAGCTGAATTAATGGAAGGGAAAGTAATTTTTTCTGCTGTAAAAGGAATTATACCCGAATACAATGCTATTCCTGCGCGTTTCATTCATAAAACCTTCGGAACGCCTTACGACAACATCGGAATAATTTGTGGCCCTTGTCATGCAGAGGAAGTGGCGTTGGAAAGATTGTCGTATCTTACAATTGCGGGCCAAAATGAAGAAATGGCGGAAGAAATGGCGGAACTTTTAGCTTGCCGGTACATTAAAACAACTGTTTCGGATGATCTTTTTGGAACGGAACTATCTGCAGTATTGAAAAATGTGTATGCTTTGGCATCCGGAATTTGCTCTGGTTTGGGTTATGGTGATAATTTTCAAGCAGTTTTAATTTCCAATGCAATTCAAGAAATTGAGAATTTTATTGACGAGGTAAGTCCAATCCATCGAGATGTAAAATCAAGCGCGTACCTCGGAGATTTGCTTGTTACAGCCTATTCGAAATTTTCACGGAATAGAACTTTTGGATTTATGATTGGGAAAGGCTATTCTGTTAAAACCGCACAACTGGAAATGGACATGATTGCCGAAGGGTATTATGCTACTAAATGTGTAATGGAAATCAACAAAAAATTTCAAGTTGAAATGCCAATTGTTGAAGCAGTTTATAATATTCTTTACGAAAAAATCTCGCCAGTAATCGAAATGCGCATATTAACAGATCGATTGAGTTAAATTAACCTATACTAGCGCTGAAAATCGTGTAAACTTTATTTTTTCTAGCTTTTTGCTCTTTCAAAATTCCTACTTTTATCCAAAATTACATGTAATGAAGGTTTTTAAATTTGGCGGCGCTTCAGTGAAAGATGCCGGCGCTGTAAAAAATGTTTCCAATATACTATCCTTATTTGAGGGACAAAAACTTACGGTAATTGTTTCCGCAATGGGTAAAACCACTAATAAACTAGAAGAGGTTGTCCGTGCTCTTTTTGCTAGAAATGAAGCACTTTTCCTAAATTTAGTTAAGGAATCTCACGCGTTTCACCAAGAAATTATTGAAGGCCTATTTTCTGAACATACACAAGAAATCATCGCCGAAATTGAAGAAATATTTGACGAATTGATCAAGCGGTACAAGCGTGAATTGCCAGACAATTATAGTTTAGAATACGATCAAATAGTCTCTCTAGGAGAGGTCATTTCTTCCAAAATTCTAACCGCCTATTTAGTGCAAAGTGGTCATTCTGCTGCATTTGCAGACGCGCGGAAATTAATCCGGACCAATAACCAATTCCAGGAAGGAAATGTAGATTGGAAAAAATCAGAGGAATTTATAAAAAATTCATTTTTGCCAAACTTTGAAAATTTTGCGATACAAGTGACACAGGGATTTATCGGTCATTCACCGGATGGATTAACAACAACATTGGGACGAGAAGGCTCCGATTATACCGCTGGAATTTTTGCATACTGCACCAACGCAGAAAGTGTGACCATTTGGAAAGATGTTCCAGGAATGTTGAACGCCGATCCAAAATGGTTTGATAATACGGTAAAATTAGATTGTATTTCCTTCAAAGAAGCAATAGAACTTTCGTACTACGGCGCTTCAGTGATTCATCCAAAAACAATTCAGCCATTACAGAACAAAGGTATTTCATTGTATGTAAAATCCTTCTTAAATCCAACAGCAGAAGGCACTGTAATTCAGGCATCCACAGAAAATGACCACTTGGTTCCATCGTTCATTTTTAAATTGAATCAAGTACTTTTTTCTTTTACGACAAAGGATTTTTCCTTCATTGTAGAAGAACATTTAAGTGATATTTTTAAACGATTAGCGCAAGTGAATGCCAAGATTAATCTCATGCAAAATTCCGCAGTAAACTTTTCAATTCTTGTGGATCGAGAAAAAATTGATCCTTTGCAGATTGTTGAAATATTCAAAGATGCATATGAAGTTCGCTACAATGAAGGATTAGAATTAGTAACGATTCGCCATTTTGATCAAGAAACGCTGCATCGTGTTTCAGAAGGGAAAGAAATTCTTGTTACACAAAAAACGAGGCAAACAGCGCGATTGGTAATGAAGAATAAATAACCAGAAGAAAATGGCTTTATAGGAAAGAATACCTTAAAAGTGGTACGCATAAATAGGTATTAAAGCACTAATTTTGCAGGAATAAATTAACTATGAGCAAGTTGCTTTCAACTATTATTTCCGGGAAACAGGTTAAGGTTTCTCATATTCAGGAATCATCATTAAAACCAAAACTATTGGAAATGGGCTTGGTCGCTGGAAAGGAAATATGCATACTTTTTAAAGCGCCTTTTGGCGATCCAATTGCGATTGACGTTCAAGGCTATGTATTGTCTTTGCGCTTAGACGAAGCAAAACTGATTGAAGTAGAAGAAGTATAAAAGTAAACTATTATCTGCATTTGTGTTGGTTTCAAACTAGCAAACGAAATATTTAGAATACATGAAAATTGCACTTTTAGGGAATCCCAATACTGGAAAAAGTTCCGTATTTAATCTGTTGACCGGACTTCGGCAGCAGGTAGGGAATTTTCCTGGAGTGACAGTGGAAAAGAAGTACGGAGAAATCCACGTGGGTGGGAATTCCCATTCTATCATTGATTTCCCAGGAACATATAGTATTTATCCAAGATCAAAAGATGAGCGCGTTGTATTCGATGTTTTATCGGATTCAAACCACATAGATTTCCCAGATTGTGCAATTGTAGTTATAGATGCATCTAATTTAGAAAGAAACTTATTCCTTTTTACGCAAATATACGATTTGAAAATACCAATTATTTTGGTTTTGAATATGTCGGATATTGCGCACAACCAGAGGAAAACAATTTCAACTGTTGCGCTAGAGGAGCTTTTCCCAAGCACGCAAGTGGTGGAAACAACTGCTAGGATTGGCATTGGCAAAGAGCGCTTGCTGCATGCAATTCAAAATGTCCCAAAAGAAAATAAACCCATTAGGTTTCTGCCAGATTCGAAAATCTGTAGTATCGACGATTTATTATGCCAAGAAAAAGAAGCAAATGATCGCTTTACTTTAATTAGTAACATTATCGAACAAATCGAACAAAAGTCGCCAATTAAGGAAGAATCCCAAACGAGCAAAATAGATAGAATTCTTGTTCATCCAATTCTTGGATACGTCATTTTTGCAGGAATACTCCTCCTTATCTTTCAGTTCATTTATGCATTTGCTGCAATTCCAATGGATTTTATCGATACCACCTTTTCTGATTTTAGCGGGTGGCTTTCTGAAATCCTACCGGTTGGTCTGTTCTCCGATTTAATTAGCCAGGGAATTGTTCCTGGAATTGGTGGAGTAGTTGTTTTTGTGCCTCAAATCGCCTTACTCTTTTTCTTTATTGCACTTTTGGAGGAAACTGGCTATTTGGCGCGCGTAGTTTTTATTATGGATAGAATTATGCGGCCATTGGGATTAAATGGCAAAAGTGTTGTTCCACTTATTTCTAGCGTTGCCTGTGCAATTCCGGGAATAATGGCTGCCAGAACAATTTCAGATTGGAAAGAGAGAATGATAACAGTTCTGGTTGCTCCTTTGATGAGCTGCAGCGCGCGCATTCCGGTATACACTTTGCTTATCGCATTGGTTATTCCAAATGAAAGAATTCTTGGTATATTCAACTTACAAGGATTGGTATTATTTGGATTGTATGCTCTAGGGTTGGTTTCTGCCTTGACAATAGCTGCACTTTTAAAGTTCCTAATTAAAACAAAGGAAAAAGGTTTTTTATTGTTGGAATTACCATCCTACAAATCACCTCGTTGGGGAAATATTGGTATTACTGTATTGGAAAAAGTGAAACTTTTTGTTGGAGATGCCGGAAAAATAATTCTAGCAATTTCTATTATTTTGTGGGCAATGGCAACATTTGGGCCGTCTGATAAAATGGAGATAGCCGCAAAACAGGCTAAAGATAGTGCCAAACAACAACACTTAGATGAAGATGCTGCAGCAAGAATGATTTCTTCTACAAAATTGGAAAATTCATATATTGGTATTCTTGGGAAAACAATAGAACCGGTTATTCAACCGTTGGGATATGATTGGAAAATCGGTATTTCATTAATTACTTCTTTCGCTGCAAGAGAAGTATTTGTTGGTTCATTGGCAACAATTTATGCGGTACAGGAAGATGGGGGTGGAAACAAACGCTTAATTGATCGTATGCGTGCGGAAACGAAAAAAGATGGTACAAAAGTTTATTCTATTGCTTCTGGAACTTCCCTTATGGTGTTTTATGTTTTCGCTATGCAATGTATGGCAACTTTGGCAGTAGTGAGAAGAGAAACCAGTAGTTGGAAATGGCCGCTTATTCAGCTTCTATTCATGGGAATTTTGGCCTATTTTGGCGCATGGATTACTTACCTATTGTTAATTTAAGAAAGTATGCAAATCCTACTTGTATTTTTAACTGTGTCACTCGCCATTGCATATATAATTAGGCGAATTTACAAGAGTTTTCTTCGAAAAGGAAAGGATTGTACGGGTTGTGCAATGCATAAAACAAAGGGGAAGGTTGCGTAAATTCTGTATCTATATTTCTTTTCCTAAATAAATAGGCACAAAAAAAGGAGGACGGTGTCCTCCTTTTCTATTAAATTGCTTAATTATTTAGCCGTCAATGTTGTACTCAAAGAAGAAGAACCACTATCCCCATTTGGATCTGTATATGTAGATTCTTGAATCAATACCATTTCTTTATTTTTCAAGCGATCAATTGCAATAATTATTGAATCATCCAATCCAGTAGAGCTATACGTGGTAGTTACACCATTGTCGATGTCCGAATACTTGGTAATGGAAAGTGCGATTGCTTCTTTGTTTTTCAATTCAGCAGATTTACTTTTCCCAACAAATGCCCAAGTACCCTCTATTATTTCAGTGTAATTCTGTCCAGTATAAACAGTTTCTAAACTGAAAGTTCCATCCTTTTCAAACGTATAGCTTTGTGTATATACATCTGTATAGGTGCTGTTTTGCGGGTTTCCACCTGCGCTACTTGTTGTTACACTTGATGATGTGTAAAGGGCTCCGTTATACGAACTTGTTTCATTTGTTGTAGTTGTAACAGTAACACCACCGAAAGAAATCTTTGAAATATCCTGGCTCGTACCTTCCGCCATTGTAACGGTCCATTCACCAACTACTCTTGCTTTTCTAGATTTTAACGATAAAAATGGGTCATTTTCTCCTTTTTTACAAGAAGATAAATTTGCCATTAGAGCAACCGATGCAAGACTTAAGATAATTAATTTTTTCATGTTTTTCATTTTAAAATTTAGGTAAAAATATAAATTATTTTAACATACGATTATTAAATTAATTTTAAATGTTAGGTGCATTATAATATATAAACACAAAAGAGTCTGAGCCTAATTATACAGCTTTTTCGACAAAATTTTCTAGCGTAGCGCTTAGACTTAACATTTTTTTAACCGTTGAAATAATCGCCGCAGCATCAAATCCACAATCTGCCCATAATTCTTCTTGTGTTCCATGATGAATGTATTGATCCGGAATACCTAATCGTACAACTTCAGAAGCATATTTTTGATCTACCATAAATTCAATTACTGCAGATCCAAAACCTCCCATTATACACCCGTCCTCTACCGTTATTACTTTTTTAAATTTAGAGAAAACTTCGTGCAACATTACTTCATCAATCGGTTTTACAAACCGCATGTCGTAATGCGCAACTGAAGCGCCCAAATCTTTTAAGGCATGGATTGCCTCTTGCGCAAAATTTCCTGGATGTCCAATCGTTAAAATAGCAATTTCCTCTCCATTGGTCACTTTTCTTCCTGTTCCCACTTTTATAGCCTTGAATGGCGTTTTCCATTCTGTCATCACCCCGTTTCCTCTTGGATAACGAATCGAGAAAGGACCCATATTCTCCTGTTGCGCAGTGAACATCAAGTTGCGTAATTCTGCTTCATTCATTGGCGCGGAAACGACCATATTTGGAATACTTCGCATGTAAGCAAGATCGTAAGCACCGTGATGCGTTGCTCCGTCTGCACCTACCAGCCCGCCGCGATCCAAACAAAATACAACATTCAAATTTTGTATCGCAACATCGTGCAAAACTTGATCATATGCGCGCTGCATGAACGAAGAATATATGTTGCAAAACGGCACAAGACCTTGCGTTGCTAATCCTGCGGAGAAAGTAACGGCATGTTGCTCAGCAATTCCAACATCAAATGCACGATCAGGCATAGCCTGCATCATTATATTCAAGGAACATCCGGATGGCATCGCTGGCGTAATGCCCATTATTTTTTCGTTTTTTTCTGCTAATTCCACAACAGAATGACCAAAAACATCTTGGTATTTTGGAGGTTGTGGGGATTTAGGAACAATCTTTACTATTTCGCCTGTTTCTTTATTAAAAACACCCGGTGCGTGCCATTTTGTTGGATTTCCTTCTTCAGAATATTTGTATTTAGCCCCTTTTCTGGTTATACAATGCAGTATTTTAGGACCTGGAATATCTTTTAAATCTTCCAATACTTTTGCAAGACCGATAACATCGTGGCCATCCACCGGGCCGAAATAACGGAAGTTTAAAGATTCGAAAAGATTACTTTGTTTTAATAAAGTCCCTTTTAATGCTTGGGAAATTTTGGAAGCAACGGTTTGCGCATCTGGCCCAAACTTGGATACTTTTCCCAATAATTTCCAAACTTCATCCTTTACTTTATTGTAGGTATGAGAAGTTGTAATATCTGTTAAATATTCTTTCAATGCGCCTACATTTGGATCAATTGACATGCAATTGTCATTCAAAATCACTAATAAATTAGCGTCTTTTTCAAAACCTGCATGATTCATTCCTTCAAATGCCAATCCAGCCGTCATGGCGCCATCCCCAATAACTGCAATATGTTGGCGGTCTTTTTCTCCCTTGTATTTGCTCGCAACAGCCATTCCTAATGCGGCAGAAATCGATGTAGACGAATGCCCCACACCAAATGTATCGAATTCACTTTCTGAACGTTTTGGGAATCCAGAAATACCACCTTTCAAGCGATTGGTGTGGAAACGTTCTCTTCTTCCAGTTAAAATTTTGTGCCCGTACGCTTGGTGACCAACATCCCAAACCAATTGATCATAGGGTGTATTGAAAACATAATGAAGGGCAACGGTCAATTCAACAACGCCCAAACTAGCACCAAAATGGCTATTTCCAATCTCGGAAATTACATCCACAATGTATTGTCTTACCTCATCCGAAATTTCAGGAAGGTCTTCCATAGTGAATTTGTTGCGCAAATCTGAAGGGATTTGTATCTGATCTAATTTTTGTCCTACTTTATATTCTGCCATACGAATTGTCTGTAAGCAAATTTATTGCTTATTGTTTTGTAAACAAACAAACGATGGATTTATTTTGTTCAAAACACATAACTTTCATTTATATCCTAAAATGTTGCCTCTTCACTTTACCAAAAATCCTTTTTAAACTTTTAGACGGCATAGTATATGTATTGCTGCAATTAAATAATTACCGTTTTATTTTCATGTAACTTATCCGTGACTTGTTACACTTACAAGAAGAACATGTATTTTGCAGATTAAGAATGATACAAGCCAAACAGAAAAATTTTCTTAAACTATACGAGCCTGTTCACGATAAGTTTGAGCGCTTTTGTAGGGCAAGAGTTTATGGAGAAATGGATTATAGGGATTTAATAAATGAAACCTTAATAGTTGCGTTTGAAAAATTCGAAACACTTAAATCAACTGATGTGTTTTTATCTTTTCTTTTTGGTATTAGTATTAGATTATTAAGTAATCAAAAGCGGAAGAAGAAAGAAAAGCGCTTTGAAAACGAAGATAAAATAAAGTTAATTCAGGACCATAATACCAATCCTCAAGAGGAAGCGGATGTTCATTTTCTATATAAAGCACTCGCTCAACTTTCGGAAGAACAGCGTGATTGCATTATTCTCTTTGAGCTCATCGGTTTTCCAATTAAAGCAATTATGGAAATCCAAAGTGCTTCTGAATCTGCGATAAAACAGCGGTTGAAAAGAGGTCGAGAGAAACTAACCGTATTATTAACATACGAATCCAACACTAAAACAGGGGAGGTGAACCATGGATAAACAAAAATTTATAGGCGATTTATTTAGTACGGCAAAAAAGCAAAATGCAATATATACTTTTGATGCAACTCGGAGCGCATTTTTAGCCAGCTTTACTTCCGTAATTAAACCAAAAAAATATGTGTTCAACCAGCTAAAAATTGCATTTATGGTAGTATCTATTTTAGGAACAATGTCACTTACTCTTTTCCTATTTCCGAATAGTAAATCCGAAGTGTCAAACACTAAAAATTCATCCAATATTAAAATCAAATTGGAAAATCAAGTATCTAAAAAGTCAAAAATAACGGCAAATTTCCAATTTTCAGACCACAAAATAGGATTAGAGAAAAAGCGCAATATGATTGTGATTCCAGACACATTAAGGGAAAATGTAGAAGGGAATTCTCTATTTATTAACCAATCTAAAATAGAATCAAATCTAAAACTAAAGACCAATTTATCCAATTCAGATGAGGAATATATTTTTCCGAAATTAACGGAGGAGGAAATTAAGGCAAACAACAAACAGAAGAAGCTCATGCTGAAAAATTTGGAAAAGTTTGATAAAAAAGTATATGCTTACATTCCAACAGGAACATTTGATTATCAGGGAAAACAAGTTTCTGTCCAATCTTTTTACATGCAAAAAACAGAAATTTCGAATCTTGAATATAGAACCTTCCTTTTTGATTTGCTCATTCAAGGAAGAAAAGACGAGTTTCTGAAAGCTAGACCTGATTATAAACAATGGTCTATTATTCAAAAACAGGAGAATAGTCCAATGGAACAACATTATTTTTCGCATCCTGCTTATGATCATTTCCCTGTTGTGAATGTGAGTCGCGAAGGTGCTGAAATGTATTGTGTGTGGTTAACAAAAGAGATGGTAATTTCTGTTGAAGACAAAAAGAAAACACAATACAATGATGTAAGAATTCCTGTTCGTGAAGAGTGGGTAATGGCCGCTTCAAGTGGTGGAACTAAATATCCGTATCCTTGGGGAGGTCCTTTTATGAGAAATAGTGCAGGTTTGTTTTTAGCAAATTTTAGAATGACACCGGAAGAATTGAAATTTAATGATTCAATTGCACAGACCAGTTCTGATCTCACTGCTCCAGTCAATTTTTATTCCCCGAATGCATTCGGTTTGTACAATATAAGCGGTAATGTAGCTGAAATGGTTTACAATGATATGTTTACTAGATCAGCTGGAACTGCTGGAGGAAGTTGGTCAAATACAGCTGAAGAATTAAAGATTGAGGCAATTGATCCTTTTGAAGGTAAGAAAGAAGGAAGTCCAACTATCGGATTCAGAGTTGTTATGACCGTCAAAAAATAAATGTATTTCAAAAAAAAGCTCGCCCCTCGACAAGCTCAGGGAGCGGCTTTTCTAAAATTTAAATACTTTTTGAGAATTAGGTAGTTGAGCTTGTCGAAACTAAATATTCTCAAAAAAATCATTTCCTTTATCATCTGTTATAATGAACGCCGGGAAGTTTTTAATGGTGATTTTTCGAACTGCTTCCATTCCCATTTCCTCAAAATCAACCACTTCAACCGAAGTTATGTTTTCTTTTGCCAAAATTGCAGCCGGACCGCCAACTGATCCCAAATAAAATCCGCCATATTTTGCACAAGAATTTTTAACATCTTTCGATCTGTTTCCTTTTGCCAACATAATCATACTTCCTCCCATACTTTGGAAAAGCTCAACATAGGTATCCATTCTTCCGGCTGTTGTTGGACCAAAACTTCCTGATGGCATTCCTTCTGGCGTTTTTGCAGGTCCGGCATAATATACAGGATGGTTTTTAAAATATTCGGGCATTGGATTTCCAGCGTCCAATAATTCCTTGATTTTCGCATGCGCCATATCTCTGGCAACAATTAAAGTTCCGTTTAATTTCAAACGCGTTTTAATTGGATATTTACTCAATTCAGCCAAAACTTCTTGCATCGGGCGATCCAAATCAATTTCAATAGGAGCTTCCATATGTGGCGCAACATCTGGTAAAAAACGCCGTGGATTATGCTCTAATTGTTCGAGAAATAGACCTTCCTTAGTAATTTTCGCCTTGATATTTCTATCTGCAGAACAAGAAACACCTAAACCAACAGGACAAGATGCAGCATGCCGTGGCAAGCGAATTACACGCACATCGTGTGTGAAATATTTTCCTCCAAATTGCGCTCCAATTTGACTTTCCTGACAAATCAATTGCACGCGTTTTTCCCATTCCAAATCTCGGAACGCTTGGCCACCCATGTTTCCTTCTGTTGGTAATTCATCGAAATAACCGGCAGATGCTTTTTTCACAGTTGCTAAATTTGCTTCTGCAGAAGTGCCTCCAATTACGAGAGCTAAATGGTAAGGAGGACAAGCAGAAGTGCCAAGATCTTTTATCTTTTCACGCACAAATTTTTCCAAAGAAGCTTCATTCAATAAGGATTTCGTCTGCTGGTATAAAAAAGTTTTATTGGCAGAACCGCCACCTTTCGCCAAGAAAAGAAATTCATACTGATTTCCTTTTTTGGCATAAATATCAATTTGAGCGGGCAGGTTGGAACCGGAATTTTTTTCCTCGAACATATTCAACGCAACAACTTGAGAATAACGCAAATTGCGTTCTTGGTACGTGTTGAAAATCCCTTTGGATAAATATTCGGCATCGTCAACACCGGTATAAACGTCTTCGCCTTTTTTTGCCATTACAATTGCTGTTCCAGTATCTTGGCAGGAAGGAAGTTGTCCTTCTGCAGCTACTGCCGCATTTTGCAATAAATTATAGGCGACAAAACGATCGTTATCTGTTGCTTCAGGATCTTGCAAAATAGTATTTAACATGGTTAAGTGCGTTGGGCGCAAATAAAAGGAAACATCGCTCATTGCAGCTTGGGCAAGAATCTCCAAAGCTTTTGGTTCAATGCGCAATACCTCGCGGTCACCATATTTTTCAACATGAACGAATTCGGAAGAAATTTTTCGGTAGGCTGTTTTATCCTGCTGCACAGGATATGGTTCTTGGTAATGAAAATCTGCCATAACACTTCGTTGTTTAGAAAGACAAAGTTAGCAAATGTTCGGAAAGGTTAAACGGAGAATCCATAGAATTCTCCGTTAATATTTTGTTTCTGTAAATTTAGTATTTACAATTAAAACGTCACTTTTAATCCGAGAGCTTGCGTCATATTTACAGTTGTAATTGTTCTCAATGCTGGTATTTGCGTCATTGAAATGGATGGTTTAATTTCATAATACAGGTGCAAGCGTTTCCAAAATGGTTGGTTTTTTCCAATTCTAAAATCAACACCCATTGGAATATAAGCGGTTGTAGTCAAGTAGTTTTTGGTGGTAAATGATTCCGTTTTTTCTGAACCGTTATTATATCCATAATTGTAACTATTACCATTTTGACTGTTAATATAGCTATTTCTATAATAAGAAATAAAAGTTGTCGCGTTGTAATTCACTCCTAATGAAGCGCCAATTCCAGCAAAAAGTGACCACCTTGCGGAAGCATCTGTGCGGAAAATCAAGGCTGCATCCAATCTAATCTGCCGAGAAGAATGGTTCATGAAATAACTTTGACTTGAAACGGAATCGATAAATGTTTGTTCACCTGTTGCCGAAGAGGTTAGTGTATCGTATGGAAAATAGTCTTCTTTAGTGAATCCATTCTGAAGACCTGATACTCCCAACATATTAGTTATTCCGACACGTAGAAGGGCATTTGGATGATTTTTGAACGTTAAACCCAGATGCACCGAAGAAAAGTTTCCCGCACCATTGTAATAATTACCAAATGAACTGTAGGACGATAAATCCTCTTTTAGTAAAATTGAATTTGGCGCCAATTTCTGAAAATCTTCTAAGGAAGTTGTTCCATTCGGATAATATTGAAATCCTGTTTGCAAATGAAATTCTGAAATTCTCACTCTTGGCGTCTTTTCCTGTGCATTGCTATTCGAGAAAATAACAAATCCTAAAATGGCAAGACCTAAATTTAATTTTTTCATATTCTACAATTAAGTGGTTAAAGATTCTTTAATCAAATATAACGCAGGAATTCAAGTTTCGTATTTTTTGTCCCGTAAAATAGTATTTTTTAACATTTGACACTTCGTTTAAAACCCTAAAAGAGCCTACTAAAATGAGATAGCGGATTAAAGATGTCTTTCATCCATATTTACTATCTTCGCACATTCATATTTTTCAAGATAGCATGACTAATAAATATCCAGAACACAAAGGGTTGAATTTACCGAACATCGCAGTATCCGTGCTGGAAAAATGGCAGATGGAAAATGTATTCGAACAATCGATCGCCATTCGAGAAGGTAAAACACCATTCATTTTCTTTGAAGGTCCGCCTTCTGCAAATGGATTACCTGGAATTCATCACGTTATGGGACGTGCAATAAAGGATATTTTTTGCCGCTATAAAACGTTAAAAGGTTTTCAAGTAAAACGAAAAGCTGGCTGGGATACGCACGGACTTCCCGTAGAACTTGGCGTAGAAAAAGAACTTGGCATTACAAAAGAAGATATTGGCTCAAAAATTTCGGTAGAAGATTACAACAAAGCGTGTAAAGAAGCAGTGATGCGTTACACGGATATTTGGAATGATCTTACAGTGAAAATGGGGTATTGGGTAGATATGAATGATCCGTATATTACGTACGAATCAAAATACATGGAATCTGTTTGGTGGCTTTTAGGACAATTGTACGCGAAGAATTTAATGTACAAAGGGTATACAATTCAGCCATATTCTCCAAAAGCAGGAACAGGATTGTCTTCGCATGAATTAAACCAACCCGGCTGCTATAAAGATGTTACGGACACAACCGTTGTTGCGCAATTTAAGGTGAAAGATAGGGAAAATTTGCCGGCCTTCGACTTTGCTCTGTCCCAGGCAAACGTTCATTTTATAGCATGGACAACTACACCGTGGACACTTCCCTCAAATACCGCCTTGTGCGTTGGTCCAAAAATCGAATATGTTTTAGTACAAACGTTCAACCAATATACCTTTGAACCAATTCAAGTGATTCTTGCTAAGAATTTGGTTAATTACCAATTTAGCAAAGGATTTCAGCAAGTTATAAGCGCAGAAGAATTAGCAAATTATGCTGTAGGCGATAAAGTTGTTCCATATTTTATAGCAGGTGAATGCGCAGGAAAAGACTTGATCGGAATCTCTTACGAACAACTGCTTCCCTATTCTCTCCCAGCTGAAAATCCAGAAAAAGCCTTCCGTGTAATTGGCGGAGATTTTGTAACCACCGAAGACGGAACGGGTATCGTGCACATTGCACCAACTTTTGGGGCGGATGATGCAAAAGTAGCTGCGGAGGCAGGCGTTCCAGGCATGTTGGTAGCAGATGAAAAAGGAACTTTAGTTCCACTGGTGGATTTACAGGGTAAATTCCGTCCAGAAATGGCAGAATTAGCTGGAATATATGTCAAAAACGAATATTATGAGGAAGGACAAGCGCCGGAGCGTTCAGCAGATGTGCAGATTGCGATTCAACTCAAAACAGATAATAAAGCATTTAAAGTAGAGAAATACGTCCACAGTTATCCGCATTGCTGGCGAACAGACAAACCCGTTTTGTATTATCCATTGGATTCCTGGTTCATTAAAGTTACCGATGTGAAGGAACGCATGATGGATTTGAATAATACAATCAACTGGAAACCCGAATCAACTGGTACGGGAAGATTTGGAAAATGGCTGGAGAATGCCAACGACTGGAACCTTTCACGTTCGCGCTATTGGGGAATTCCTATTCCAATTTGGGCAACAGAAGATGGCGATGAGAAAATCTGCATTTCATCCATTGAAGAATTGAAAAACGCTTGTCAAAAAGCAGTAGATGCTGGTTTAATGACTGAGAACCCATTAGAAGCGTTCCAAGTTGGCGATATGTCGAAAGCAAATTACGACTTGGTGGATTTACATAAAAATTACATGGATCCGATAATTCTTGTTTCACCGGCAGGAAAGCCTATGAAGCGCGAATCGGATTTGATTGATGTTTGGTTTGACTCCGGCGCAATGCCTTATGCGCAATGGCACTATCCATTTGAAAATAAAAATTTGATCGATAACCACGAAGGATATCCTGGTGATTTTATTGCAGAAGGAGTAGATCAAACGCGTGGTTGGTTTTATACTTTACACGCTATTGCAACAATGGTTTTTGACTCCGTTGCGTATAAAAATGTTATTTCTAACGGACTTGTATTAGACAAAAACGGACAAAAAATGTCGAAGCGTTTAGGCAATACCGTTGATCCTTTTGTAACCTTAGAAAAATATGGCCCAGATGCTACGCGCTGGTATATGACTACGAATGCGCAGCCTTGGGATAATTTAAAATTCGACGAAGAAGGCATACTAGAAGTGCAACGGAAGTTTTTCGGTACATTATACAATACCTATTCCTTCTTTTCTTTGTATGCCAATATTGATGGTTTTGATTATTCCGCACAAGAAATTGCTTTAGAAGAGCGACCCGAGATTGATCGTTGGATTTTGTCTAAATTACATTCTCTCATTAAAGAAGTGGATGCTTCTTTTGAAGAATATGAACCAACAAAGGCAGGAAGGTTAATTCAAGATTTTGTGAGCGATCAACTATCCAACTGGTATGTGCGTTTGTGTCGTCGTCGTTTTTGGAAAAGCGATGATTCTAAAGATAAACTTTCCGCTTACCAGACTTTGTATACCTGTTTGGAAACAATTTCGATCCTTGGTTCGCCAATAGCACCATTTTTTATGGATCAACTTTTCTGTGATTTGAATATGGTCTCCAAAAGATATGCGGCAACATCTGTTCATTTGGTCGATTTTCCTATTGTAAAGGAAGCATGGATTGACGAAGCGTTGGAATCCCAGATGGATATTGCGCAACGTACATCTTCCCTTGTTTTAGCTTTGCGGAAAAAAGAAAAAATCCGCGTACGGCAACCGTTACAAAAAATCATAGTTCCTGTTTTGAACAAAAATTTTGCAGACAATCTATTGCACATCAAGGATTTGATACTTTCTGAAGTAAATGTGAAAGAACTCGAATTATTGGAAGAAGGAAATGGTATGCTGGTAAAAAGCATCAAGCCGAATTTCAAAACGATTGGTCCTAAATACGGCAAGCAAATGAAAGCAATTGCGGCTAAAGTGGCACAATTGTCGAGCGACGATATTTCTGCAATCGAAGGAAATAATGGATGGGAAACAGAAATCGATGGCGAAAAGATTCTGCTGGACATTACCGATTTTGAAATCGCTGCGCAAGATATTCCAGGTTGGCTTGTAGCAAGTGAAAATGGTTTAACTGTTGCCTTGGATATCACTATTTCGGAGGAATTAAAAGCAGAAGGAATAGCCCGTGAATTAATCAATCGGGTGCAAAACTTGCGCAAAGATTCTGGTTTAGACGTGACAGATCGTATTGTTTTAAAAGTGGAATCAACCGCATGGATTCAAGAGGCAATAGAAGCAAACATGACCTATATATGTAGCGAAGTTCTAGCAAATGAAATCGTGTTTGGAACAACAGATTCAACGGCATTTGTAACCGATTTAGCGGAAGAAAACGATACTAGAATAGATTTGGTAAAGATTTGAAAATCGTAGGTTTCAATTGAATTAAAACCTTTCTATTTCTTTAAAATAAATGACAAAAAAATGCCGAGCAAACCGCCCGGCATTTTCGTATTTATAAAAATATTATAATTCAAATTTAATTCCTTGTGCCAGCGGCAAGCTATCGGAATAATTGATCGTATTTGTTTGACGTCGCATGTATACTTTCCAAGCATCAGAGCCAGATTCACGTCCGCCGCCAGTTTCTTTCTCGCCGCCAAAAGCACCGCCAATTTCAGCACCAGATGTTCCAATGTTTACATTTGCAATTCCACAATCCGAACCTTGTTGCGATAAGAAAGCTTCCGCTTCCTTCAAGCTATTTGTCATGATTGCAGAAGACAATCCTTGCGGCACACCATTCTGTAATTTGATCGCATTTTCAACACCCCCAGAATACTTCATGATGTATAAGATCGGCGCAAATGTTTCGTGTTGCACAATGGTAAAATGATTCTCTGCTTCAACGATTGCTGGCTGCACATAACATCCTGATTCGTATCCGTCGCCAGATAAAACACCGCCTTCAACAAGGATTTTTCCTCCTTGAGCAACCGCTTTTTCTAATGCTACCAAATACGCATTTACAGCATCTGTATCGATAAGAGGCCCAACATGGAAGTTTTGATCCAAAGGATTTCCAATCTTCAACTGTTTATATGCGCTTGTCAACGCTTCCTTTACTTTATCGTAAATTTCTTCGTGAATAATCAAACGACGTGTAGAAGTGCACCGTTGACCTGCTGTTCCAACTGCACCGAAAACCGCACCGGGAACGACCATTTTCAAATCTGCGGAAGGCGCAATAATAATTGCATTGTTCCCTCCTAACTCTAATAAAGATCTTCCTAAACGTGCACCAACAGCTGCACCAACTGATTTCCCCATACGGGTAGAACCAGTTGCAGAAATCAACGGAACACGCGTATCTTCCGCCATTAATTTTCCAAGTTCAGCACCGCCAATAACTAAATTGGAAACGCCTTCCGGAACGCCATTTGCATCAAATACTTCTTTTGTAATTTGCTGACAAGCGATTGCCGTGATAGGTGTTTTTTCAGAAGGCTTCCAAACACAAACATCTCCACAGACCCACGCTAGGGCTGTATTCCAATTCCAAACAGCTACAGGAAAATTGAAGGCAGAAATAATTCCAACAATTCCTAAGGGATGGTATTGCTCGTACATTCTATGTCCAGGACGCTCAGAATGCATCGTTAAACCGTATAATTGTCGAGAAAGACCAACTGCAAAATCACAGATATCAATCATTTCCTGCACTTCGCCCAAACCTTCTTGCAAGGATTTCCCCATTTCATAGGAAACTAATTTACCAAGTGGCTCTTTGTAAAAGCGGATGCGATCTGCCAATTGTCGCACAATATCGCCTCTTTTTGGTGCAGGAATCATGCGCCATTCTAAAAATGCTTCTTGCGCCTTTAAAATTACAGCTTCGTAATCTGCTTCAGAAGCTGAATTTACCGAAGCAATCAATTTACCATCCACTGGAGAAATTGAATCGATACGCTCTCCCCTAGTTTTAAACCATTTTCCGCCGGTGGAGGCGCCATTGTTTATTTCTTCTATCCCCAACTGGGAAAGAATTTCTTGAATACCAAGATCTGTCATTGTTTCCGCCATCTATACCTTATTTTTTCTACTATTAAAACACAAAATTAAACTAAAAAATCGGGTTTAAAGAAACTAATTCAGCATTAAAACCAAATTCTAAAGAAAGAAGTTTTAAAGTTAGAAACGAATTATTCTTAAAAGCAATATGCGTTAAATAAGCGCTGGTAGTCTAGCCATTTTTTACGTAACTTTGAAAAACAAAACCCCTTTGGCCATGCATTCCATTTTTTCAGTAGTGTTTCTTTTGGTAATTTGCAGCAGTTGCAGCATTCTTCAAAAAAGAGAAAAAACTTTCAAAGTAACATTTCATGCGACTATTTTTAAACCACATTGCGGAGGAGCGAAACCAACTGCAGCGACTGAAAATGGTTTTTATGAAGCGCTGAAAAATGAACGTTATGCGATTATTCGCGGGAATGTTTATGCGCCAGGCGCAAAAATAGAAGCTGAAATTACCCTGGATGCTATTGGTTCCGCCACCTTGAATTTACCAAAAGGGGAATACATGCTATTAAAAACCGATAAACTGCTTCCAATCGAAGTATTTATGCAGCAAAACAAATCGTTTGAGAAGGAAGTTTTTAAACAAAAAAGTTTGGAATGTTTTGAGCAGTGGAAAAATACTCCGGATTTTATTATTTCTTTTGCAAACGACACTACAATTGCACTTCAAAAAAATGCTAAATGCTGGGTTGGGACAAATCCTTGTCTTGAGTATATCGGACCACCAGCTCCTTAACAAAAGGAAGGCTAATTTTCTTTAAAAACAAAAGAAATCTTACTCCCAGAAAATTGTCAATTTACCTGTTGTTTCTCCATTTTCAAGAGCTTCGTGCGCTGCAGCGATTTCAGCCACAGGATATTTGCCGCCAACTTGGGGGATTAATTCTCCCTTATGAAACAAATCAACAACTGCTTGCAGGCATTCCGATAAAACCATCGGGCGATTATCCGCCAATTTCAGCATATTGACACCAAGGATATTTTTGGAGCGCATCATTAAACCAATTGGTAAGACCATCCCCA
>CANJSS010000030.1 GCA_947476955.1 Flavobacteriales bacterium
GCAGCACAAAATAAAAGCAAAATATTTCGAAGTTGCTTTTCAGATTCCAGAGGTTTCGAAACAATTACCAATGGTAGTATAAAAATGGTTAGCTTGATGCGTATATCTTGAAATGCATATTCGAAATCCGCAGACCATAAAAGGCCAATCAGGTGCAAGGAAAAATATGCTGTTAAGATTAAAAATATACGATTAGTCTTAATATTTCGCCAGTAATTTCCATAATCAGCTTCCAATAAAAGATTCAGTAAAATCAGAATAGTCGCAATAGATAGAATTATTTTACTCGATGGTAAACCTATACTGAATGCGCTAATTCCAAATAGATGGAAGTAATCATGAAATTTTTTACCGAAAATTCGGTTCAACATATAGCCGTTAAATTTGAATTTTTGGTAAAACGCCTAATTCTTTAAAATAGTATTGTAGGCAGATTTATTTGCTAAAGTTTCTAGCGATTTCTCAATGGAATCATCGTTTCTGAAGGAATCAATTGCCCTTCCTTTTTGGAAATAATAACGGGAAACAATTTCGTTTTCTAGCAAAACTTTAATTTCATTCTTGAATTTTTCTAAATCACGCTCTTTAGAAGGTACTACTTTAGACATTAGGGCATTATATTCTTCCTTTGTATCTTCATAAAAGCCTTCTTTTTCTGCAATATCCTTCATTTTTTTTAGCATTTCTTCCGAAGCTGTAGAATAGGTAAATTCTTCTTTTAAAACATATGTTTTGAAGGCAGAATACTCTTCATCTGTTAAGGAAAACTTGCCAGCTTCTGCAATTGTAGGATGGGAAACACAATATTTTGTCGCATAATTAAAAACAAGATTATTTGCGAAAATTGTAGATGTTAATCTGCTGTAATCTTTTTGGGTAATGGTAATATCCGGCTCAATTCCTCGACCATCAATTACATCTCGGCCATTTTTGGTTTTAAATACTTTTAGCAAGGAATCTGGAATCGCTGTTGCTTTGGAACCTTCTTCCTTATCGTAATATTCTAAACGTTGCACACATCTTCCGGACGGAGTGTAGTATTTTGCAATTGTCAGTTTTACTTTTGATCCGTATTTTAAATCATAGGTGCGCTGCACAAGTCCTTTACCATAAGATGTTGTTCCAATAATAACTCCTCGATCTAAATCCTGAATACTTCCTGCTACAATTTCACTAGCAGAAGCAGATCCTTCATCCATTAATACGGTCAAAGGAATTTCTAAATCCAAGGGGTTTTCCATCGTTTTGTATTGTCGATTCTCTTCTGCAACACGTCCTTTTGTTGTCACAATAAGTTGGTCCTTTTTAACGAAGAAGTTGACAATTTTTACAGCCTCAATAAGCAAACCACCGCCATTTCCGCGCAAATCCAAAACCAAGCCTTTCATGCCTTTTTCTTTTAATGCTAGAAAAGCTGTTTTAACATCTGAAGCGGCTGTAAAGGTAAAGCTGTTTAATTTTATATAACCAACTGTTTCATTAAGCATGCCGGAATAAGGAACATCGGGTAATTTTATTTCATCGCGGGTGACAGTAATTTTTTTCTTTCCTTCATTCTCACGTTCTACTTCTATTTGAATTGTTGTTCCCTTTGGACCTTTCAATGCATTGGAAACTTCATCTGACGGTAAACCGATCATAGTTTTCCCATCAATGGATAAAATTTTATCTCCAGCTTTTAATCCAGCTTTTTCTGCCGGATTCCCTTCGTATGGTTCGGCAATAAATGTGTATTCATCCATTTTACGAATCAGCGCGCCAATGCCGCCGTATTGACCTGTTGTCATTAATCGGTAATCTTCAATGTTCGATTCATGGTAATACACGGTATACGGGTCTAATTCTTTTAACATGGCATCAATGCCAGTTTTTCCGAGTTTACCAGTTTGTGGTTCATCCACGTAATACATTTCCAAATGTTGGTAAATTTGGTCCATTAGTTCTAGGTTTTTTACAACCTCAAAACCATTGGACTGGGCCTGAATGTTTGTATTTAAAAGGAAAACAAATCCTAAAGTGATTAATTTAGTGCAAGCGCCGAAGGAAACGAATATGTTATTTTTTGTCATTAGAAATTTCAATTATAAGTTGGTTCAACAAGTTTTTCATTTTTTTCTGTAAAACGTCAAAAGAAAGTTCTTCTTTGGCTGTATAAATCATAAAAACTGCCAATTTTCTCTCATTTTCTATTAAAAACGTTTCTAAAATTAATTTATTCTCTCGAATTGCTTCACGGAGAATTCGTTTTATTCTATTTCGCTCATGTGCTTTTTTGAAATTGCGCTTAGGTGCTGAAATTGTTATTTGAAAAGGAACATCTATTTGTGTCTGTAAATCAGCGTAATGAATAACAAATGGATAGGATTTAACACTGTTTTTTGAAGTAAAAACAAGTTCTATTTGTTTTTCATTGCACAGTTTATATTTTTTTCCAAATCGTTTATCCATGGTGCAAATATACCAATATGAGCGCCACAAGAAAAAGTAATGTTAATTTTGAGCAATGAAAAATAAGTCGGTTGCAATTATTGGCACGGGACCTTCCGGTTTGATGGCTGGGACGGTATTAGCTGAAAAAGGTTGGAACGTTACTTTTTTTGACCATAAAAAAGCCCCTGCAAGGAAATTTTTAGTTGCTGGACATGGTGGCTTTAATCTTACCAATACAGATTCTCTTTCTTCGTTCATTGAAAAGTTTGACCGGCAACACATAAGAGATGCAGTTGCCAATTTCACAAACGATAATTTTCGTGCTTTTCTTCAGAAAATCGGCGTGGAAACCTACGCGGGATCCTCAGGTAAAGTTTTTCCAATTAAGGGAATTAAACCAATAATGGTGCTTACTAAGTGGCTGGAGTATCTCGATAAATTTAATGTGGATTTTCAATACGAGCATAAATTAGTGGATTTCTCCTCCGAACAATTGAAAATGGAATACCGTGACGAAATTAAAACGCTTCCGTTTAGTAAAATAATTCTCGCGCTAGGTGGCGCCTCTTGGACAAAAACTGGATCAACCGGAGAATGGTTGGATTTGTTCAGTCAAAAAAAAATAATCTGTAATTCCTTTCAGTCGAGTAACAGTGGTGTCGTATTTCAAAATAGGTTCGATTTGAAACCTTTGGAGGGTCAGTATATTAAAAATTGTAAGGTTTATTCAAACTCTTTAGAACGATTTGGGGATATTACAATTACAAAAACAGGATTGGAAGGAGCGCCAATATATGCTTTGAACAAAGAATTTAGAATTGGAACTTTAGTTTATATTGATTTTAAGCCAAATGTCACTATCGAAAAAATTAGCAAAACAATTGCCCAGGCTAAAAACAATACGGATGGCTTGCGAAAATTGAAATTATCTAAAATAGCAATCTCATTTTTAAAACTTATTTTGGAGAAGGAAGATTTCAAAAATCCAGAAATCTTAGCAAATAGAATAAAAAAAATGGAAATTCCATTTGCCACTTTTCAGCCAATTGATAAGGTTATTTCTACTGTTGGAGGAGTTTCCTTTGAAAGTGTACTTCCAACTTTCGAATTGCTATCTGTTTCAAATGTTTATTGTGTAGGCGAAATGTTGGATTGGGACGCTCCGACTGGTGGATATTTAATTCAAGCATGCGTTGCAAGTGGATATTCCGCTGGAGAATCGATTGGTAATCACTCCTGATCTATCCGCGGTAAATTGATCATTTCCTTCACTATAAAACAAGTTGGAAAATCCATGGTTAAATTTCCTTTGACCTTTTCCGCCTCTAAAAGTGTTCTGAAATCGCCAACTTTTAGAATGTAGTTTGGAGCATTGTAAATAACATATGAATCTACTTTTGGAAAGGAACTGACAAATTTACTTCTTGCAGCGTCCACTTCCTTTCTATCAGAGTCAAAGAAAAGTTGCACTCTGTAACCAGGAAGTTGAGGAGAGGAAGCTGGAGGAACTGCCAAACCTTGTTTTCTAACTAAACCGTCAATTCTGACATCTTTAATTATTTCTACAGAGCCATTTTGTGAAAATGAATGAATGCCCAGAAAGAAACTACTAAATATTAGAATGAAATTTTTCATTTTTAGATATTTTAAACAAATATAAGCAACTTCTTTTACCAAATTAGCCACTGAATTTTAAATTCATTCAACTATAAATAAAATTCAATTTAGACAATTTTAAAAAGTGTAAATAAGTACAAATCAGTCATTATGCATTTGTGCTTATTAAGAATGAATTTAAATTAGAGCAAAACCAATTAAAAATGTCATAAAACTGTCACTAAATAAAGTGATTCTCCTAAATTTGCCACCGTCAAACAGTGTTTTTTTGGCAGTAGACTTACAGTTTTTTACATGAAAATATCTAGTAGTCAGATGTTTAGAAAATTTAGAAATTGGTGTTTTAGCGCGCTTACCATTGTGTTTGTTGCGGGAACAACCACAACGTATGCTCAAGGTGATGCACTTTTTAAAGCGAAATGTGCCAGTTGTCACCAACCCCATAAAAATGGTACAGGTCCAAAATTGTTTCAAGTTCGCCAGAAGTGGTCAGATGGAGGAGCAAAAGAGGGTTCTATTTACCAATGGGTAAATAATTGGCAAACTGCAGCAGCAAGTGATCCGTATGCACAAACCGTGTCTACTTGGTCGCCAACCGCAATGAGCGCTTTCCCAGAGTTGAAGAAAGAGGAAATCAATTCTATTATGGATTGGGTGGATTCTCAACCAGAGCCAGGTGCAGCAGCAGCGGATGGATCAACTCCAGCGGATGGTATGACGCCTGTGGATGGCGAAACAGAGGATTCTTCAACAAGTTGGATTTGGATAATTTTAGGAGTTATCTTCATCACTATCATTTTAGCAATCGGAGGAGTTCGAAGACAATTGAAATTTGTTTCGGATGAAAATGCAGGAAAAGATTCCAGTGACAATTTAACCTATTCGGAAGAATTGAAAGCATGGGCGTGGAAGTATAAAACCTACGTTGGTATCAGCGCATTAGTTGTTGTAATTAGTCTGATTGTAACTTTATTCCTTGGTTTATACAGCATTGGTGTGGTAGAAGAATATCAGCCTTCTCAGCCAATTGCGTTTCCGCATGCTATTCATGCTGGAATAAATGGAATCGATTGTAAATATTGCCACAACTCAGTAACAAAATCAAAATCTGCAGGTTTACCAACAGTAAATATCTGTATGAACTGCCACAAACAGGTTATTGGCCGAACGCCAGCGCAGCAAGAGCAAATTGCTAAAATTTATGATGCTGCAGGTTGGGACCCAGCAGGGGCAGGAAAATATACGGGAAAAACAAATCCAATTATTTGGAATAAAGTGCATGTTTTGCCAGACCACGTATATTTTAACCATTCACAACACGTTGTTGTTGGCGGTATAGATTGTAAGCAATGTCATGGTGATATGACTAAAATGGTTGAAACTGCGAAAGTGCAAACAACGGCAGAATTAAATAAAGTGGAAGGAAATGTTCCTTTAACAAAACCTACTATGACCATGGGATGGTGTATTGAATGTCACGGAGTGAAAGAAATTTCAACTGGAGCAATTACAGATACAAAAAAAGATGGTTATTACGCTGAAATCCACAAGCGATTATTAAATAACGATAAAACGCTTTACGGTAAATACTTACAAGATGGTAAAGTTACTGTTAGTGAATTAGGTGGTTGGGAATGTGCTAAATGTCACTATTAATTTAACTAACTGAAGAAGTTCAAATAAGCATGGGAATGACAAGAAAATATTGGAAAGGTCTTGACGAATTAAGAGAGACACCAGAATTCCTTAAATCGAAAGAGCAGGAATTTCCGACCGAAAGTTCTGTTGAAGAATTCTTAGGGGATGAAAATTTGAAAGAAACATCGACTGCTCGTCGTGATTTTTTAAAGTTTTTAGGATTTAGCGTAGCTGCTGCAACTGTTGCGGCATGTGAAGCTCCAGTTACCAAAGCAATACCATACGTAAATAAGCCCGAAAATGTAACGCCAGGTATGCCAACGTGGTATGCTTCAACTTACTACGATGGTGTTTCTTATGCAAGTATTCTTGTTAAAACTAGAGAAGGTAGGCCAATCTATATTAAAGGAAATAAAGATTTTGGTATTGCAAATGGTGGCTCAAATCCTCAAATTATTGCTTCTGTTTTAGGATTGTATGATTCTGCTCGTTTGCAGGAACCAACCTCAAAAGGAAAAAATGAATCATGGTCGACTATTGACGGTTCAGTCAAATCTGCTCTGAAGAATGCAAAACGTGTAGTTTTAGTTTCAAATACAATTATCAGCCCTTCTATCGCATCCGCACTTGCGGAATTATCCACAACATTAGGTGGTGCCGAAAACGAAAGTAAATTCGAGCACATTCAATACGATGCTGTTTCTTATGCTGGAATTCGCTTAGCAAATGAAGCAACATTCGGAATAAATTCTATTCCAACATACGATTTTTCAAAAGCGAAAACTATTGTTAGTGTAGGAGCGGATTTCCTTAGTTCATGGTTAATGCCAACACAGTTTGCTGGCCAATATGGTGCAACGAGAAATCCTGAAGGAGATTGGATGTCCAAGCATATTCATTTTGAATCTGTATTGTCTATAACTGGCTCTAACGCAGATTACCGCGGTATGATTAAGCCTTCAGAACAAGGTAATGTTCTCGCATACATTTTAAAAGGATTTGGCGTTTCAACAGGTATTTCAACCGATTTATCAAAAGAAGTTAAAGCAATTGCGGATATAGCAATCAAATCATTGAAAGCCTCAAAAAAGGAATCAATTGTGGTTTGTGGGTCAAATAACAAGGCAATTCAAATTCTTACGAATAAATTGAATAATGTTTTAGGCGCATATTCCACGACTTTAAATATTTCCAATAGCATAAACCTGTTCAAGTCGGAAGACGCTAAAATGAATAAGTTTGTGAATGAAGTCATTGCTGGTAAAACAGCTGATACAGCTATTCTTTTTTACGGTGTAAACCCAGTTTATACCTTGGAAAATGGTGAGCAATTTGGTGAAGCTCTTGCAAAAGCAGGAACAACCGTAGCGCTTTCTTCGCATGCAGACGAAACAGCTTCAAAGTGTGATTTTGTTTGTCCAGATCACCATTCTCTTGAAAGTTGGAATGATTTTAATCCAATAAATGGACATTTTGCTCTCGCACAGCCGTCTATTCGTCCGCTATTTAATACTGCTTCTGCATTGGAGACAATTTTAGTTTGGGCGGGTAAAACAGAGCGTGGAGGAAAAGATTCAAAAGTAGCTTACGATTATATTTCCAAACTTTGGGAAACAACAGGTTTTCCTAATCAAACTAAATATTTGGATTTCCATACCTATTGGAACATGGCAATTCATAATAGCTGTATAGATATTCCTTCTACTGCTATGGCAGAAGCACTTTCATTTAATGAAGGAGCAATGGGTGGTTTGTCTTCGCAAATGCCAAAATCTTCCCCACTTGAGGTTGTACTATACCAAAAAGCAGGAATCGGAATTGGAATGCATGCAAATAATCCTTGGTTACAAGAGTTGCCGGATCCAATGACAAAAGTTACTTGGGACAACTACATTACCATGAATCCTGTTGAAATGAAAGCTGCAGGTTATGCAACATCATATGACCAAGAGAATGGGTTGAATCTTGCAACGGTTAAAGTTGGTAACAAATCCGTTACGCTTCCGGTTTATCCATTGCCAGGTCAAGCTGAAAAAACAATTGGCATCGCATTGGGTTATGGTAGAGGAGCTAATGGTGAAAAAATTGGTAAAGCTGCTTTCCAAACGAAAGAATACGGAGGATATGCTACTTTAGAAAATGGTAACCCTGCTCCGATTGGTAAAAACGTTTTTTCATTCGTTCAACAAGAAAATGGTACGCTTTCCTATACTGCAGCTGGTTCGATTGCGAAAGAAGAAGGCTCATACTTGATTGCTGCAACCCAAATTCACCACACGGTGATGGCGCGTAATTCAATTGTACGAGAAACAACATTAGATACTTTTAACACGAAAGATAAGGAAGCTTACAATCCATCTTGGATGCTTTCGAAATTGGATAAAGACGGAAACCATGTTAAAGCTCCAATGGCTGAGTTTGACTTGTGGGATGCACATCCAGTAGAAAATATTGGACATCGTTGGGGTATGACAGTGGATTTATCATCCTGCATTGGATGTGGATCTTGTCTGATTGCTTGTCAATCGGAAAACAATGTCCCTGTTGTTGGTAAAGATGAAGTTAGAAGAGGTCGTGAAATGCACTGGTTAAGAATTGACCGTTATTTTGCATCGGATGAAGAAGCAACTCCTGGCCAACGAAAAGATAAGGATACCTTTAATTTCTCAAATGCTGAAATTGCAGCATTGAATCCAAAAGTGATTCACATGCCGATGATGTGTCACCATTGTAACCATGCGCCATGTGAGACAGTATGCCCTGTTGCAGCAACGATGCATAGTAATGAAGGTTTAAACCAAATGGCATATAACCGTTGCATTGGAACGAGATATTGTGCAAACAACTGTCCATACAAAGTTCGCCGTTTCAACTGGTTTAACTATCCATCTTACAAAAAATTCACCGAGGTTAATCCTGCTCAGGATGATTTAGGTAGAATGGTCTTAAATCCAGATGTTACTGTTAGAACTCGAGGAGTAATGGAGAAATGTTCTTTCTGTGTGCAACGCATTCAAGCTGGTAAACTGGAAGCGAAAAAAGAGGGTCGTCCTGTCGCAGATGGAGATTATGTTACAGCTTGTTCTGATGCATGTCCAACCAACGCAATTATTGTTGGTGACTGGAACGATACAGCATCAAAAATTAGATTAAGTTCAGAAAATAAACGTGCTTATCAAGCTTTGGAAGAAGTGGGTGTTAAACCGAATGTTTGGTTTAAAGTGAAAGTACGTAACGAGAAAAATGATTTGTTGTCGAAAATTCAGGCTGCCAAAGTTGCGCATCATGGAGAAGAAAAAGCAAATCATGGAGATAAGAAAAGTCATCATTAATTGAAAAACCTGTTGTAATGCACAAGGAAGCAGCAATTAGAGAACCCCTCATCTTAGGTCATAAGACCTATCACGACATCACAGAAGATGTGTGCAGACCGATTGAGGACAAAGCACCAAAAACATGGTATATTCTATTTGGAATAGCTTTAGTTATTGGATTATACGGAGTAGGATGTATTCTTTATCTCTTGGGAACCGGAGTCGGTGTTTGGGGATTGAACAAAACCGTAGGATGGGCTTGGGATATTACCAACTTCGTATGGTGGGTAGGAATTGGTCACGCGGGAACGTTGATTTCTGCGGTATTGCTCTTATTCCGTCAAAAATGGAGAATGGCGATCAATAGATCTGCTGAGGCAATGACAATTTTTGCCGTATTTATGGCTGGATTATTTCCATTGATTCACATGGGCCGTTTATGGGTAGGGTATTGGACGCTTCCATTGCCAAATCAATTTGGTTCTTTATGGGTGAATTTTAACTCACCATTATTATGGGACGTTTTTGCTATTTCAACGTACCTCTCTGTAGGTTTGGTTTTTTGGTACATTGGACTTATCCCAGATTTTGCTACAATTCGTGATAGAGCAAAAAAACCTGTTTCAAAGAAAATGTATTCTATTTTGGCTTTTGGTTGGTCGGGTAGAGCAAAACAGTGGAATCGATTTGAATTAGTTTCACTTGTGTTGGCAGGATTGGCAACACCACTTGTATTCTCTGTTCACTCCATCGTATCCTTTGACTTTGCTACTTCGGTAATCCCAGGCTGGCATACAACAATTTTTCCTCCTTATTTCGTCGCTGGTGCCGTTTTCTCAGGTTTTGCAATGGTTCAAACACTTATGCTGGTCATGCGAAAAGCAATGGGTTTAGAGG
Organism: Flavobacteriales bacterium; assembly: GCA_947476955.1. Taxonomy (GTDB): domain Bacteria; phylum Bacteroidota; class Bacteroidia; order Flavobacteriales_D; family Crocinitomicaceae; genus M0103. The sequence goes on from CANJSS010000030.1 coordinate 9,897, forward strand.
CTTATATTCATACACGACATGTTGAGTATATGAACATTGTAATTATGGTAACTGGCTCTATTGTTGGTACAGCATATATTACGGAATTGTTTATTTCTTGGTATTCTGGTGTGGAATATGAAGCGTATGCTTTTATCAATCGTGCGACAGGTCCTTATTGGTGGGCATATTGGGCAATGATGACATGTAACGTAGTTTCTCCGCAACTTATGTGGTTTAGACCATTAAGAAGAAGTTTACTCTTTACATTTATTATTTCAATTGTGGTAAATATTGGAATGTGGTTTGAGCGTTATGTAATTATCGTAACTTCAATTCACAGAGATTACTTGCCATCTGCTTGGAGCATGCATTATCCAAGTCATATTGATTTGGGAGTGTATATTGGAACAATTGGATTGTTTTTCGTTTTCTTCCTTTTGTTTGCGCGGTATTTCCCTGTTTTAGCTTTAAATGAAGTTAAAACGATTTTGAAATCGTCTGGAGAATCGTATAAAAACGCGCCAGATAATCATACTAACGATAGTCATTCAAACCATTAATAGTAAGGACATGGCAGAGACAGTTATTTATGCAATGTACGACGATGACGATGTGCTAAAAGATGGCGCAAAGAAATTGGTCGCTAAAGGAGTGAAAATTTCAGAAGTATTTTCTCCTTTTCCAATTCACGGAATTGATCCGATAATTGGAATAAAGAATACACGTTTAGGAATAATGGCCTTTATTTATGGCCTTACCGGTACTGTATTGGCAACTTATGGAATGCGTTTTTTCATGATTTCCGATTGGCCAATGAATATTGGTGGTAAACCAAATGGCTCTTATTTGGATAATATGTTGGCGTTTGTTCCAATTACATTTGAATTTACAGTCCTTTGCGCTGCGCATGGAATGGCGATTACATATTTACTGCGAAACAAAACATTACCTGGCCTTCCAGCGCAAAATCCTGATCCTCGAACAACGGATGATAAATTCGTGATGGAGATAAGACTTTCAGAAAATACAAAGTTTGATGCTGCAGAGCTCGAAACGATGTTGAAGGAAACTGGAATAATAGAATTGGATCAAAAAGAATTAAAATAGTTTGCCATGAAGTACTGTTTTTCAGTGCTACGTCTGACATAATAAATAGAAGAGACAGATGAAAATTAAATTTAAGGCACTAGCAAGTTTGGCAGTAATTTCGATTACTACATTATTATTGGGATCGTGCACTGCGGATGCTGACAGTTCTGGTTTGGAATATATGCCAGACATGTATCGCTCTCCTGCTATTGAACCATACGTTGATTATGGTGAAGTAAGAGGAAGAGAGAATAAGGATATGAAAATGAAAATTTCAGCGTTGGTTCCGCCTATGGGAACTGTACCTTATTTCGGAACGGATTCAACCACAGTGAACCTTATGTTGCCATATTTCAGAAAGGCAAATGTTGCTTTTCGCGAAACGCATGGTTTGTATGGCGATAATCTTTCCATTAAGGATGAATATGCTTTAGCTATTGCGGATAAAAACCCAATAAAATTAACTGCGGATAACGTAGAATTAGTATTCAAACAAGGGAAAGAATTATATACTGCAATGTGCCAACATTGTCACTCTGAAAAAGGAGATGGTAATGGGCCAATGGTATTAAGCGGCGCCTATGTTGGCGTTCCTAATTATGTTGATCGCGCAGCTTTGTCTGACGGTCAAATGTTCTACTCTATTTATTATGGAAAAAATGCAATGGGTTCTCATTCATCACAACTCAATAAAAAAGAAATTTGGACATTAGTGCACTACGTTCGCAAGTTCCAAAATGCTGAATATGGTAAGTTTGATGCATCCGGAGCGGCAGTAGTAGCTTTACAGACTTCAGACACATTAGTTAAGAAATAAATAATTTGAATAATAGTTATATGGAATTCTCTATATCAAAAAAGGCAAAAACTGTAACAACTGCTCTTATGGGAGTTGGACTTTTGTTTACAGCGATAGGTATTTTCACGAGTATAAGTGATCACCATTTTGCAACTCGTTTATTAGTAAACGGCTTGGTTAATAGTTTTTTCTTTTTTGCTCTGGGTTTAGGTGCTTTATTCTTTTTAGCATTACAATATGCAACAGAAACAGGCTGGTATGCATCCGTAAAACGAATTATTGAAGCAGTAGCTGGATTTCTTCCATATGGAATGGGTATTCTTGCACTGACATTATTAACAATTACATTTTTAGATGGAGCGCATATTTATTCTTGGATGGATCCGGAAATGACAAATCCAGCTTCACATCATTACGATGAAATTATTGACGGAAAATCTGCCTACTTGAATAAACCTTTTTTCTGGATTAGAACGATTCTATACATGGCCGTTTATTTCATCTTTTTACGTGGTTTTAGAATGAGATCACTCGAGGAAGATAGAATTGGCGGAACAGAATTGCACTTCAAAAACTATAGAAAAGGAGCAATATTTTTGGTTTTCTTTGCTGTATTTAGTTCAACTTCCTCTTGGGATTGGTTGATGTCAATTGATGTGCACTGGTTCTCAACACTTTTTGGTTGGTACACTTTTGCTGGAATGTGGTGTTCCACAATGGTAGTTTTAGTCTTGTTGACACTTTACTTGAAGTCCCTTGGTTATCTTCCGAAAGTGAACGATAGTCACATCCACGATTTAGGAAAATGGACATTTGCCACTTCTTTCTTGTGGTCTTACTTGTGGTTTTCCCAGTTTATGTTGATCTGGTACGCTAACATTCCAGAAGAAACAACGTATTATCTCATGCGAATTGAGAATTTTAAGTTCATATATTTTGCAATGTTCTTGATTAATTTTTCTTTCCCTATGTTAATTCTTATGTCACGGGATGCTAAAAGAAATGCAGGTATTCTATCCTTTGTTGGCCTAATTATTCTTACTGGACACTGGTTTGATGTTTACGTTATGGTTGCCGCTGGTTCAATGGGAGCAGGAGCGAAATTAGGAATCCTTGAACTAGGAATCGCAGTATTGTTTGTTGGGTTTTTTATAAGAGTGATTCTAGTAAATCTTACGAAGTCACCACTTACCCCTGTAAACCATCCATTCTTGGATGAAAGTATACACCACGAAATTTAATTTTTTTATAGTTAATATAACACATGATGGCAAGTAAATTAATCGCTTTAATCGTTATAGTTTTAGGAGTAATCGCAATTGCTCAGTTAGTTCGGGTATATGAACTTTCTTCAAAACTTAGAAAACGTCAAGAACATGAGATAAGCACGCGTGACAATGATTTCAATGCTAAGTTAATGTTTGTATTCCTAGTTTTATTTTATATAGGATTCATTTATTTGCTGGTTAAATATGGTTACACAGGCAGGGGAATCGCCGCTTCAGTCCATGGAAAAGACATTGACTGGTTGTTGGATTTGAATTTTTTCATAATTATTGGAGCATTTTTCCTTACGAATACCTTGTTATTTTGGTTTTCCTACAAATACGCGAGAAAAGCAGGTGTTAAAGCATTGTATTTCCCGCATAACAATAAATTGGAAATGCTTTGGACAGTTGTTCCAGCTGCAGTTTTGGCAGTTATAATCATACTTGGACTAAAATCATGGAATGAGATAACAGGAGCGCCAGATAAAGAAACGATTCGTGTAGAATTGTTTTCAAAGCAATTTGATTGGACCGCACGATATTCTGGTTCAGACAATGTTTTGGGTAAGTTCGATTACAAATTGACTACGGATAAGAACGAGCTGGCATTAGTTACAACGGAAACGATCGATAGTGCTATTTATGTTATGGAAAATGGTCCTACAGGCATAAAAGCAATCGAAACTAAATTAAATGACCGAAATATTATTTTTGTTCCTGAAGATAAAGAAAAAATGGAAAATGACCTTTATCGAAAAGAGCGACTTATAAGATTGTTGTATCAAATGAAAGAACGCCATGACGCAAAAGCGGATGTGAGAGTATGGGATGATTTTATTCAAAAAGATACTTTATTCTTATGCGTAAATAAAGAATATGAATTCAACTTCCGTTCCAAAGATGTTATTCACTCAGCTCATTTCCCATATTTTAGAGCACAGATGAATACAGTGCCTGGATTAACTACCCGTTTTAAGTTTATTCCAGATGTTACGACAAAAGAAATGCGCAAGAATAAAAAAGACAATAAGTTTAATTTTATTCTTTTATGTAACAAAATTTGTGGAGGATCGCATTATAAAATGAAAATGATAGTTGTGGTTTTACCAGAATCGGAATACAAAGTATGGTTAAAAGCAAAACAAAAACAAACATTTAAAGATATGTATTTTGCAACAGCTGCGGCTCCAGTTAGTCCAGCTGCTCCTGCAGATACGCTAAACGTTGCGGTGGATGCAATGGCAGCACCAGCGAATTAAGAAAACGAATTAGTAATAAATTAAATTGAATTAAAATGTCGGTAGCAACGCACGAAACACACGGACACCATGATGCGCATGGAGATCACGATCACGGACACCATGAGGAAAGTTTTGTTTCAAAATATATTTTTAGCCAAGATCATAAAATGATTGGAAAGCAGTTTTTAATGACTGCTATCTTCATGGGAGTTGTTGCAATGTTGCTTTCTGTTCTCTTCAGAATTCAACTAGCTTGGCCAGGTGAAAGCTCTAACTTTTTGTCTTTCTTTTTAGGTGAAGAATGGGCACCAGGTGGAGTATTGAAGGAAGACATGTACTTAGGTATCGTTACGATTCACGGAACAATAATGGTCTTTTTCTTACTGACTGGGGGCTTGTCTGGAACCTTTTCAAACATACTAATTCCTCTGCAACTAGGTGCTCGAGATATGGCTTCAGGCTTTTTGAATATGCTGTCCTATTGGTTCTTCTTGCTTTCGTCAGTTATAATGTTAATTTCCTTATTTGTTGAATCGGGACCAGCAATGGCTGGATGGACAGTTTATCCACCATTATCTGCATTGCCTCAAGCGGTTAGTGGCTCCGGAACTGGAATGACTTTGTGGCTTGTTTCGATGACAATTTTTATCGCTTCTTCTTTAATTGGTTCGTTGAATTATATCGTAACGGTATTAAACTTAAGAACAAAAGGAATGAGCATGACAAGAATGCCTTTAACAATCTGGACATTTTTTGTAACTGCAGTATTGGGTGTTTTATCTTTCCCAGTTCTATTATCCGCGGCGTTATTGTTAACAATGGATAGATTAGCAGGAACTAGTTTTTATTTATCAGACATTATTGTTGGGGGTGAAATGCTAACAAACCACGGTGGCTCTCCTATATTATACCAACATTTATTTTGGTTCCTAGGCCACCCAGAAGTATACATCGTTTTATTGCCAGCTTTAGGTCTTTCATCAGAAATTATTTCAACGAATTCTCGTAAACCTATTTTTGGTTACCGTGCAATGATTGGTTCTATTTTGGCGATCGGATTTCTTTCGTTTATTGTATGGGCCCATCACATGTTTATTACCGGTATGAGTCCTTTCTTAGGAAGCGTATTTGTTTTCACAACGCTGTTAATTGCAATTCCTTCCGCAGTAAAGGTATTTAACTACTTGACAACGCTTTGGAAAGGATCTCTAGTTTTGACTCCTGCAATGTTGTTCGCCATAGGTTTGGTTTCTTCTTTCATCTCTGGTGGGGTTACAGGAATAATTCTTGCGGATTCAGCACTAGATATTACGTTACACGATACGTATTTTGTTGTAGCTCACTTCCACGTTGTAATGGGAATGTCAGCCGTGTTTGGAATGTTTGCAGGTGTGTACCATTGGTTCCCTAAAATGTATGGAAGAATGCTTAATACTAGAATGGGTTATGCGCATTTCTGGTTAACATTAGCGAGTGCTTATGGTGTGTTTTTCCCAATGCACTTTGTAGGAATTGCTGGAGCACCGCGTCGCTATTATGACTTCTCGGTTTACGGCGAATTTGACGCAGAATCGTTTACAATGATCATGGATTTAAATGTTGTAATTACAATTTTTGCAATCGTTGGATCTATTGCACAACTAATATTCTTATTCAACTTTTTCTATAGTATTTTCCGTGGGCCTGTTGCTCCTCAAAATCCTTGGAATTCGAATACATTGGAATGGACAACTCCTGTGGAACACATTCACGGAAACTGGCCTGGGGAATTACCTACAGTTTACAGATGGCCGTATGATTATTCTAAGCCAGGAGCAGAAAGAGATTTCATTCCTCAAAATGTACCTTTAGCTGAAGGAGAAGAAGAACATTGATAAGTTTTTAAATTATATTTGAAGCCTTCCATCGTTTGATGGAAGGCTTTTGTATTTTTGTGTAAATAATAGTACGTGGAAGATTCTTTCGATTATAGGGATGAGGCTGAAAAAGATTCCGAACAGGAATTTGATAAAGTCTTGCGCCCAAAAAGTTTATCTGATTTCGCAGGGCAACCTTCCGTAGTCGAAAATCTTGAGATATTTGTTAAAGCCGCAACTCTACGTGGAGAACCTTTAGACCATGTTCTTTTACATGGCCCTCCAGGGCTTGGTAAAACCACGTTAGCGAATATTATTGCAAATGAGTTGGGTGTTGGGTTTAAAGTTACTAGCGGCCCTGTTTTGGATAAACCTGGAGATTTAGCAGGGCTATTAACGAACTTGAATGCAGGAGATGTTTTGTTTATTGATGAAATCCACCGATTAAGTCCAGTGGTAGAAGAATATTTGTATTCTGCAATGGAAGATTATTGCATAGATATATTAATTGATAGTGGACCAAACGCGCGAAGCGTGCAAATAACGCTAAATCCATTTACTTTAATTGGAGCAACAACTCGATCTGGTTTGCTAACGTCCCCTCTGAGGGCACGTTTTGGCATAAACTCTAGATTGGAATATTATGACGCGAAAACGTTGACCAATATCGTAGAAAGATCCTCTGGTTTATTAAACATACCAATCAACGAAGATGCAGCTTACCAAATAGCAAGCAGAAGTAGAGGAACACCGAGAATTGCGAATGCTCTTTTACGAAGAGTTAGGGATTTTGCTCAAATCAAAGGAACGGGAATAATTGATGCTGCAATTACTGAATTTGCCCTAAAAGCATTGAACGTCGATGAAAATGGTCTCGATGAAATGGATATTCGAATACTCAAAGCAATTATTGAGAAGTTTAGTGGTGGGCCTGTTGGGCTTACTACTATCGCAACTGCAATTGGAGAAAATGCTGGAACTTTAGAGGAAGTATACGAACCATTTTTGATTCAGGAAGGTTTTTTAATGCGAACAGCACGTGGCAGAAAAGCGACTGAAAAAGCGTTCAGACTAGTAGGAAAAGATACCGGTTGGACGCAGGGAGGACTTTTTTAGATTACCACATGTATTCTTCCGTTCAAAAAAACACACAACGTATTAAACACCAAACGAAAGAACTTGGGTTTTTCTTTTGCGGTATCTCAAAAGCTGAATTTTTGGAGGACGAAGCAATCCATTTGGAATCTTGGTTAAAACGAAATTACCATGGTAAGATGGGCTACATGGAAAATCATTTTGATAAGCGATTGGATCCACGTCTTTTGGTAGAGGATGCTAAAAGTGTTGTAACCGTTCTATTGAATTATTTTCCTGAAAAAACACAGTCGGATTCTGAAGCGCCTAAATTATCAAAATACGCTTATGGTGAGGATTATCACTTTGTGATAAAAGATAAATTAAACGATTTAGTAGCGTTTATTCAGAAGGAGATTGGTGAGGTTGCTGGACGCGTTTTTGTAGATTCAGCTCCGGTTATGGATAAGGCTTGGGCAAAAAATTCAGGCGCTGGTTGGCTTGGGAAAAACACAAACATTATTCACCCCAAAAATGGATCATTCTTTTTTATTGCAGAATTAATTATAGATCTTGAATTAGAACCCGATGGTCCAATCAAAGATTATTGTGGCTCATGCACCCGCTGTATTGATGCGTGTCCAACAGAAGCAATTGTAGAACCATACATTGTGGATGGGTCCAAATGTATTTCTTACTTGACAATTGAGTTAAAAGATGCAATTTTACCGAGCGAATTTCATGGTAAAATGGATAACTGGATGTTTGGCTGTGATATTTGTCAGGATGTTTGTCCCTGGAATCGCTTTTCAAAACCGCATTCGGAAAGCCGATTCACGCCACACGATGATTTGTTGTACCTGACAAAAAACAACTGGAAAGACTTAACACAAGAGGTATTCGGAGATCTCTTCAAAAATAGCGCAGTGAAAAGAACCAAATTTGACGGTTTAAAGCGAAATATTGGTTTTATTTTAGAATAAAAAACGCCGAAATTAGTTGAAATAGCACTCTATTTTAAAAATGGAAAATTACATTCCCATTTTTTCTAATTCTTCTAGCGTTAGCGTTTTGTATCCTTCTGGAATTTTCATTTCAAATAATGACTTAGCATTTTTATCTAGATTTTTTTCGAATTTCGTTACCGTCATCGTCATTTTAAGACCATTGTTATTAATATCATATTGCATTGGAAAACCCGGAACATCTTCGTTCAAATAAGTTTGTCCCACTTTGGAAATTTCTATTTCTTCAGTGTACCAAAAAGTAGATTCTGAACCATTATTATCACTTAAAACTGCTTTTTTACAAAGATATCCTTCAATTGTTTTTGTTTCATCTAACAATTCAACCTCCATAGTGGGTTTATTTGCCGAAAGCGCTTTTATTTCCTCTGTAGTAATTAGTATCGCGTTTTTACCAATCATACCGCTCATTAACAATAATATTTCGCCTGAATTTTCATTGGAAACGGTAACTATATTCATCATGCTGCCCATCTTCATTTCCGAGCGCGTGATTTTATCTTTAAAATGAATATCCAACGTAGAGCCTTGCATCATTCCAGTTACCATTTGCATATCCGGATTTTCCGATGATGCTTCAACCGTATAGGTAAAGTGTCCTTCTGTTAATTGCGCTTTCAGTGAAAAGTTTACGGACGCGACAATAAAAAGTGTTAAAATAAATTTTTTCATTTCATTTCAGTTTAATATGCAATCAATTTACAAAAATTATTTGTCTTTTCTAAATTTTTTTATTGAGGAAATAAATAACGATAAATATCATTTCCATTTGCATAAAGTAAAAGTCCCATCAATAAGAAGAATCCTACATATTGAGCATATTCCAATACTTTTTGCGGTGCTTCTCTTCCAGTAATTATTTCGTATAATAAGAAGACAACGTGTCCGCCATCCAATGCTGGTATAGGCAAGATATTCATAAACGCGAGAATGATAGAGATTAGCGCAGTATTCATCCAAAATATTTGCCAGTTCCATGTTGCAGGGAAAAGGTTACCAATAGAACCAAATCCTCCGATGGAAGTCGCTCCTTTTTTGGTGAAAATGAATTTTAATTGAGATGCATAATCACTTAATGTATGAAATCCACGATCAATCCCTTTACTTACGCTTTGTCCAAAACCATAATGTACAGTTTGAATACTGCTAGAATCGACATATCCATTGGTTTTAACTGCAAACCCAATTGTACCCTCTTTTTTAACGGTAGAAATAAGTGTTTGTGTGCTGTCGTTGCGCTCAATTACTAAGGTTGCCTTTTTCCCTTTCGCAGCAAATAAATAGCGCTGGATATCATCGTAATAGGTAATTGCATTATCATTAATAGAAAGAATTTTATCTCCTTTCTCTAAACCGGCTGCCAATGCGGGAGTTTTTGGCATAACAGAATCAATCACATTCGAAGCGTGTCGTAAGCTAACAGATGGAAAAGCGCCATTTTGGAAAAGTTCGTATTCCACCCCTTCCGGTAATTGGATAGTTTCCTTCGAACCATCGGAATGGATTACAGCTAATTTACGACCTCCTCGCAGCATAATGCTGTTATTTATTTCTGTAACATTTGTTATTTTTTGTCCATCGATTGAAAGGATATTGTCACCAGAATAAAGATTGTATTTTGCCATATATGGATGAACTGCCAAACCATCCTTTAAATCCTGCGGTTTAATCTGTTCTTCACCATAAGTAAACATTACACATATATAAATAAATATTCCCAATAGAAGATTCACTGTAACGCCACCAATCATAATGATTAATCGTTGCCAGGCAGGTTTTGCTCTGAATTCCCAAGGTTGCGCAGGTAAAGCCAATTGTTCTTTATCCATTGATTCATCCACCATTCCTGCAATTTTCACATAACCACCCAAGGGCAACCATCCAATTCCCCATTCGGTATCCCCAACTTTCTTTTTGAAAATCGAAAACCACGGATTAAAGAATAAATAAAATTTCTCGACACGTGTTTTAAATAAACGTGCAGGAATATAATGACCGAATTCGTGCAGAACAACTAATATTGAAAGAGAGAGAATTAATTGGGCAGCTTTTATTAAAAAATCCATGGTTAAGTAAATTAATTGTACAAATATAATTGATTACGCTATTTTTTTATCAGAATCCGTTGTGTTAACCGTTTCAACATAATAGTCATTTTGAATAAAATAGTCCAACATGGATTCTTTTAACAAATGCTGTTGTTCCCGGTGCTCCAAAGGTGGAAGCTGTTTGTTGAGTTTAAAATGTGGCCATTCTTCTGCGTCACGGCCTTCAAATTCATAGTAGCCATAAGGTTCAAGCAAGGTGCAAATAGCAATGTGAAACAAGTCGGTTTTTTCCGCTTTCGTAAAATTTCGGTAACCAACACCAAGTTCATTGACGCCAATTAGAAAAAGAATGGCTTGAACATCCATTCCCTCGCCGAACTTTTCTTCTAAACTTGCTTTTAATTTTTGAAAACGTATTTCAATGTCGTAATCCATAGCTTGCAAAAATACGAAAGTGTAGCGACTTATTGCACTTCTAAAATCCAAGAAATTATTTTTGATTCGAACAAGCAGATGATATAGGTGTTTTAAGTATATTAGTAAAAAAATATATACATGAAAAAGTCCCTTTTAATTTTATCCATTGCATCCTTAATCCTAGGTGTTTCCAGCTGTAAAGGCGAAGCAAAAAAATCGGAAGATGCAGCTACAGACATTACCTGTCTTTATTCCTATGACTCCAAAACTTCCTCTTTGGAATGGACAGCATTTAAATTCACAGACAAAACGCCTGTAAAAGGAACTTTTAATGAAATTAAAATAGAAGGACTTAAAACCGCAGAAGATGCAAAAGAAATGATTGAATCCTTGAAGTTTACCATGTCAACAAATTCGGTAGAAACACAAAACGAAGAACGAAACGGTAAAATTGTAAACTTGTTTTTTGGATCAATAAATACCGATGCTATTACTGGTGAAGTGAAATCACTTGGTGAAAATGGCGAAGCAATAATCGAGATTCGTATGAACAATACTGCACAAGAGGTCGCTGGAAAGTATACTTTAGAAGAAGGTTTATTTTCCTTTACAGCAACAATCGATGTTATGAAATGGAATGCTGGAAAAGGAATTTCTCTTTTAAATGAAGCATGTAAAGTCTTGCATACTGGACCTGACGGAAAATCCAAGTTATGGTCGGAGGTAGATCTTTCCTTTACAACCCAATTGAAATCAGATTGTAATTAATCGGTTAACAATAGAACGTGGAGAAAATACAAGGCCTATCGAATTCGATAGGCTTTTTTGCTTTAATTTTCTCCTATGAATTTTATAGATATTCTCATTTTTATTCCTTTGGCTTATGCAGGATACAAAGGGTTCAAGAACGGTTTGATAATTGAAGTATTTACGCTTCTTGCATTGCTGGTTGGTTTATATGCTGGCATTCATTTTTCAGATTTTTGTGCGGAATTTTTGAAGAATACGTTTTCCTGGCATTCAAAGTACCTGCCCGTTATAACATTTACCCTAATTTTTCTAGGCGTTGGGACAATGGTTTACTTTGCTGGTAAAACAATCGAACAATTGGTTAAAGTTGTGAAATTAACGCCATTGAATAAGTTCTTTGGTGTGTTTTTTGCCGTTTTAAAAATGGCTTATTTTTTAAGTGTAATTGTTGTACTTACCGAGTCGTACGATGAAAAAGGAAATTTCTTTCCAGCAGAAAAAAAGGAAGGATCACTTCTTTATGGACCACTTAAGAATATTTCAACAACTACCATTCCAGGGTTGAAAGAAAGTACTATATTTTTGGAAAATGCGTTTAAGATGGAAAGCGATAGTACTGGTTTATCTGCAGCGCAAATTATTCGCGCTAAAATAGTAGCGGATAGTCTTGGTGTAGTTGCTAATAATCCGGCAGAAATTAAACAGGTACACGAAAAATATGTGGAGAAAAATTAAGGGTATTCTTGCACTTGTTTGCATGTTTTCCGTCGTAAATGCCCAAGAAGATTCGAAAGGATTGAAAAACCCGTTTAAAAACAAGCGCTTGGATGTATCCGTTTCTAAATCAGGGCCATACTTTGGAGTACAACGTGGGGAATATTTAATTTTGGAACTTGGGTTGGAGCAGCAATGGAAAAAAATTAAATTAAAAACTGCTAAAACGCAATCGCTTTCAACCGGTTTCAATTATAATTTCAAATACAATGTTCTAGGATATGATGCAGGCTACTGGACAAAACCGAGTAGAGTCGGTTTGACGTATGGTGCAACATTAGTCTTTAGAACAAATTTCGACGAAACCCGTGTAGGAATGGCACCGGTGGTAGGGTATAAATTATACGGGTTTCACTTACAAACGGGCTACTATTTCTTAACACCTGCCAGTAATTTTGACGAAACAAATCGCTTTTTCATTAGCCTGCGGTTTATTCTAATTAATGACAGAGATACAGATTTTTGGAAAAAAAGAAGGGGAAAGAAATAAGTAATTCCCACTCCTCAAAACAAAATCCCCTGTTCAAAAAAATCATTTTTAAAAGGCAACCGCTGCGCTGGATCTCCCGATCCTGCGCAATTTATTTTCCTTTACTTAAAATTAACCGGAGCTATCAAACGAAAAACTTCGGGCAAAACGCTTTCCATTTCCCGCTGCGCTGGATCTCCCGATCCTGCGCAACTTATTTTCTTTTACCTGATCCTACTCAATCCCGATCCTGCGCAACTTATTTTCTTTTACCTGATCCTACTCAATCCTGATCCTGCGCAATTTATTTTCCTTTACTTAAAATTAACCGGAGCTATCAAACGAAAAACCTCGGGCAAAACGCTTTCCATTTCTTGGTAATACCCAGCTGAGGAATATTTCCAATATTCGGACGAACTTATTATTCCAGCCCTAACATCATTTTGATGAATATATTGAACTTTTGTCCATGTAAAACGTTCATTGAAAAGCTCAATAGCATGGTTTCCGTCTTGCCAGACTTTAAAATTTTGTGTTTTTGTATGAGAATCGGCACATTTACTAAAGTAATCGAGTAACCATTCTCTTCTACTTTCGGTTTCATTGTGAATAGCACGAATTATTTGTCTTGAAGAATATTTCTTAACATCACGGATTACATCGCTTAAGCTGTTTGTGCCATTTGTGTTAGCAATCAAGTGAATATGATTACTCATTACACAAAATGAATAAATATTTAAACCACGATGTTTGATATAGTATTGGAAAGTTTCAATGATGATTTTTTGATATCTTTTCCGTGTAAAAATATCCACCCATCCAACCACTGTCAGTGTTAAGAAGTAGGATCCATTAGGTTTCTTAATTGTTTGTTTTTGACCAGAAAGCATTCATTAAGGTAGTGTTTTTTTTGACGATTTAAAAATGCTTCAAATATTACTTTGTATTTTTTTGCGCAGGATCGGGAGATCCAGCGCACCGCCGAGCAAAAAGTAGATACAGCGCAGGGGTGTAAATTCACTCTTTTAAAATAAAGATCCCTGTTCAAAAAAATCATTTTTAAAAGGCAATTGAACTTCTAAACTGTTTAGGTTTTTGCTTGCTAGCAACTTTCGATTAACTTCATGGGCTTTGATAAAGTTGCTGTCAACCGGATTTTGCAAAATATCCAAATCCAGTTTTCCTTCCAGCCAATCTTGTTCTTGCTCCGCCTTCAGAATAACAGGCATTCGTTTTTTGGAATTATGGATTTCAGCCATTAATTCATTTGCCGGACAGGTAAGTACCGTAAATGTTTTTTTGATTTTGCCAGAAATAGGGTCTTGCCATTGATCATATAATCCTGCCAAGGAAAAAATTTCTTCCTTTGTTGGATAGATAAAAAATGGAATTTTTTCCTTTCCAATCGTTTGCCATTCAAAAAAACCAGTAGATGGAACAATGCACATTTGTCGGTTCAACAAGTTCTTGAAGCTTGCTTTTTCGCCTACCGTTTCTATGCGCGCATTCAAGGTCTTTGCTGCAATTTCTTTGAAATCTGCTCCTTTGAACCAAGAAGGAATCAATCCCCAATGCATTGTTTGAACTGTCTCCTCTCGTGTCACGATTCGCCATGCAGGAAAAGTAAATCCAGATGCAAAATAAATTGGTTTTTCGTCCATGCTTTTTGGAATCTTCTTGCCATATTTTTTTGAAAGATCCACGTTTTTTGAAGTCGAGGAATTACTGTAACACATGCTTTTTGGAGTTAATCAATAGCAAAAAGTACAAAAATTAAGATTGTAATCAATATTGACCGACCTAAATTTTTTATTTTTCTATTATTTTGGTTAACTTCGCGCCTTTCTAAAGAAGATTTATGTCAATTGGTATAAAAATATTTTCTGGTCGGGCTACAAAGTATTTGTCTGAACAAATCGCAGCAAGTTATGGAATTCCATTAGGAGATGTTAATGTTATGCAGTTCAGCGATGGCGAATTTCAACCTTCCTTTGAAGAAACGGTGCGTGGACAGGATGTTTTTATTATTCAGTCAACCATGGCACCAAGTGACAACCTATTTGAACTTTTATTGATGGTGGATGCTGCAAAAAGAGCCTCTGCAAGAAAAATAATCGCCGTAATTCCTTATTTTGGATTTGCGCGACAAGATCGAAAAGACAAACCAAGGGTTGCAATTGGCGCAAAATTAGTTGCTAATATGTTGATGGCAGCCGGAGTAGACCGACTTATGACAATGGATTTACATGCGGATCAGATTCAAGGATTCTTTGAAGTTCCAGTAGATCACTTGTTTGCATCTACCATATTTTTTCCTGAATTGGAAAAAATGAATAATGGGAATTTAATCATGGCAGCGCCAGATGCTGGTGGGGCAAAACGTGCTAATTCCTACGCTAAAAAGTTGAATACAAGTTTGGCAATTTGCCATAAACAACGAAAAGTAGCGAATGAAATTGCTGAAATGACAGTAATTGGTGACGTAAAAGGCAAGGATGTTATTTTGATCGATGACATGGTGGATACAGCCGGAACACTTACGAAAGCAGCAGATTTGTTCATGGAAAATGGAGCGAATAGTGTGCGTGCATTTTGTACACATGCCGTTTTATCCGGTCCAGCTTTCGAACGAATTGAAAAATCAAAATTGACGGAATTGATTGTAACAGATACGATTCCATTGAAACAAAAGAGTGATAAAATAAGAGTACTGACAGTTGCAGACCTATTTGCAGATATTATGCGAAGAATGGTGAACAATGAATCTATTAGCTCACATTTTTTAATCTCTTAACTAATTAGTAAATAAATAAATACATATATGAAAACAGCACAATTGAGCGGTTCGTTAAGAACGAGCGTAGGGAAAAAGGACGCTGCAGCAGTAAGAGTTGCAGGAATGGTGCCTTGTGTGCTTTACGGTCAAGGTGAGCAAACTCACTTTGCAGTAAAGAGAAATGATATCGAGAAAATCGTTTTTTCTCCAAACGTTTACCAAGTAGAATTGGAAATTGAAGGTAAAAAAGCAAGAGGTATTATTCGTGAGTTGCAACAACATCCAACTAAAGGTACGGTTCAACACGTAGATTTTTTAGAGTTGAGCGCAACAAAACCAGTAAGAGTTGGATTGCCAGTTACATTGACTGGAGCTTCTCCAGGCGTTTTGGCTGGAGGTAAATTAATGCAAGTTTTCCGTCGTTTGAATTGTATGGGTTTACCACAAGATTTGCCGGAAGCAATTGTTTTGAATATTTCTAAGTTGAAAATTGGTAAATCGATTCGTGTTGGCGCAATCGAAATTCCAGGTGTTACAATTTTAGATCCTTCTAATGCAGTAGTTGTTTCCGTTAAAATGGCACGTGGAGCAACCAAGCCAGTGGAAACAGATGATGACGAAGAAGAAGAGGGTGAAGCAGCAACAGCTGTTGAAGAAACTCCAGAAGCATAAGATTTTTAATCTAAAAGTAAAATCCCGCCTTTCGAAAGATTGGCGGGATTTTTTTATTCCATTATTTCTATAAATCGATTGCATGAAGTTACTTCTTTAAAAATCACTCAGGTTTTAATTTCTGAGAAATCCACCGCTATTTCATAGCTCCTCTCAAACTATTCGATTTACGACTGTTGATTTCATTTTAAGTGTATTAAGTTATTCTTTTTCAATACGAATGGGTTGAGCAGTTTCTCCTACCTTCAAAATGTAATTCCCCGATTTTAAAGATTTTAGGGATATATCCGTTTTTGACCCTTTAATTTCACCAAAAAGAAGTACTCTTCCAATTCCATCTATTATCTGGTAATTTCCCTCTGTTGCAATCGCAAAATTTACGCTTCTAATCGTTATCCAATCTTCCGTAGGATTAGGAAAAACAACTATGGCGCTATTAACATGAATGAATTCTTCCGATAATCCAGTAACATCGTCCAACAAAACGATAGTAGAGGATACACATCCATTTCCATCTATTACTTCACAGGTATAGCTTCCACCAATCAAATTATCAAAAAAATAATTGGAGCTGTAATTAACTCCATCAGCTGAAAATTGATACGGTGTTACTCCTCCATTCGCAGTGAGGGTAATTGATCCATCATTCCCTGCTGTAACTGTTGTTCCTGCGCCCGACAAAATTAAATTTGATGGTTCATTTATTACTAGATTCATAGATGTGAGGCAGTTGTTTGCATCTTTTATGGTTACGACATATGCTCCAGCAAGTAGTCCTGAGAAATTAGAATTTGTTGAAAACACTGTATTGTCTAAAGAATATTGATACGGCGCAGTTCCGCCTGCCGGCACTGCGTTAATACTGCCAGTATTTCCACCAAAACACAAAACACTATCTATTGTTCCTCCAACCGTTAAAGGAGCGGATGGACCTGTGATTGTAAATACATGTGAAGTAGAA
>CANJSS010000031.1 GCA_947476955.1 Flavobacteriales bacterium
AATGGCAAAACAGACAATATAAAGCGTTCTTGTCGATTTGGATAGATGGTGTGGAACACAATAAACAAAATTGTAGGAAGAAACAGAACAGCATATTTCTTGTAGGATTTGAAAAAACCGATGAGTATCACTATTCCCAAAGGGACAAATAAACATGCCGTTAAAACAAGAAAATACATGAAATAATTTTGATTGGGAAGATAGGCCGTTCCTTCTTTCATATTATAAGTAATGTAGCCAATTAATTCAGCAAACGGATATCCCCAAATCAGATAATCCACCAAACCTTGTGTCAAAATAAAAATAAGTAAGACCCCAAAAGAGAAAGCCATAAAGAGTTTAAATTTCCAACAAAAGAAATAATATGCTGCGATTCCAATTGCAAAAACCCCTATTTGGTACCGAAATGAAACAGCCATTCCAATGGCTAAACCGGCGAAGAAAAAATAAGTTGCTTTTTCATTTTTAACGATAAGCCAAACGCCATATACAAGGAATGGTAAAGCAACAACTTCTACTAAATTTCTAACCGAAACAAAAGGCATAATCCAAAGTAAAGCCAATATCCAACCAACTTTAACTGCGGATTGTTTATTGGATAATTTTTCGGTGATTTTCATCCCAAACCAACAAACCACCAAAGAAGCAAAGGCAAGAATTAAACGGTTGAAAAACATCATAATCTTTGGATCTGCAACGCCAATCCATTTCATAAAAACAAAATAGATGTAATTCAACCCAACATAGGTAAAACTATGGCCTTCTGGTGCCCCAAGATTTCCTTTCGACCATGGAAGCCAGTTATTATAATCAAATCCATCTGCCCAGGAAGCGGAAGCTTCAATAACTAAAAAGTGATCATCGTGCATGCCATAACCTTGTGAAAAGATGACTGCAATCAATCGAACAACGATTGCAGCGAAAAGTATGAACTTGTAGGAGTGAAACTTATCGGATGCAAACATTTTAAAGATTCTTATATTCATTATACACGAGGGACATAAAAGAATGACACCGTTTTTGTTCCTTTTTGAGTACTGAATTATTCATAGTGATATCCGGGAAATTCTTTGCATCCATATGGTAACTAAAATTTCCATTCTCTGAAATCCAACCATAGCCTCGGTTAATTGTGTGCAACGCAAATTGTGGACAAGCTGGATTCAACAAATCTTTACTCCACGTATACTTTTCGAAATCGCCATTCATTTGATACAATAAAGTTCGCACAATATCCGCTTGCGAACCAAGTGTTTCAATTTTTTGTCCGCGGAATTCTTTTTTAATAGGTTCACCGAAAAGTAAAAGTGGAATGTGAAAATAGGCTCCCAAATTAGGATTTTGAAGCGCAGCTGAAGCATGTCCATGGTCTGCAACCAGCACAAAAATCGTATTTTTATACCAAGCATGTGTTTTCGCTTTCGCTAAAAAATCATTCAAACATTTATCTGCGTAAAACAAGGAACTCATAAAATCAGCTTCTTGGCCTTTCCATTTTTTTGTCTTTCGATTTGGATAATCATATGGCGAATGCGTACTTCCCGTGAAAGCGCAATGCATAAAAGGCGCTTTTGTTTTGTCCATCTTTTTTAAAAGTATTCGGTATAAATCTTCATCGTAGTAATTTAATTTTCCACGTTTCAAATTTTTCGGAAAATTGTTTTCATCCTCCACAACGTCAAAGCCATGATCCATAAAATAACCGCCAATATTCCCATATTTCAAATCTCCGCTAAACAAGTAATGGGATGAATAACCCCATTTCTTCAAATCTTGGTTGAACGATGGAATTTTACGGTGTTTATCTGGCTGCATGGAAATAGAAATTTCTGGCAATGCAGGATATCCGCTAAAAATACTTGAATTTCCAATTTCAGAAGTTCCACCAGTTGCATAAATATTTGTGAACAGCAAACCTTCTTTGCTCAGTCTATCAAAATTAGGGGTTGCGCCTCTTTCACCAGAAATACTTGAAATTGCGTTTGCTGTCCAACTTTCTAAAATAATAAAAACAATATTCGGGCGACTATTTGTGAATATTTTTCGTTGGTGCTCAATAGGATAGGAATAAAAATCCTTTAATTCTTTTTGCGATTCAACCTGCGAAAGGATCGGAAATAGTGCGCCAATTTCACTTCTATTGAATAACAGAAAACTTTTCGCGAAGAAATAGACAGAATTTACCGATAAATCATTTGCTGCATATTCGCTAGAATAATAGGCAGAATCAATATTGATAGGAATTTGTTGGGTTCCACCGCGCGCTAAAACTAAAAAACTACTTCCGCAAATAGCCAAAATCAATATTCCAATCGGAATTCTAACAAGCGGATTTAGGTTATTTGGAACGGAATCTAATTTAAAGAAAAAGCGCATGAATTTAAATCCAAAAACTATTTCTAGAAAAGCATAAACGACAAACCAGATTGTCATGCCATAATCTGCCGTTCGAAAAACTTCATCCGGATTTAAAAGATGCGTAAATACACGCGTTGTTAGTTTGTGGTTCCATTCCGCATAGGCATTGATTTCTCCACCATGAACCATGGCACAAATTATTATTTCCAGGAATAAGCTAACATAAAAAGCCAACCGCGACCACTTTCCGGGTTTCAAAAAATAGATAAATACAAAGACAAGAGGAAGAAAACTTAGTAAAGCAGCGGTTGCCAGATCTAAACGAATGGAATAAACGAAGGCCATCAGCCAATCTAAAACGGAGACATTGGCAAACTTATCCCAATTATGAATAGAAAATAATACTCTTTGAAAATCAAAAATCACTAGCCAAAACAGCAGTAACTTTAGGATCGTGAAGATAAATTGCTTCAATAAATTCATGTAACAAAGATACAGAGAATTCAGGATTTCAAATTTTTATTTAACATTTGGTTTTTCTAGGATTTATTTTTTGGTAACATTGGTCACGAATTCTAACTTCCATTTTTTTTATATTTGAAAAAAATCAAGAAAATGGGGAAATTCAGCGAAATTATAAAATCAGATATTCCAACCCTTGTAGACTTTTATGCAACTTGGTGTGGACCCTGTAAAATGATGAGTCCGGTTTTGGATCGTATCAAAAATGAGATGGGTTCTCAGGTTAGAGTTCTAAAAATAGACGTGGATAAAAACCAAGAAGCTGCTGAAAAATTCAAAGTTCGCGGAGTACCAACATTTATTTTATTTAAAAAAGGTGAAATCCAATGGCGCCAAAGTGGTGGAATGGATTTTAACACCTTGAAAAATAAAATAAAATCCGCGCTTTAATTTCAATCCAACCAAAAGGTAACCAAAACCAACTTAACGCTAAAAAACTTTTTTAAGCTTAAAATAGCCAAACTAATTTGACAGCTATCCCTTTCTATGCTGCATTTCTGTAGCATATGCAACTTTATCTTAATGCTTTCGTATGAAGCGATTATTATTATTTGTGGCGCAAATTTGCAGATATTATACTATTCTTCTACTTTTGCGCCCTGTTTAAAACAAACAAAAAATAAACTTATGGAATCAATAATGATTTATGTGCCAATAGTAATGGCAATTATTGGCTTACTTTTTATGTGGGCAAAAAGATCTTGGGTCTTGAAACAAGATGCAGGAGATGGAAAAATGAAAGAAATTTCAGATTACATTTATGAAGGCGCTTTGGCTTTCCTTAAAGCAGAGTACCGTTTACTGACATTCTTCGTTATTGGCGCTAGTATTGTATTAGCAGGAATTTCATTTATAGTACCGACAACACATATTTTAATAGTCGTTGCGTTTGTTTTTGGAGCTATTTTCTCTGCACTTGCGGGAAATATGGGAATGAAAATTGCAACAAAAACCAATGTTCGAACAACACAAGCTGCGCGCACAAGTTTACCGCAAGCATTGAAAGTTTCTTTCGGTGGTGGAACAGTTATGGGACTTGGAGTAGCAGGTTTGGCAGTTTTGGGTTTAACAGCATTCTTTATCTTCTTCTTCCACTTTTTTATGGGCGGAAAATGGACAAACACTGGAGATATGACTATCGTGTTAGAAACGTTAGCTGGATTTTCTTTAGGAGCTGAATCAATAGCCTTATTTGCACGTGTAGGTGGTGGAATTTATACCAAAGCAGCAGACGTTGGTGCGGATTTAGTTGGAAAAGTAGAAGCTGGAATTCCAGAAGATGATCCGCGTAATCCTGCAACAATTGCAGATAACGTAGGTGATAATGTTGGAGACGTTGCAGGAATGGGTGCCGATTTATTCGGTTCTTATGTTGCAACAGTTTTAGCGGCGATGGTGCTTGGAAACTATGTGATCAATGACAATGGTGGTTTTATCAACGATGCATTTGGTGGAATCGGACCAATTTTATTGCCAATGTCAATTGCTGGTATTGGTATCGTTATTTCCATTATTGGAACATTCTTAGTAAAAATAAGCAGTAACTCTGCTAAAGAAGCAGAAGTTCAAAGAGCTTTAAATATCGGAAATTGGGTTTCAATTGCTTTGGTTGCGGTTTCTTGCTTTATCCTTGTTAATTGGATGTTGCCTGCTGAAATGCAAATGAATTTCTACGGAGAAGGCTCCATAAAAATTACTTCAATGCGCGTGTTTTATGCAACATTAGTTGGATTAGTAGTTGGAGCAGTTATTTCATCTGTTACAGAATACTATACTGGATTGGGTAAAAAACCAATTTTAAAAATCGTTGAAAAATCAAGTACAGGAGCTGGGACAAATATCATTGCAGGTTTAGCAACTGGTATGATTTCAACTTTCCCAACAGTAATTTTATTTGCTGCTGCAATTTGGACTTCCTACGCATTCGCTGGATTCTACGGTGTTGCTCTTGCAGCTTCCGCAATGATGGCGACAACTGCAATGCAATTAGCAATCGATGCTTTCGGGCCTATTTCAGATAATGCTGGTGGAATTGCCGAAATGAGTGAATTACCAAAAGAAGTACGTGAACGTACAGATATTTTAGATTCTGTTGGAAACACAACTGCTGCAACAGGTAAAGGTTTTGCTATCGCATCTGCTGCATTGACATCGCTAGCCTTATTTGCTGCTTATGTAACCTTTACAGGAATTGATGGGATCAATATTTTCAAAGCGCCAGTTTTAGCAATGTTATTTATCGGTGCAATGATTCCAGTTGTTTTCTCTGCCTTAGCAATGAACTCCGTTGGGAAAGCTGCAATGGACATGGTGCATGAAGTGCGTCGCCAGTTTAGAGAAATTCCAGGAATAATGGAAGGTACTGGTAAGCCAGAATATGCAAAATGCGTGGATATTTCTACAAAAGCTGCATTGCGCGAAATGATGTTGCCCGGAATTCTTACTATTGGTTTCCCAATTGCAATAGTTCTATTAGGCGTATTGATTTATCCTGACAATTATAAATTAGTTGCTGAAATGCTAGGTGGATATATGGCAGGTGTTACGGTTTCTGGTGTTCTTTGGGCGGTTTTCCAAAATAATGCTGGTGGAGCTTGGGACAATGCGAAAAAATCTTTTGAAGCTGGCGTAATGATTAATGGAGAAATGACCTACAAAGGTTCAGATGCGCACAAAGCTGCAGTAACTGGTGATACCGTTGGGGATCCATTTAAAGATACTTCTGGTCCATCAATGAACATCTTGATCAAACTAACGTGTTTGATTGGTCTAGTTATCGCACCAATATTAGGTGATGGTCATTCTTCTGAGAAAAAAGCAGAAGTTGGCGCTTGTTGTGCAGAAATGGAATCTTCGCACCACGGCGATATGAAGGCTTGCACGCCGCATGCAAATGGAGAATACATGATTGGAAAATGCGACATGCGCGAATGCGCTAAAATGTCACGAGAAGAATGTGCTGCAATGTGTGATTCTTTGAAATGCTCTCCAGAAGAGAAAGAAATGTGTATGGCACATTATGGAAAAGACGGTAAGTTTATGGACGGAAATTATGGCCAAAAAGAATGCTGTAAAGAAATGAAAAATTGTGAGAACAATTCAAAATGCAAAGACAAAGCAAGCTGCAAAAAGGATTGTAAAAAATAATTACTTCCATCGGAAGGGAAAAGGAATGCCATTTGGTGTTCCTTTTTTTTTGCATTGAATCTTACATTTTCCAAAAAAAAATACTAACGAAGGTTCAAACGCGTTTACTATATTTGAACTATGCGCATTTTCATTTTTTTCTTAGCACTCTTTATAAGCCAATTGGCATTTGGTCAAGTCCTTTTGGATAAAAACAAATACGATTTTGGTGACTTAGAAGTTTACGACAACCGTTTTGTGGATTTTATTTTGACCAATAAAAACAATAAGAAAGAATACCTTTTGCGCATAACTAAACCTTTGGATGTCGCCTATATCGAAAATGGACAAGCTATGGAAAAAGATAGCTCGATTACTATTCGATTCCAGATAAATGCTAAGAAAAAAGGATACTTTTCCTATGAGGTAGAAATATATACCAGTGACAAAGACCTTCCGACGAAACTAAAATTAACCGGAAATATAAAAGAAGTTCCGCAAGATAATCTATCGGCATTAACAGCTTGTCCTAGTTTTTCTGCATTACCTAGCGGGAAAAAATTCAATGAATTTGAGCTGACAATTATCACAATAGATAAAAAATCCAAGGTTCCGCTTTCCAAATCACTCGTTGTGATGCTGCAGAATGGTCAGCAAATATTGGCGCTTACAACCGATAAATCGGGTAAAATACAGCAGAAATCCACTTTTGGATTTAGCTATTTTTATGCGTCACACGATGGCTATTTTCCAGCCGAAATTGGCGAATACATTAATTTTCAACGTAACTATGTTATACTGGAATTGGAGCGTGATTCTAAAATTGATTTAGCAATTACAAACACGTTAACCAATGAAGTCAAACCCGTCGAAGAAGTGAAACTTACGGAAAACAACATAGATTTGGAGGTTGAATTGCAGAAAGTTCAGAAGGCAGATAGTCTAATTGAAATTCCTACTGCGCTTTCAGAACTCGACAAAAACAACTTTTCAGAAACCTATTTCAAACCGGTAAATGTTGTTTTTGTGCTGGATATTTCATCCTCTATGAAGCAAAATGGAAAGTTGGAACTAATGAAATATGCTTTAATTCAATTGGTGAACATGCTTCGTACGGAAGATAAAATTTCAATTATCACCTACTCTAGCGAGGCGAAAGTGTTGATTTCTAAAACTTCTGGAGCAAATAAAGAAAAAATAACCGCTGAAGTTAGCGCATTAAAAGCTGCTGGTTTAACTGCTGGTGGAGAAGGAATAAAACTCGGGTATAAACAGGCAAGAAAGTCCTTTATTGAAAATGGCGTCAACCAAGTAATTGTTATTACCGATGGTGCTTTTAGCCGCTATTCACAAGAATATGAGAAAACGGTAAAAAAATACCGTAAAAAAGGAATCAAACTTTCCGTTGTTGGAATACAAAATAAGGAGGCGGACGAACAAAAAATGCAAGCAGCTGCAGAATTTGGAGGAGGGCGGTACATTCCAATATTTAAGTTGGCAGATGCACAATCCAATCTTAAGGAGGAAATTCGTTTCATTTCATTTAAAAAATAATGGCTATTTGATACTTATATTTGTAATTTAACCTTCTGAAATTTATTTCTTTATCAAAGTGGTTTCCTATTTTAGTGCATACGCTATTCTAAACGATCATAAAACAAACGACCAATGAAGACTTTTAAAATAAAGATAGAAGCTACGAATTTAAACGCAGAAAACGCTTCTACTTTTTTTGAAGGAAAATTAAACGAAGATCTTATTGAAATCGGTGAAGTGCTAGCAGAAAATTGCGGCGTATCGCTGGTTTCAATTAATATTATTGAGCAAAATAACAGTTGGACCAAAGTAATTTACGGGGATGAAAATTTCCGGAATTCCTATAATTCTTCCTTTTGCTTACAAACGCTTACCGAACCAAAAAGTATTACGGCAGTTTCGGATACCCTGCAAGATAAGCGCTTTAACAAAAATGATCTAGTTATACATTCTCCTAAAATTCGTTTTTATGCGGGATGTGTTATTTATGACGCAAATGATTCTCCTATTGGCACGATAAGTTTATTTGATACCAAACCAAAAGCACTAACTAAGTCCCAAAATTCCCTTTTAAAATTTAGCGCCAGTTCCATTAGCGACAAATTGAAATTAAAAGGCATCGTTAGCTATAATGAAGGGCTAAAACAACAGATGGATTTCTATGCATTTATTTTGAATAATCTTCCTTCAGATATTGTCGTTCTTGATTTAAATAATAGGTTTTTATTTGTTAATCCACAAGGAATTCGGGAACCGAAAATTCGAGAATTCATGATTGGAAAAACAAACTTTGATTACTGTAAATTGAAAGGTATTCCCGATGATTTAGCAGTCACTCGACAACATTATTTCGATGAAATTCTGCGCTCAAAGAAAATCGTGGAATGGGAAGATATAATACAAAATGCGCAAGGAGAAAGGGTAGTTATATTGCGCAGAATGGCGCCTATTTTTAATAGCAATGGAGAAATTATCAATATTATTGTCTACGGAAACGATATTACGCTGCGAAAAGAAGTGGAGGAAAAACTATTTGTTACTAACCAGCAACTCTTGTTATTTGAATACTTTTTCGCCCATACAAGCGATATTATTACTGTATCCAATGAAAAAGGTGAAATTGTATACTTCAACAAAGCTGCAATAAATTTATTAGGCCTAAATCAATCAAAAACAATCTCCAATGAAATACAAGATATTGAGCCATTATTTCAAGACAAAACTTTCTGGGGCGAAACGTTTGAACGGTTTAAATTTAATAAAAATGAACGGTTAGAAACAGTTTTTATAAACAAGAAAACAGGGCGAAAAATCGATGTTGAATTAAATGTGGCTTATGAAGAATTCGATGGCAATTCCTTTTTAATTTCTATTGCACGTGACATCCGTGAAAAGAAAAAATCGGAAGCTGAATTGCATGCAATAAACGCACAAATTCGAAATATTACCAATGTGATGAATTTAAGTTCATTGGTAATTACTGCGGATAAAAACGGAAATATCTTGAGTGTAAACTCCAAGTTCTGTAAAATAACAAAATACCATAAAAAGGAACTGATTGGAAAAAACTTGTCACTTCTGAACTCCGGACACCATACAAAGGAATTCTGGGATGAAATGTGGCAAACAATTAATTCAGGAGAAATTTGGAAAGGAGAAATTAAAAACAAAACAAAATTAGGCACCACCTATTGGGTTGATACTATTATTTACCCAATCAAAAATAATAAGAATGAAATAGATTATTTTCTTTCCATCCGGCATGATATCACTTCCAAAAAAGAAAATGAAGCCCGTGAACTGGAAAAAACTAAAATTTTAATACGCCAACAGCAAACACTTTTTGACTTGGCATTACTGCCGATTGAAACGGATATAGACTCCATTTTAAAGATTTATTTAAAAAATGCTTCCGAATCAATAAAGGGCAAAATTATGGGTGTTTATTTATTGAATGAAAAAGGTGAAAAGGGCAATAAAAATATTCATTTCAAATTTGATCAAAAGGAATTTACCGAAACTGATGTCTTGTTAATCAACAAGTATTCCGATATTTTCGATGGGATTTTAGTTGAAAAAAAATCAGTGGTATTTGACCTCTCGACTGACAATAAAACGCACAAGGAATTCATTGAATTTCATAAAAAGAAAAATGGTATTGGATCAATTTTAATCAATCCCATACATGTTAGCGATACTATTCATGGTTTATTTTATGTTGCAGATTATACAACTAAAAATGAATGGCATGAGGAGGATACCACCTTTACAAGTTCACTTTCGAATTTAATCGCACTGGTAATTGAATCCCATGCAAATATTGAAAAAACTAAAAGTTTGAAGAAAAACGTGGAATTGCGTAATATTTTGATGACTATTGCAACGGAGTATATCAATTTAAATCTTGAAAAAATGGAAGTCAATTTAGATGCTTCCTTGAAAAAACTTGCCACTTTTGTCCAAGCAGATAGAGCCTATATTTTTAAATATAACCATACCAATCAAACGTGCACAAATACCTATGAATATTGTGCGGAAGGAATTTCCCCACAGATACAAAATCTACAAAATTATCCATTTTCAGAAATGGAAGAATGGCTGGAAATGCATTTAAAGGAGGAAACCATATTTATCTCGAACGTTGGAGTATTAAAGGAAGGTAAATTAAAAACTTCTCTTGAAGTTCAGGAGATTAAAAGTATTGTCTCAGTTCCAATGGTGTTAAGAGGCGTTTGCGTTGGTTTCGTTGGTTTTGATGCGGTAAGGGATTTTAAGTTCTTTAATAAAGAAGAAATTTTTCTATTGACTTTGTTTGGTCAGATTTTGGTGAACTTATACGATAAAGCGGATACCATTTTGGAAATTGAATCCAAAACCAGACAAATCGCAGAAATAAACCAAACGCTAATAACTCAAGTAGAGAAGCAAACTGAGCGGAACGTTCTACTGAACCAAACACTCTATAACCAAGATAAACTTGCGACAATTGGTGAAATCGCGTCTGGTATTGCGCACGATTTGAATACACCATTAGGAGCAATTAAAATTGGTGTGGAAAGTATTCAATATACTTTGCAGACTTTAATCGGTAAACTCCTGAAAGATTGCTCGCAGGAAGAGTTGGACTTCGCCTATGAAAGAGCCGCCACTAAAAAAATGGAGTTATTCATCGGTGGAATTCAATTGCAAAAAGAGAAAATCGAATTCCTAGAATTTCTCACGAAAGAATACGATATAGAAGAAAAATCTAGAAATAATCTTGCTAATCTTTTTGTGGAGGCAAGAATAAATATAGCTGAAAAAGAGATCATCGACACCGTTCTATCCGCCCGAAACCCGGAGTCTTTTCTTGCAGTTATTCAACAACTTCTAACCATAAAAACGTTTATTTCAACTGTTCTAATATCCACGGAACGCTCCACAGAAGTAGTGAAAAATTTGAGGAATTTCATTAAAACAGATCCGAACCAACAACGTTCAACGGTTGATTTAAAAAAGAACTTATTGACAGTAATAGACATATTTAATTACCAGATAAAAAACAAAATAAACTTGCACGTTGATTTGATGGATAATTTATATATCGAAGGCTACGATGTGAAATTATTTCAACTTTGGTCGAATTTGATTAAAAATGCTGTTGAAGCAATTGAGGATGTGGGAGATATTTGGATCTTTAGCAAAGTTACGGAAAACACCATTGAAATCTCGATTGAAAACAATGGTGAAAGGATAACAGAAGAAAATATGAAATCGATGTTTGATAAGTTCTTTAGTACCAAATTAAAAAGTAATGGAACAGGTTTAGGCTTAAGCATTGTGAAAAATGTATTGGAAGAACATTCTGCCAAAATTGAGGTAAACTCAAGCAGTGACAGAACAGTTTTTAAAACTATTTTCCCAAAAAATCCTTCTTATTAAAAACCGTAAAATGCGTTTAAGCACAACATGCTGAGAAATTCTTTTGAGGAAAGTCTAGCGGTTTTTGGTTACGAATACACGATCTGTATCCACCTGATCTTCCAATACTTGAAAGAACTCTTCTCTTTTTTCTTCCGAAATACACGCCAATGGAAACGTCAGTTGTAAATCTTTTATGTAATCAAAATAAATAGTATCCTGTTGAATAGAAATTTTGCGTAATCCGGAAAAATAAATTAGGGAAACATCGCGATCCGCAACAACAATTGCTTTTTTAGTTACGCCGGCACGAAAACGCGAATTGCTCGAGCCAATAAGCAAGAACACAAGATTATCCGCTGCTCCAAACCAAAATCCAATAGCCGGCATCCAAGCTTCTGCAGTTAAATTATATAAAACCGTTCCAACAAAGAAAAGTACCATTGCTTCCAATAAAGTATAAACCTGAACACGCTGAATTCTCTCTTTGCTCATTGGTTCGTTCCATTTGAATTTATTCGTCTGATTGACCATATTTAAGCCCATCCAACGTCTAATTGTACGACGAAGATTAATAACAAAAATCAATAAACCAATTGCTAAAAAGATTTTAAAACGATATTGCAATTGACCACCGGAAGTGCGGAAAAATTCTACCGGCAAATCAAAACCAACCCAAATTGTAAAGAACATCGTTGGAAATAGAATAAACAATAAAAGTACATTGATGAATTTATTCATTTGGAATCATCTTAAGTTTTCTTTTTAGAGCCTCAATTTTATTCTTCGAAGCATTGATTTTTCCTTCCACTTCTTTGCGCAGTAGATCTGCACCTTTTGATTTAGCGAAGAAACCTAGATTGTTTTCGTACTGGAGCATATCGTTTTTCATTTGCTCAATTTGCTGCCGTATTTCTGATTTTTCTCTAGAAAATAAACGTTCTGCGTCCGGACTAGATGCTAAGGTATCCATTCGTGCTTGAAAAAGTATTTTTTCTTTCTCTTCTCCTTCCAGTTTTAATTTACTGTAATGCAAATCAATAGCTGTTTTGTAGGCGTTGTAAATAGTATCTTTTTCCTTCACGGGCACTTTCCCAGCGGCATTGAATGCATCCGTAAACTCTTTCAAATCTGCTAAAGCTTGACGCTTATCCTCCGAAACAACATAATTTTCAATAGTTTGAATAACCGTTTGTTTGGCTAATAAATTAGTCTCTAACAAGCTATCTTGTTGCTCAAAATGTTTTTGGCGGTTATTGAAAAATGAATCACATGCTCCACGAAAATCCGACCAAAGTTTTTGTTCTAATTTTTGTCCTGCGTGGCCACATGATTTCCATTGTTTTTGTAATTGCACTAATTTTTCTGCTGAATTTTTCCAATCTGTGGAATCTTTCAATGCTCTTGCCTGGTCGATAATTCGTTGCTTAACTTCGGCAATTTTTCCAAATTTCTCTTGAATTGTTCCGAAAAACTGTTTCTTTTTTGCAAAAAACTGATCACACAAACCTCTAAACTCTTGCCAAATTGCTTCGTTTTCTCTGCGGGGACCAAAACCAACTGCTTTCCATTTTTCTTGCAGTTCTAGCAATTTTTCTGTTGTTTCTTCCCACATTTTAACAGAATCATTGGCCTCAGAAGTATTAATTAGCTCAATAGTTTGAGATAACAACTCCTTTTTATGGTTCAGATTTTCCAGCAAGTTCGTTCGTCGAATGTCATAAAAAACATTTACGCGGTCATAAATTGCGCGCACTTGTTCCCAATATTTTGCTTTCAATGCTTCCCACTCCTCGTTAACAACTGGTCCGATTTCTTCCCATTCATTTTGCAAAGCTTTAAGCGAACTTTCCACTTCTTTAATTGATTCTTGGTTTTTCAAAACTTCTAATTGCTCTACTACCTTCATTTTCAATTGAAGGTTTCGCTTTAAATCGTGTTCTTTTAGCTCACGATAAATCTTCATGTTGTAGAAAAAATCCTCCAATAAACGGGAATATTCGTGTTGCACTTCATCCCGCTTTTCGCGCGCGATATCCCCTA
Source organism: Flavobacteriales bacterium (assembly GCA_947476955.1). Taxonomy (GTDB): domain Bacteria; phylum Bacteroidota; class Bacteroidia; order Flavobacteriales_D; family Crocinitomicaceae; genus M0103. Next base: position 13,486 of record CANJSS010000031.1, read on the forward strand.
CTTTTTTCCATGCTTCATGAATTTCCTTGTAGGATGAATAGGCAATACCAATATTTTCCTCTTTTTCAATCACCTCCTTCAAGCGATTAATCAGATTACGTTTCAGCTTAATATTTTCAGATTCCAAAAGATTCCTTGCGTCAATCATTACTTTTCGGCGCGCTTTGTAATCATTATATACTTCATAGAATTCGTCTTTCAAGGGTCTGAAATCAACTTCTTCCAATTCCGTCCCTGCTTCTTTCGCTTCCATAGATGCAACTTGAATTTTCCGTTCCTCTTCGAGAATATAATCTTCAAAACGGGATTTCAATTCATTCACTTCTCTGCTTATTGCCAGCGCATCTTCTTTTTGCGTTAAATTTTTAAGCTCTATAATCCATATATTATTTTCCATACCGCAGAAATTTAGGAATTTTATCCTATCGTTTGTACCATGTCAAAATTAGTCAATGCAACGAATTTCTCAATTCGCTGCTCCACATCCTTCAATGTGATTTCCGTTAAACGCTCCGTTCCAAATTTTTCAACACAGAAAGAAGCCAATGCAGATCCTGCAATGATTGCTCTTTTCATGTTTTCAAAGGATGTGTCATCGGAAGCAGCAATATATCCCATAAATCCGCCTGCAAATGTGTCGCCTGCGCCGGTTGGATCAAAAACCTCTTCCAAAGGAAGCGCTGGTGCAAAAAACACATTTTCACCGTGAAACAATAATGCGCCATGTTCCCCTTTTTTAATAATCAAATATTTTGGACCCATAGCACGTATAACTTTGGATGCCTTTACCAAAGAATATTCCTTGGATAATTGGCGCGCTTCCTCGTCATTGATAATCAAAACATCCACCAATTTTAAGGTTTCCTTCAAATCATCCATCGCAATATCCATCCAGAAATTCATAGTATCCATGGCAATTAGTTTTGGACGTTCCGTTAAACGCTCAATTACGATTCTTTGCACTTGTGGGCTAAGATTTCCAAGCATTAAATATTCTACTCCTTGATAATTTGCGGGAATAATAGGATCAAAATGCTCCAAAACGTTCAATTCTGTAACCAATGTATCGCGCGAATTCATATCGTTGTGGTAGCGGCCGCTCCAGAAAAAAGTTTTTTCACCAACTTTAATCTGCAGACCTTCCAAATCCAAACCGCGTGCTTCCAGCGTATCCAGCATTTCTTTTGGAAAATCCTCTCCAACTACTGCAACTATTTTTTGATCTTTTGTATAAAAAGAGGAAGATAAAGCGATATAGGTGCCCGCTCCTCCAATAATTTTATCTGTTTTTCCGAATGGTGTTTCAATCGCGTCAAATGCAACGCTTCCTACTGTAAGTAAACTCATTTTGTAATTTTTAAACAACAAAGATAGCACAAAGTATAAGCATTATGGAACATCCAGGAAAGATTTTTCGAGATTACTTTTTATTTAAAATCAGAGAAAATCGGTTGTTTTCCAATACAATTCTACCCGAATGAATAACGATGAAATTAAACTGTTCAAATAGCTTGAGATTTACATTTTTAATCGTGTAACAAAACCGCACATCTTTCCGTTAATAAGTTTAGTATTTGTGCGCTACCCCATAACCAAAGGGGTATAACTTTGTATGTTAGAATGAAAAAAAGTTTTCTTAAAATTACAAAATGGTTCCTTGGAATTCTATTGGGTATTTTTTTACTCATTACTGGAGCGTTGTATCTTTTTAAAGATGAAATCTGCGGAATAGTCGTAACGGAAGTAAACAAACATCTGCGCGCAAAAGTCTCTGTCTCAAACGTAGATTTAACATTTTGGGGCTCTTTCCCTAATGTTTCGGTGGATTTCAACGACGTTTTTATTCAAGATTCCTATTCAAATTCTACTAAACAAGACACGCTTTTATATAGCGAACGTATCCGTTTGAAATTTAATCCTATTGAAATCTGGAACGAAAATTATAATGTAAAATCAATTCAAGTTGCTCCAGGCACAATCCAGCTGAAAATTCGAAAAAATGGCTCCGTAAACTACGATATTCTGCATGCTAAAAAAAATACCAGTGCAGCGGATTTCGAACTGAAGCTAGAACAAGTATCGCTTGAAAATATGCGGTTTTCCTATACGAATAAAGCAACTAATCAATATTATTCTTCCAGGTTAAATGAACTAGAACTCAAGGGAGATTTTACGGAAAAACTATTCGTATTGCGCGCAAAAAGTGATTTGCAGATGCTCAAGGCAAGAAGTGGAAATGTCACGTTACTTTCTAATAAGCCCGCTTCTTTTGAATTAGACATTCAAGTAAATCAGGAAACTGGTGTTTTTGAAATTCCAAAAGCCTTGATTTACGTTTCCAATTTGCCATTTCAGATAAACGGAAAAGTTACTCCCAACGACTTGGAATTTGAAGCACATTCTAAAGATATTGAACTTGTGGACGTTGCAAACAATTTCTCTTTTTCACAAATCGATGGTATCGAAAAATTTGAAGGGACAGGAAAAGTATACTTTAATCTAAGTGTTAAGGGAGAAAATACTGCAACTGCCATTCCTGCGATTTCCTGCGATTTTGGAATTCACAATGGCACATTGACGGAGCCTGAAAAGAAATTAAAAATTAGAAAAATAAATTTAAAAGGGCAATATTCCAATTTAGGTGGCGTCGAAAAAGAATACCTGAAACTCTCCAAGATTCGTTTCCTAACACCTGGAGGACTTTTCAGCGGCGATCTAAAAATCACACAATTTGAAGCGCCGAATTACCTCGGAAGCGGCACTGGGAATATTAACTTAACGATTTTGCATTCTTTATTTCACCTGCCTTTTGTAGAAAAAATAAATGGAAACTTGGGTATTAAGACCATATTTAATATTCAGAGCATTCCAAAAATGAATGAAACTATGGATTATTCCATAGTAACATGCGAGGGAGAAGTGCGCATGAAGAATGTCCAACTCAAACTAAAAGAAGACAAACGAACCTTCGAAAATTTAAATGGTGCTATGTATCTCCGCAACGATGAAGCAGGAATTGATAATGTGGAACTAAAAGTTGGCGCATCTGATTTAGCACTAAACGGGGTATTTAAAAATATTGTAAATTATTTCAAACAACAAGGCAACTTAACAGCGGATTTAGAAATAAAAAGTAATTATCTCGATGTACAAGATTTGGGAACAACGAGCAAAGAAGAGAAAATTCAAGATGGCCGAAAATTCATTTTGCCGGAAGATATCGATGGGCAAGTGTTCATGGAAGCGGGAGAAATAAAATACGAAAAACACGAATTCAAAAAATTATCCGGGAATATGATAATTGGGAATCGGAAAATCTATTTCCCATCGATTTCACTTCAAAATGCGCAAGCTGATATCCGCGGAGATTTAACCATTGAAGAACGGACAGCAGAAATATTTCATGTTACAACGAAGGTAACTTCCAATAATCTCGAATTCAAAAAGCTTTTTCGCGAATGGGATAATTTCAACCAGGAAGTAATTGGTGAAAACAATATTTTTGGGAAAGCCCATGCTGAAGTGTATTTCGAGGCACCATTTGATTTGCGGTCCGGCATCATTTCAAAATCTATAAAATCGCAGGTTTACATCAAAATTCAGGATGGAAGATTAAAAAATGTAGACGCATTCAAGTCCATCACAGAAAGCCTAAAAACACCATCTGCAAAATTTGCAATTGGAAAAAATAACATTCTTAGCCTTGAAAAAAAATTAGTGGATTTGAAATTTGAAACGCTCGAAAATACCTTTACAATACAAAATGGGCAACTGGAGATCCCGGCAATGGTAATTCACACCAGTGCACTTGATATTGAAACTTCTGGAACACATACCTTCGACAATAAAATAAACTATCGGTTTGCATTTCGTTTTAGGGATTTGAAGGAAGAAAAGAACACTTCTGAATTTGGCGAAATAATTGACGACGGAACCGGCATGTATATCTTTATGCGCATGTTCGGCGATTTAGAAAACCCAACTGTTGAATGGGATAAAGAAGCTAAAAAAGAACAGGCTAAAGCAAACAGAGAAGCAGAAAAACAAACTGTAAGATCGATTTTGAAAACGGAATTTGGGCTATTTAAAAATGATTCTACTGTAAAATCGTACCAACAGAAAACATTCTTAAAAGAGGAATTAAAGATTGAATTTGGAACAAATCAGACGGAAAATCCTATTGAGCAGAAAAAGGTGGAGAAAGATTCGAAAATTAAAAATAAACTCAAAGGCTGGAAAGAGGAGGCAGAAAATGCAAAAAAAGAAAAAATTGATTTGAATTGATTTATTGATTTTAACTTATAGAAAGATTGTGTACTTTTCTATTTTTTCACCTATTTTAATCCGTATGGAACGTAAACTTTTTGTTGTTTTAGTGCACTTTTTATTTCTCACCACTTTTTCTCACGTCTTAGGAAATCCAATAGAAATATCCACCCGACAAGAACCCACGACCGTAAATTCCAACGATACAATTGTAGAAGAATTAGTGTGGTTAGCACCTTTCAATAGCCCCGGAAGAGTTGGAAAATACGAAAAATTAGAACTTGGATTTGAACTTCCAAAAAAAATCACACAACAGGTCAATTATTTCCTATTAAATGGAAAAGGCGGCATCAATCCCTTCGACCCGGAAGCTATTGATTTTCGAGTTGAATTAATGGCTCCTGACGGTTCAAAAATTATCCGTTACGGTTTTTATTATGCGTCATTTAGTCAAAAACTATCCGGAAGCTCGGAGAATGTGGCTTCCGTTCAAAATGAATTTATTCCAGAACAGACGGGCTATTCATGGCGATTTCGTTTTGCACCGAACCTGGAAGGAGAATGGAAAATAGCGGTAAAAATCTATGTTGCAGGCTTTGAAACGATTATCCTACCGGAAAGTGCTTTTCAATGTGAAAAATCTAACCATAAGGGTTTACTGAAAATTTCTCAGACCACCTCCGAACAAGACAGATGGTTATATTACAGTGAGACCAGCGGACCATTTTTTGCCGTTTCTGAAAATATCGCAAATGCTGGAGAATGTGGCTTTTATCCCTCTCAACTGAAAAGACAATTGGATGGCATTCAAAAACTAGTGGATGCCGGAGGAAATTTTACACGGTTTGAATTAGGCGGCCAAGCAGCATTGCCGGATTGGCCAACTTACAACAATTACGCCTCCAAACTCGATGAAATGTTTGCCTTCGACCAAGTCGTAGAAAAATGTGAAAAAAACCAGGTATACTTTACACTTTTTCGCCACCACGTGGAAGTAATGGATCGCGGCGATTGGGCAAATGTGCGCTGGGAACTTAATCCGTACAAAGTTGGAATGAATTGCACCATCGAGGAATATTTCACAAAGCCTGAAATTATCAAATGGCAAAACAACTGCCTTCGCTATGTTTTCTCGCGCTGGGGTTATAGCTCCAACATGGCTTTTTATAGCTATTCCGAAGTGGATAATTGGTGTACGAAATTACTAGAAAATAAAACGGATAAGAATGCAGAAAAAAATGCCGTTGTCCTGCTTCGAAACTGGATTTCCAACCAACAAAAATTTATTGAATCAAATTTAAACAGCTCTATTTTATTCTGTCACAGCCCTGCACGCTTGTCCGATTTGGAAAACAATCCTGAAACAAGTTTTTTTAGCCTTTCGGACGTCATTGGCCTGCATTCCTATGGAGAACGAAAAGAAATTAATTATACCGATCGCTACGATAAAATTGAAACCTACTGGAATAAATTTAATAAGCCAGTTATTTTGGAGGAAATGGGGCCGAATAAAATTGCCATGTATTGCTGCACCGGTATTGAATTCCACAACAGTATTTGGTCTTCCGCATTTATGGGTTGTTTTGGAACAGGTTTGGATTGGTGGTGGGAAAGTGGTGTTTTTGATGGCAATTACCAAAAAGATCTTGCACATATTCAACATTTTTTTTCAACTGAAAACCTTAGACAAGGCAATTATTCTCCTCAAAAATGGAAAGATGCATCAATCAAAAATAGTAAGTTGGAGAATTTTGCACTGAAAGACGACAAAAAAGAACACGTTTTAGGTTGGGTTCACAACGCAACTTTTTATTGGAGAAATTTAGAAGAAAGTAATCTTTGCCTCAAAAATCTTGTGGACGAAAAAACAGACTTAAATGCGCCGTGTTATTTTAGCAAAGATCCATACGGCTATTCCTTTTCATTACTTGGAAAAGCATGTCCAATCGAACACAACGCCGTATACCAGCACGAAGAATTGAAAGGTTTTGACGACCCGAAACTGAAAGATAAATACACCGATAAAGGAGGAGCGCAATCCATACAAAATCCATCGGGAATGAAGCGCAATCCAACTTTTAAACTAAAGGAATTAAAAACATCCGGCTTCATTAAAAAACACTGGTATTCCGTTGAATATTATTTCACGGAAGGAGAAATAGCTGGCAAAGCTCCGATTGAAGTACAAAAAATTTCTACAAATGCACTTGGGACATTGGAAGTAAACGTACCAAATTTGGATTTTAATCACCCTGATTATGCTTACAAAGTAATTTATTTGGGCTATTACCGATAGTGCTTTCATATATCTTATTTTTTCGTGTTTTCCTATTTTCACTTTGATGCGCAACACATTCGTTTTAACTTTACACCATGGAAAAATTCACCAACCAATTAATTCACGAAACATCTCCCTATTTATTGCAGCATGCTCACAACCCCGTAAATTGGGTGCCTTTTTCAGATGGTGTTTTTGAACAAGCGAAACAAGAAAATAAACTTGTTTTAATAAGTGTTGGCTATTCGGCTTGCCATTGGTGCCATGTTATGGAACAAGAATGTTTTGAAGATGAAGAAGTTGCGGATTTAATGAACACGTATTTTATTTCTGTAAAAGTGGACCGGGAAGAACGTCCGGATGTGGATCAAGTTTATATGACAGCGGTACAGTTAATCACCCAAAAAGGAGGCTGGCCATTGAATTGTTTCACATTACCAGATGGAAGACCAATATATGGTGGAACCTATTTCCCAAAAGACCAATGGATGCATATTTTGCGTTCATTAGAACATACTTTTAAAAAAGATAGAGAAAAAGCGGAGGAATATGCAGCACATTTACACGAAGGAATCAAAAATAGTGAACTCATTTCAGCTGCTGTACAACTGGATACCTTTTCAGAAGAAAAACTTCATGAGCTTGTGTTGCGTTGGTCTAGAAATTTCGATTCTATGGAAGGTGGAGAATCTCGTGCACCAAAATTTCCACTGCCAAATAATTATGAATTTTTGCTGGAATATGGCGTGAAATATGAAAATTTAAAAGTCCTGAAACACGTGGAGCTAACCTTGGATAAAATGGCAATGGGTGGCATTTACGATCAAGTTGGCGGCGGATTTTCGCGCTATTCAGTTGATATGTTATGGAAAGTGCCACATTTCGAAAAAATGCTTTACGACAATGGACAATTGCTGCATCTCTATGCACAAGCGTACAAATATTTTCAGAAACCATTGTATAAACGTGTTGTTTATCAAACGATTGAATGGCTGCAGCGGGAAATGCTCACCAAGGAAGGAGCATTTTATTCTGCCTTGGATGCCGATAGCGAAGGAGATGAAGGAAAATTTTACTGCTGGAAACCGGAAGAGCTCAAAGTACTTTTAGGAGTAGATTATACATGGGTTAAAGATTTTTACGCTGTAAACCAGCGCGGATTTTGGGAGGAAGATAAATACATTCTCCTGCGAACAGAATCCGATCAAGAATTTGCAAGAAAAATGAACTGGACAACTATCGAATTCGACGATGCGATAGAAAAGTTGAATCAAAAATTACTAGATGAGCGAACACATCGGGCGAGGCCAGGAACAGATGATAAATGTTTGACTTCTTGGAATGCTATGGCACTTAAGGGTTTGTGTCAGGCTTATGCTGCATTTGAGGAAGATGAATTTTTGCAATTAGCGCATAAAAATGCCAGTTGGATAGTGCAATCGCAACTGCAAGAAGATGGAAAATTATTGCGTAATTACAAGAATGGGAAAGTAAATATCCCAGCATTTTTAGAAGACTATGCCCATGTGATAGATGCATTTATCGATTTCTATCAAATTACATTTGACATTCAATGGTTGGAGAATGCGCAGATTTTAACACAAACTACGCTGGACCATTTTCACGATTCTACGAGTCAAATGTTTTATTTTACCCAATCGAATACTTCTTTGATCGCGCGGAAAATGGAATTAAACGATACTGTTTTGCCCGCAAGTAATTCGGTTATGGCGCATAATTTGTTTAGATTGGGGCAATTGTATTCAAATAAAGAATACACAAAAATTGCAGAGCAAATGCTTTCGAATATATACGAAGGAATGGAAATGTATGGTTCTGGATACTCGAATTGGGCAAGGCTCTTGCAGCACATCGTAACAGATTACTATCTTCTTGCATTAGTTGGACAAGAAGTAAAAGAAGAACGGAAGAACTTACAATATGCTTATTTGCCACACGTTCTTTTTGCAGGAGGCAACGAATTAAATCTTCCAGTATTGGCAGATAAAAAAAGCACAGAAGAAACAACACTATATGTTTGTTATGAAGGAACTTGTCTGCTGCCAACAACCAATATAGAACAAGTCTTGCAAATGGTAAAACTGCATTCCTAAAATACAGGTTTTCTGGAAGGGGGGATTCAATGATGCGCTCAGTTTTCAATTTACTCTAAGCACAATAACACCGTAAAACATGGACTCATTGGATTTTCTATTTTATTTAGCGTTATTTGCATTGTGAAAAAAGGTTTGATTTTAGTGTTTTTTATTCCTACTGTTATCTTCAGTCAAATGCTAGATAATCGTTCTGGAAAAGCATTTACGGATATCCCTTTTTTTAATACAGAATTTATTCATGCTAATTCCATTAGGCAATTAAACGGTCAATTTACGTATAAAAAGTCTGGCGATATTCTACGATTAAAAGAATACAAGTATGTATACGAATTTGACACATTGGGAAGATTGATTCGATCGTTTGAAACCAAAAAAGACGATGGGACAAAAGACACAACCTCTAATGTGTATTTTTACTCCGAAAAAAACCAGTTAAAATCACACAAAAAAAGCGATACTTATGGATTTACAACTACAACCTATGTATTCGATTCCAAAAAAAGGATTACAAAGGAGATGAATTATAGAGAATACCGAGATAGTCTTGGTGAAATGCAACAAATTCTTCTTAATTCTGAAACGATGGTTTACGAAGATTTTGAAAATCAAACCAAAAAAACAACTTTTAACAGTTACGGTTTACCATATCTGCAAGAATTTAGCTATTATAATGAATTGGGGTATTTAATAGAACGGGTGGAGCGATTGATGGTAACCACCGAAGAGACTTCCATAAAATATGCTTACAATTCGAATGGCTGGATTGCTACGATGCGCACATTCAAACAAAATTCATTGGAACCCGCGGAAGAAATAGTCTTTACGTACGATGAAAATGGGAATTTACTAGAGAAACATATCTACCAAGAAGGTGTTTTTACAACAGAAATTGAAGTGCTTTATAACGAAAAAAGTAATTTGATAACCTATGTTCTAACGCGTGACGTTGCAACAAATTTTATCCAGATTTTAAGCTTTAACACGCTTACCTTTTTTTAAATATTCAAAGATCGCTACCAACGGCAGCAGCATGGCGTAATTATAAAAAAGATCCTCGAATGGAATGGTATACATTCGGAGGCCAATGATATGGTTTTCGCTGTACCAAACAATAGGAGCCTCGGTAAAAGCACCTGTCAAAACACCATTCACTATTAAAAAGGGAATAGATGCAACAAGAAAGGTAAAAACAAAAGAACTGTACCATTCCACTTTCTTGACAAAATAAAGTCCAATAGTGAGCAAGGCGCTAAGGATACAAGCACTTGCTGTATACCAATTTTCCAGATAGATTATTCCGAAAAGCAAACCGGCAAAAGTAAACCCAAAGGCAAAAAAATGCGCAAATTTCTTCAGTTTTACTTCTGGAAAGTATGCTTTTAAAACTTCATGCATAAAAATACACGCATACGGCACGACCAGAAAAAAACAAACCTCTTCAATTGGCAATTTACCAATATAAATTCCTGCTAAATACTCCGGTGTAAATCCCCAAATTTCTTTTTGTGTGAAATATTCGTCCCAAAGAAGAAAGGCAATTCCTACACTAAAAAGCGCTGGAAATAGTGCTTTCCAATAGGTGTAAAAATGAACTTTTTTATCAAAACTTAAGCAAAAAGGTCCGATAATCGTTGCAAGAATTATCCATCCATACAAACTCATGATTTCGAAGATTTACGTTCGAATGATTTTTTTGCTTCCAGATAATATTTTCGAGGAACAAGGAGCATTCCAAAACATTCTCCATCTTCTTTACCTTGGTATTTATGGTGGACTTTATGTGCCTTTCGGATTGCTAAAAAGTAGGGTGTATCAATATCTCTAAGCCATTTAAATCTTCTGTGAATGTACACATCGTGAATTAAAAAATACGCAAATCCATACGCTGCAATTCCATATCCAATCCAAACTGGAACGTATACATCCTGCATCATTCCGAGCATAATGCACAACCAGGAAGGAATTGCATAAATTAGAAAAAACACATCATTTCGTTCAAAAAAACCTGGTTTTACTTGATGATGATCCAGATGAAAAAACCACATACAACCGTGCATCAAAAACTTATGCGTTGCCCAGGCCATGAATTCCATGCCTATAAAAGCTGCCAACATAACAAAAGGTCCCCACCAATACATAACCTAAAATAGAGTTAAAAGAATAAAAAATAATGCTAAAATTAAAAACAAAGTAGTAAAAACCTTGTTCGTTTCTGCTAGTTTGAATTTAAAATACACCAGTTGCAAAGGCAAAGATACTAGGAACCAGCAAACATAATTATAAATTGGAATGCTTCCATTTTTCCACTTCCAGAAATTGCTTTCTACGGCAACGGGTTCCATCAAATAATCCAATCCCGTCATCAGTAATGCTGCCAATACTGCCTTGACAAAAATTGTAGTTGTAAATTTATTTATGATCGAAGCAGAAGTTACGATTAATAAGCCCCAATTCAAACCAATAACCCATGGCACACCCGAAATTTTTGCGCCTAAATTTGTTCCATATTTATATTCTCCAAAAAGATATCCTGTATGAATTCCAATCCATTCAACAGCTATCCCGACCGTAAAACACCCAATTAAAAAAAGCAGAAATGGCAAAAATTGCTTCTTACGGGCCAAAAGCATAACGACAAAAGATAAAATCAGGTTAAAAAAGGAAAGTTCTAAAAAGGAATTTTTGTAGGCTGGAATTAAAATCCCTACAGTACCTACAAGGTAAAAAATAATAAGAATTGCGATTAATGTCGGCTCCTTGATTCGCATATAATTCAAAAATACATATTTACTCTTTTAAAAACACTTCAATCAAAAAATGGTTTAAGAAATTCTACCTTTTATGGTGTTTTCAACCGTGTCATCCAAATCTCTAAATTGCCTTGAAAGTGCGATTTGAACTTTTGTTGAATCGTATGTTTTTAAGTTGAAGGAGGATCGTGCACTGTCTTTTGTAAGCGTGGGATTTGTACCTTTCCATTTTGAAACAAACCATGCAATTCTCCATGCACATCCAACCAACCATGCAGGTGTGTTTATGGAAGGAGGTTTTTTTCCTAAATGAAGTGCGATTTTCGTAAGTAGAGTTTGAAAGGATACCGACGCGCCAACGCATAAAAAACGCTCATTTTTCACATCACTCTGCATGAGTTGAACCATTATTTCTGCAACATCTCTTGCGTCTACAAACCCATTTTTTCCGCGAGTATAAAACTTCAAACCATTGTTGACCGTTCGAAAAATTGTCAGCGAAGATTCTTCCCAATTTCCAGCGCCAAAAATCACGGAAGGATTAACGATTACGCAATCCAATCCTTCCTCAACGCCGCGCCATACTTCTTTTTCAGCGGAGTATTTGGAAATAGAATAGCCACTGGTTTCGGGCGACATTTCCCATTTTGTATTTTCGGATATTGTTGAATTGTTTGCGCCTCCTATTGCAGCGGTGGAGCTAACGTAAGCGATTTTTTGAACACCAAAAGCCAAACAAACGTTTACCACATTTGCTGTGCCGACACGGTTTATTTTAATTAATTTATCGAAATCTCTTCTAGCGAAAGAAACCAACCCGGCGCAATGATACACTTGAGAAATTCCCGCCATGGCATCTTCCAAAGAATTGATATCCAGAATATCCCCTTTCACCCACTCGATTAAATTGAGTAATTCCAAATAATCATTTGGGGAATAATACTGGAAAACTTTTTCTACCGATTTTATGCGTGCAACATTGCGGTAGATGGCCCGAATTTTAAATCCCTGTCGGGCTAATTCATACACTAAATGACTTCCTAAGAGTCCTGTTCCACCGGTAATTAATATCATCTGTCAAAAATACTATCTTTCGCCTATGCTGCAATTTTAAACCGTCATTAATTTATGTAGAAGGCTAAAATTCTGTGTTTTATGCGTCGGGGTTCAACGCAAGTAATGGATCCCAAAAATGGGATTTAAAATTTTGAATTTGATCATTTTTCACAATTATCCCTTCTAAATTCAACTTTTCAGCCATTGTATCTGGCGTTTCAAAGTGGTGTTTTCCAGTTAATAAACCATTTCTATTCACCACACGATGTGCTGGGATTCCAGAATATTTATGCGACGCATTCATTGCCCAGCCTACCATTCTACTAGATTGTTTAGAACCCAAACATTTTGCAATTGCACCATAAGTGGTTACCTTACCTTCTGGAATTAATGTAACAATTTGAAATACAGCTTCAAAAAAATCTTTGTTTTTATCGTTAATTGAAACGGACATGTGTAAGTGCTTTTTTCTATTTTGGCTTCTCAAAAATAAGTAAAAGTAGGCGTTTTAGATCTACTATTTCGTTAGCTGGAACGGAAAAATACTAGCCTTTATCAATTGCAACAATCGAAGCGGTATTTTGCGTTAGGGATAGCAATGAAAATCCTTTTGCTTTTTTATGTAAAAGATTGTAAAGAAAAGCCCGCCCCAGAGGGGAACGCCCAAAAAGTAAATCAAAAAAAAAGACGAATTAGCCCTTAAATTTGAATTTACTATTTTGAGATTTATTTTACATGCTAAAAAATTGGAAAAACAAATTTTGAGCTTAGCAGCGCATGTTTTGTCGAAATCCAATTGGTAACGTTCCGCTTAAATTGGCAGTTAAAACCAAAAAAAAATTCTAAAAAACAAATAATTAGTAAATGGAACTTTGAACATTATCAAATTAGCACTATTTTTACACCATGAATCGTACCTTATTCATCTTCATACTCCTGAGCACCCATTCCTTTGGACAATCTATTTTTGATTTAGCTCGATCGGGTGACGAGATAGCCATGAAAAAATTATTAGACGAAAAGCCGAATCAAGTTAACGCGCTTTCGGATCAAGGTTTATCTCCATTTTTATTGGCTGC
>CANJSS010000032.1 GCA_947476955.1 Flavobacteriales bacterium
ATTCGCATTGGCACAAATAGTCCAATGTTTCCAGATGTCGTTTTGCTTCAAACAGATTCTTCCCCCACGCATAGGTTCCATGTTTCCGGATGATAAATGCATGCTGTTGTATGCGCTTCGCTTCTTCCGTCATGACTTCTTTGAATTTCTGCATATCTTGGGTGTTTTCAAAAATCGGAATATCGATGCAGTTTTCATGGGTGGTTTGTCCATCAAAACCTTTTTGAATTTCGTACCCTTCGAAGGAAATTTGAGGACCGAGAACAGCTGAAATCAAAATAGGATAGATGGAATGGCTATGGAGAATAACTTTTGTTTCTGGGAACAATTCATAAATGACGCAATGAATCAAGGTTTCCGCAGATGGTTTCATGTGCGAGAATTCGCCGGTTGCCGTGCCGTTTGAATCTACCGTTATAAAATCGGTTGCAGAGAAGTGCGATTTATCGACTCCACTGCGGGAAACCCAAATCGTTCCCTCATTATCCTTGAAAGAATAATTTGTTGCTGTAGCAGGCGACCATCCCTTTAAATTGTAGTGGCGAATAGTCTCTGCAAGAAGTTCTTTTTCGTTTATGGACATGCTACAAAGGTACGAGTGAAATAATACATACTTGTTTTTTTAAATAAAAAAACGCGCTTCCTATTCGTGAAACGCGTTTTGAATTAGTTTACAAACCATGCGATTTGTGCCGTAATAATCTATTTATTTTGCCAGCGCTTCTTTAACAAAGGTAGAAATTACTTTCCCATCTGCCTTTCCAGCTAATTTTGCAGAAAGAAGCCCCATTACTTTTCCCATGTCCTGCGGACCACTTGCGCCAGTTGCGGAAATAGCAGCCAGAACTTCTGCTTTTACTTCTTCGTCACCCATCATTTTAGGCAGGTATTCTTCTAGAACTTTAGCCTGAAACAATTCGTCGGTTGCAAGATCTTCGCGTCCTTGCGTTATGTAAATTTCATACGTTTCCATGCGTTGTTTGTGCAATTTCATGCAAATTTTCATCGCAGTTTCATCGCTAACTTCGCTGCCGGATCCTGAAGTTGCTTCCAGAATTAATTTTGATTTAATATCGCGTAATACAGCTAATTTCTCTTTGTCTTTAGCAAGCATTGCACTTTTGATATCGCCATTTATTGTGTCTGTAAAACTCATCAATCTACGTTATCGTGTAAAAAATTATTGTTTCGGATGGTTGTTCCATTTTCATCTTGCGACAAACCAAATCTACTAAAAGACTCTTCGCTGCTTTTCGCTGAATTGTCCAACTGAATATTTCTTCGAACAAAAGCAGGTTCGTTTTCAAATTCTGTAATTCCTTCTGCTTTTTTCAGTTTAGAAGTATATTCTTGAATTTTAGACAATCGATCTTGGGTTCTTCTTTGTTGTTCCTCTGGAGAAAGAATGGATTTCGCTGGTGTTGTTTCCAAGCTAATTTTCTGTTCCATTTCATCTTCTAACCAAAGACGAACAACTTCTTCTTTTTGCGGTGCTTCTTGCGATGTAGGATGGGACATTTCCCAATCGAACTGCATTTCTTTCTGCTCCTTTGTTTCTTCGTTTAAAAAGGATGCATCAGTAGTGGTTTGACTTACTGATGCAGTGTCATTTTTTAAGAATGGCTCCTCTACAGTATTTGTAATTTCCGTTGCATTATCGAACGTATTAACTTGCGTCGGAGCAGATAGTGGCGCTTTAATTTCATTTCTTGGTTCATCTTCCAGTTTACGAACCATTTTTTCGGGTGCTTTTTCAAATCCATTCACTGGCTGAGAAGAGAATCCTGTAGCAATTAACGTCACGGATAATTTATCACCCAATGTTGCATCGTAACCATGTCCCCAGATTACATCTGCAGTTGATCCAGCTTCGTCTTGAATATAATCCGTGATTTCCGTGATTTCATCCATCAAGACTTCTTTGTCGCCATACGTAATATTCAGTAAAACGTATTGTGCACCGCTGATATCATTATCGTTCAATAAAGGTGAATTCAACGCTTCCTGCACAGCAAGTGTAGCACGATTTTCTCCTTCCGCTGAAGCGCTTCCCATGATTGCATTTCCGCTGTCCTTCATTACCGTTTTCACATCGTTGAAATCGACATTGATAGCGCCAGTAACAGCAATTACTTCCGCAATTCCTTTTGCAGCAGTTGTTAAAACATCATCTGCTTGGGAGAAAGCGTTTCCAATGGTAAGATTTCCAGAGATTTCACGCAAACGCTCGTTGTTAATTACCAACAAGGTATCTACGTTTTGACGCATTTTTTCTAGTCCTTCTTCTGCTTGTTGTCTTCTTTTTCGTCCCTCAAAATTAAAAGGCACGGTAACGATTCCAACCGTCAAAATCCCAAGTTCTTTCGCCACTTGCGCGATAATTGGCGCAGCGCCAGTTCCAGTTCCACCGCCCATTCCGGCAGTGACGAAAACCATTTTAGTATCTTTCGAAAGTAAATTACGAATATCTTCCATGTTTTCGATAGCTGCATTCATTCCAATTTCAGGACTAGCGCCAGCTCCTCTTCCTTCTGTTAAAGAAGTTCCAAGTTGTATTTTGTATGGAACAGGCGAAATATCTAGTGCTTGTCTATCGGTATTGCACACGATAAAATCTACACCAATGATTCCTTGATCATACATGTGGTTAACAGCATTACTACCGCCACCTCCAACACCAATTACTTTGATGATTGAACTTGTGTCTCTTGGTAAATCAAATTCCATACTCTTTTGTTTTAATTTTGTTGTTGTTGCTAGTTACTTATTGTTTTTTGTTGTTGTTTCTTTTTTTGCTGAAGGATTAGAAAAATTAATCTTCTGCAAAGAATATTTTACCTTTTTTCAAAATTGTTTCAAAGAAAGATCCTGTATTTTTTACGGAGTGGGTTTTAACAGCGCCATTGCTTGCAGGCTCAATCATTTTCCCATTTTTTTCAATCGCTTCAAATCCTTTTAGAACCAAACCGATTCCTGTTGAATACATTGGACTTGTAAGGTTTTCAATGTGGTTATTACTGGCTAAATGTTCCGTAGGATAGCCAATTCGTGTATCCATTGCTGTAATATATTCAAACAATTGGCTGATGTGTTTCATTTGCGCACCGCCGCCAGTAACTACGATTCCGCCAATTAATTTTTTGCTGTATCCGGAGTTCAAAATTTCATAGTGCACCAAGTCAATGATTTCCTCCATGCGCGCTTGAATGATGCTCGCTAAATTTCGAACCGTAATTTCTCTTGGTGCTTTTCCGTGTAATCCAGGAATACAAACAATTTCATTTTCCTGACTTTCAGAAGCCAATGCGGAGCCAAATTTAACTTTCAACGCTTCCGCTTGGCGCTTCAGGATGGTGCAACCTTCTTTAATATCTTCGGTGATAACATTTCCGCCAAAAGGAATAACTGCTGTGTGACGAATTATTCCTTCGTGGAAAATCGCAACATCGGTTGTTCCGCCGCCTATATCCACTAAAACAACGCCAGCTTCTTTTTCCTCATCAGAAAGCACTGCATCTGCAGAAGCTATTGGCTCTAAGATAATTTCTTTAACTTCTAAATTCGCTTTTTGAACGCATTTGTTGATGTTCAATAACGCACCAACATGTCCAGTTATGATATGAAAATTAGCTTCCATTCTTCTGCCCAACATGCCGATAGGATCTTTGATTCCTTGTTCGTTGTCGATAATGTATTCTTGTGGTAAAACGGTAATTATTTCTTCGCCCGGTTGCATGACCATTTTGTACATGTCTTCCACCAAAGCATCGATATCTTTTTGAGAAATTTCGTTTTCAATTTCGTTTCGGGTATGAATTCCCCTGTGTTGTAAACTTTTTATGTGTTGTCCGGCAATTCCAACATTTACCACACGAATAGTTAACTCACCTTCAACACGCTGTTGCGCTTCTTCCACGGCAAGTTTTATGGATTGAACTGTTTTTTCGATATTGGAAACCATACCACGCATCACCCCAAGGGATTCGCTTTTTCCCATAGACAAGATTTCAATCTTCCCATGTTCATTTTTTTTACCTACAAAACAGGCAATTTTGGTAGTTCCAATATCCAGTCCAACAATAATTTTATTCATGCTTATTTTCTTTTTCTTCTTCTATATAACCATCGACTGTCTTACAAACTATTTGCTTTTTGTATTTCAGACTTATTTCTTCATATTTGTTCCACCCTTCAAATGGGATAGCTTCCTTGTAAAACAGCTTAAGTTTTTCAAACTTTTCTTTCACTTCCTCGTCACTATTTGCGCTCCCAAAAATGATCTTTTGTCCACCAACTAAAGGTATTAAGACAAAATCACCATTTGATTTTAGATGAATTTGGCTAATTAAAGATTGCATTAGTGGATCATTACAAACATAAATGGAAATACGATACACCTGATCTAATTTTTGAATACTTTTCAAGGTTGGGTTGTTAATAATTTCTTTAACACTTTTTGAATTAATTCGATCTTTTATGTTCCCGCTCACGACAACCACACGCGCTGTATGAAGGTTGGAGGATTTCATGATAATTCCGTCTTCATCCAAGTAAAAAGTTTCGCCAAAAGTGTTAAATATTCGCGCAATTGGTTTTCTAACCAAAACTTCGATTTTCCAATCTTTTCCAATGGAAGAATATACCTTTACTGTTTTCACTTCGGACATGGATTGGATGTACTTTTCAATCGCTGAAATATTTAATTTTTCCCGCTGTTGCCTATCGAAAATAAATCCTTTTCGTTTTAAACGCGTATACAATTCGTTCTTGGTTAAGAAGGCATTTTCGCCCGTGACGTGAATAATAATCTGTGGTTTTGACACGATTGTTTCCGTTTGCGCGCGTTTTGATAAAATGAGTAAAAACACCACCCCGCTTAAGAGTAGGCCCCACACAACTATTTTCAACCACTTTTTCATGCTAACGCTTTTTTTAGGGGTGCAACTATTCTGTCAATATCACCTGCGCCAATGGTTAATAGAATTCCTTCCTTTTTACCTGAAAGATAGTTCAATGCTTCTGCTGGAGAGAGCAACTGTTTACTAGAAATAGTTATTTTTTCCAGTAATAAATCGCTAGTGATTCCTGGAATTGGTTCTTCTCTGGCGGGATATATCGGTAAGAGTACCAAATCATCTACAAGCGATAGTTCGGTGCTGAAACCTTCAAAAAAATCTCTTGTTCGGGAGAATAAATGTGGCTGAAATACAGCCGTAATTTTTTTGTCAGGATACAACAGTCGAACGGATGAAATCAAGGCATGCAATTCCGTTGGATGGTGCGCATAATCATCAATATAGACTAATTTCTCCGTTTTGATTTGGTATTCAAATCGTCGTTTTACACCTAAAAATGTTGCCAATCCGCTTCTTATTTCTGCTTCGGAAAGTCCTAAAAATTCACACAAAGCAATACAGGCAATAGCGTTTTCTGCATTGTGAATTCCAGGAATTCCTATTTCGATGTTTTTAAGAATTGCATGAGGCGTTCGAACATCCACCAGAAATTTTCCGCCTATAAATCGTAAATTATCGCCTGAATAATCAGCAGTTTTGGATGCAATGGCATAGGAAATAATAGGGGCAGGGGAGGTGAGTTGCAGCCCTTCCTTCATCACCAATCTTCCATTTCTATTAATTAGATTGGTATATTTCTGAAATCCTTCCAAAAATTCAGCTGCTTCGCCATATATATCTAAATGATCCGGATCTGTGGAGGTAACAATGGATGCAAAAGGGCTTAACTTTAAAAACGACCGGTCGAATTCATCCGCTTCAATTACAGTGTATTGGTTCTCCGGATGGATCAGTAAATTGGAATTGAAATTTGTTGCTATTCCTCCTAAAAAAGCATTGCATTTAATTTTGGAATTATTCAGAATGTGCGCAAGCATTGAGCTAGTTGTTGTTTTTCCGTGTGTTCCCGCAACGCCAATACTTTTGGATTGGCGGGTTAACAAACCAAGAACTTCAGATCGTTTGAATAGGTAGGATTTTGATGCTTGGAATACCTGTAATTCCCCTAAATTTTTTGGAATTGCAGGTGTGTAAACAACTAAGGTTGATTTCACCTCTTGAAATTGAACCGGAACCTCTTTTCCTAAATCTTCAAAGTGAATTGAAATACCTTCTTTTTGCAACGCATCGGTTAGACTAGAACTGGTTTTATCGTATCCCGCAACCTCCCAGCCAATGGTATTGAAATAACGCGCCAATGCCGACATACCAATTCCTCCGATTCCTATAAAATAGGCTCTTTTGAAGTGTGAAAATTGTATGTTGTCTAGTTCATTCATGTTTTACAGTGCGCACTGCCAGTGCAATTTTTTCTGCGATATCTACGATATTTTCTGTTGCATTTGGTTTCCCTAATTCCCCAATTTCTCGCGAAAGAGATTCCTGTAAACCTTCATTTTTAAGCAATTTTAAAGCTGTGGGAACAAGCTCTACTTTTGCTGTGGTATCTGTGATAAGTAGTGCCGCATTTTTCGAAACCAATGCCATGGCATTTTTTGTTTGGTGGTCTTCTGCAACATTTGGCGAGGGAACAAGTATTACCGGTTTTTTGACTAAACACAATTCAGACACAGAAATTGCCCCCGCTCTAGAAATAATTACATCCGCTAGGGCATAAGCCAAATCCATTCGGTCGATAAATTCCACTAGTTTTATAGCGATTGATTCCTTCCCTTCTAATTTTTCAAGGATAGTTTTGTGATACAATTTTCCACTTTGCCAAAGCACTTGAATGTCATTTTCTAGGAGCAGGCTGTAGTGATTTAATATCGATTCATTCAATGTTTTAGCACCTAGACTTCCGCCAATAACCAAAATTGTTTTTTTTGTGGGATCTAATTGATAATGCGCAAATGCTTCTGTTCTTTTACCGGAAATAGCCACCATTTCAAAGCGAACTGGGTTTCCTGTCAAGTAGATTTTATCTTTTGGAAAAAACGCTTCAAGTCCTTCATACGCCGTGCAAATCGCGTAAGCATTTTTTGCCAGTAATTTATTGGTCTTCCCGGGGAATGAATTTTGTTCCTGCACCAATGTTGGGATTTTTAACATTCCAGCAACTTTTAAAGTAGGTCCGCTAGCATAACCCCCAACGCCGATCACGACTTGAGGCTTTATTTTCTTTAGAATGCTTCGAGCAATCAGAAGACTTTTAATAATTTTAAAGGGAAGCAGAAAATTGGAAAACGTAAACTTGCGCTGAAACCCTGCGATAGGCAAAGCATAAATTGTATAGCCTGCAGCGGGAACTTTTTCCATTTCCATTTTTCCAATTGCGCCAACGAAGACAATTTCGGCTTTAGGATTTCTCTTTTTTATGGCGTCAGCAATTGCTATAGCTGGGAAAATATGTCCACCTGTTCCACCGCCCGATATAACTACACGTTCTATTTTCATGCTTCTGCGAATGCGTTTGCTGTTTCTTCTTTCTTGGATTTAGCAATTCTATATGCGATACTTTGCACAACACCAATGGAAACACATGTCATTATCAATGCGGATCCTCCCATTGCTAAAAGAGGCATATTTTGTCCCGTCACAGGGAAAATTCCAGTACAAACCAACATGTTAACGGAAGCTTGTGATAATAATAATATTCCTATTCCGATGCAGGTATAAGTTTCAAATACACGATCGGAACTCAAGCCAATTTTTATTACTCGAAAAAGTAGGATTAAATACAAAAGCACCAATAAAATTGCTGCAATTAATCCAAATTCCTCCACAAAACTTGCATAATAAAAATCGGCGTATGCTTCTGGGGTATATTCTTTCAATTTACCATCGCCCACGCCTTGTCCGAAAATGGAACCATTGTAAATTCCAAGTTCAGAATTCATTGCTTGTGCATTGGTTAACACATTTTCTTCTGTTGCCATTCTGTTGACAATTCTATTTTTCCAGGTGTCGAAACGTGGCAGAATTCCAAGATCAGGCGCAGCGAGGTGCAAGCCTACAACCAAAAGTAAAGCTGCTACACCTGCAACAAATGTGAGAAAAAGTTTAGAAAATGGAACGCGCCCAATAAACAATAGCACGTAACAGATTGCAAATAAAATGGCGGCAGTTGAGAAATTATCTTTCATGATTAACGCACACACAAGGGCAATTGGGCCAATAATACTTAGGTAGCCACCTTTCCATTGATTCAAAGAATCTTTCTTATTTACTAAAAGTCTCGAAACATAAACGATTAATGCGAGCTTAGCAAAATCTGAAGATTGAAAGGTCAATCCAACGAATGGAATATTTATCCACCGACCAGCACCATTTACTTCTTTCCCAAAAAAGAACGTAAAAATCAATAATCCAATGGCTAGATAAAAGCTGAATTTGGCTAGTTGTGAAATGTATTTTGAATCTTTTTTATGGATCCAAAACATGGCGGTAAAACCAATTAGTACATAGACGAAGTGTTTAAATAAGTATTTAAATGGCGTTCCTCCTTCGATTTTAACTAGAATCGGGACAAAACTATAGACAGTTACCAACGAAAACGCAAGCATCAAGATCGTAATAATCCAGATGACATTATCTCCTTTTAAATATTTTAAGTATTCCCTCATTGTACTTGTGTCGTACTTTTTAATTACCTATTTTTTATTCTAAACAGTCCAATTAAATTGGTCGCTTGTAAGTTTTACCATCGTTTTAAGAATAGGTAAAGCAAATTAAAATCAACCAATTTTGTTATAACGAGCGAACCGCTTCTTTGAATTGATTTCCGCGATCTTCATAGTTATCGAATAGGTCAAAACTTGCGCAAGCAGGTGAAAGCAAAACAGTTTCGTCTTTCTTAGCTAAACGGTAACCATAAGCAACTGCTTCCATTGCAGAACGCGCTTCGACAATTGTTTCCACTGCTCCGGAGAATGTTTCCAATAGTTTCTGGTTGTCCAACCCAAGGCAAATAATCGCTTTTACTTTATCTGTCACAAGGTCCAAAAGTTCCGAATAGTCGTTTCCTTTGTCCACGCCACCAACGATCCAAACGGTTGGTTTATCCATTGTTTCCAATGCGTACCAAGTGGAATTAACGTTGGTTGCTTTTGAATCGTTGATAAATTCGATTCCGTGAACTTTCGCTACGAATTCCAATCTGTGTTCAACATTGACAAAATCTTCCAGACTTTCTCGTACAACTTCTTTTCGGATTTCCAGGATGCGTGATGCGATACCTGAAGCCAAAGAATTTTGGGTGTTGTGTCTCCCTTTTAGTGCTAAATCGTGAATTGACATAGTGAATTGTTCGTTTATGTTTATTGTTATTTGTTCCTTATTTGCATGGCCGCCAATTTTCATCTCTTCTTTCAAGGAGAATGGCGCTTGTTTGGCAGAAATGGATCTTTTTGCTATTTCTGCTTGAATAATCGGATCGTCGAAGTTGTAGATGAACCAATCTTTATCGGTTTGATTTTGCAGGATTCTGAATTTTGAATCCACATAATTTTGCATGTTATACGCATAGCGGTCCAAATGATCAGGTGTAATATTGGTTAAAATTGCTATGTCCGCTTTGAATTCGTGCATATCATCGAGCTGAAAAGAACTCAATTCCAAAACATACCAATCGAACGTGTTCTCCGCAATTTGTTTTGCATAACTCTTTCCAACATTTCCGGCTAAACCAACATTTAGTTTCGCTTTTTTTAAAATATGGTAAAGCAGCATGGAGGTGGTGGTTTTGCCATTACTTCCTGTAATACAGATCGTTTTTGCATTGGAATAATAACTTCCAAACTCAATTTCTGATATGATTTTGATGCCGCTTTCCCGCACTTTCATTATCAAAGGAGCTTTATCCGGAATGCCTGGTGATTTTATAACCAAGTCCGCTTGTAGAATTCTTTCTTCAGAATGGTTTTCTTCTTCCCACTCCAATTGATTTTCTATTAATTCCGTTTTGAATTCATCTTGGATTTTACCGAAATCTGAAACAAATACATTCCACCCCATTTTTTTTGCTAAAATGGCAGCACCAACACCGCTTTCTCCGGCGCCTAAAATGGCAATATATTTATTTGTTCCATCCACGAATTAGCGAAGTTTGAGTGTTACAATTGTAATTACTGCCAACAAAATCCCCACGATCCAGAATCTGGAAACAATTTTTGCTTCGTGCAATCCTTTCTTTTGGTAATGGTGGTGTAATGGTGCCATTAAGAAAATTCTACGGCCTTCTCCATACCTACTTTTTGTAAATTTGAAGTATCCAACTTGCAGGATAACGGATAAATTTTCAACTAGAAAAACACCGCATAGTACTGGAATTAATAGTTCTTTTCGAATGGAAATTGCGAAAACTGCAATTATTCCTCCAAGTGCCAAACTTCCGGTGTCGCCCATGAAAACTTGCGCTGGATAGGAATTGTACCATAAAAAACCGATACACGCTCCAACAAATGCAGCAATGAATACGACGAGTTCTTCCGCCATCGGAATATACATTACATCTAAATAATCCGCAAATCGAACATTGGAGCTTACGTAGGCTAAAACAGCTAAAGCAAGCCCGATAATTGCCGAAGTTCCAGTTGCAAGTCCATCCAAACCATCCGTCATATTTGCACCATTCGAAACAGCGATTACAATAAACACCACAATAGGAATAAAAAGTAGCCATCCGTAGGACTTGTTGGAATCGCCAATCAGCCAGTTGTAATTAAACTCATTTCCCTTAATAAAAGGGATGGTGGTAGTCATGTCGTTGGTTTTTACCCATTTGTAATTTTCATCTTTTGTATTTGTATGCTCGTGTGTTACAAATTGTTCATCTGCTTGTAAAACATGGTTTGCTGGAACCCGTTTGTGGACTTGAACATCGTTTGAGAAATAGAGAATACAACCAACGATAATTCCAACACCAATTTGACCTACGATTTTTGATTTGCCAGCTAATCCTTCTTTATTCTTGCGGAATACTTTGATGTAATCGTCTAAAAATCCAATCGCTCCAAGCCAAATAGTTGCAATAATCATTGTTACAACGTAAACATTATGAAGTTTTGCGAAAAGAAGTGTTGGAATAAGTATTGCGCCCAAAATAATGAGTCCTCCCATGGTTGGTGTTCCAGATTTTTCTATTTGCCCTGCAAGTCCAAGATCGCGCACTGTTTCACCAATTTGTTGTTTGCGCAATAGATTGATCAACTTTTTTCCAAAGAAAATTGAAATAATCAAGGATGTTATTAGTGCCATGGAGGCTCTAAATGAAATGAAATTAAAAACCCCTGCTCCAGGGAAATTCAAAGAATCGAGATAATTAAATAAATAATACAGCATTATTTCTCTAGTTTTTTAAATAAATCAATTGTAATCTGCAAGTCGTCAAAGTCGTGCTTTACGCCTTTTATATCCTGGTATTTTTCATGTCCTTTTCCTGCGATTAGGAGAATATCTCCTTTTTCTGCCATTGCAATTGCGGTTTTTATGGCTTGCGCTCTATCTAAAATGGAAAGTGTATTCTTAAAAAATTGTCCTTCCACTCCAAGCATCATTTCATCGAGAATCACCGCTGGGTCTTCTGTTCGTGGGTTATCGGAAGTAAGAATAACTTTGTCGCTCAATTCGCAGGCAATTGCCGCCATTTTAGGTCGCTTTGTTTTGTCTCGATCGCCACCACATCCGATTAGTGTGTAAACCGTTTCATTTTTTGTCCGAATATTGGCGATTGTTTTCAATACATTTTCCAGTGCATCTGGCGTGTGAGCATAGTCCACTATAGCAATAATTCCTGTTGCACTTTGATAATATTCGAAGCGACCTTCCACGGATTCCAAGCTACTGATTGCAGTCAAAACTTCTGTTTTATCTTCCCCAAGTAATTGGCTAACAGCAAAAACAGCAAGTAAATTATAGGCATTGAAATCGCCAATGAGACGTGTCCACAATTCTATCTTATCTATCGACAATACCAAACCTGAAAATTGATTTTCAAGCACTTTTACTTTAAAGTCAGCAGGAGATTTGAGTGCGTACGAATACTTTCTTGCCGACGTGTTTTGCAACATTACAAGGCCATTTTTATCATCTACATTTGTCAATGCAAACGCCGATTTATCTAATCCATCAAAGAAAGATTTCTTCACATTAACATATTCCAAAAAGGTTTTATGGTAATCTAAATGGTCGTGCGTAATATTTGTAAATACTCCTCCAACAAAGGAGATTCCAGTTATTCTATGTTGGTGTATGGCGTGTGAGCTTACTTCCATGAAACAATGAGAACATCCTTCTTCCACCATTTCAGCTAATAAAGCGTTCAAAGAAACCGGATCCGGAGTGGTATGTGTTGCTGCAATTTCACGACTTCCAATTTTGTTCACAACAGTCGAAAGTAGGCCGCAATGAAATCCTAATTTGGTATACAGGTTAAATAATAGAGTAGTGGTAGTTGTTTTGCCATTTGTGCCGGTAATTCCAATTAATTTTAATTTTTCAGATGGATTATTATAAAAATTTGCTGCTGCAAACGCTAGTGTTTTGGAAGTATTGTCGGTTAAAATGAACGTCACGTGTTCTGGAACGGCAATTTTTTCTTCTGAAAAAATCACAGAACATCCTGCTGAAATTGCGGCAGCAATAAATTGGTGTCCATCAACAGCAGTTCCTTTGATTGCAAAAAAGGCAGTTCCTGCAATTGCTTTTCTGGAATCAAAAACAAGCTCAGTAACCTCACGATCTGCTGCGCCACTTTGATCCAGTATGGTACAATTATTTAATATGTCGCTTAATCTTTTTGCCATTAATTCAGTTTCAATTCGATTACTCCACCGCGAAAAATCGCTTTCCCGGCAGGAATGGATTGTTTTATAACTTTTCCAAATCCAATAATATGGGCCGACATTCCAGTTGATTCAATTAAGTACACAGCATCTTTAGCGTTGAGTCCAACAACATTAGGCACCGTATTTTTTTCTATTTTTTTTGGAGACATTTTCACCCGGTTGTTTTGTTTTTGCGTGAACATCCACTCACTATCTTTTTGAATTAAATAGGAAATTCCAAACCGTTTAAAGATTCTTACCAAGTCGTATTTATTGCCATTTGCAGAAATTGGAGCTGCTGTTATTCTTACCTTTCCTTCATTAATTGCATCGTGGTATTTTAATGTGGAGGCATAGACTTTGTTGGCAATAGCAGCGAAAACAGTTCCCGAAACAGTTGCGCCATAAATATCTTTTGATGGCGCTGAAACCACAACAATACACGAATAAATAGGATCATCCGCTGGGAAATAACCGACGAAAGATGCTTGGTGTTTTTCCTCTCCTTTGTTTCCGTATTTTTGCTTAGAATTAAGAATTCTAGCAGTTCCGGTTTTTCCAGCAATATCGAATAAAAGAGATGTTAATTTTGATCCTGTGCCGCCTTTTTTCATAACACCTTCCAGACAGCCTCGCATAATTTTTAAAGTTCTATCCGAACATATTTTATCTTTCAAAATATAGGGAGCGTAGGTTTTAATAACTTGGTTGCCTCTTCGTATTTCCTTCACAAATTGCGGACGAACGAGTGTTCCATTATTGGCTACGGCATTGTAGAATGCTAATGTTTGCAAAGGAGTTTGTTGCACTTCGTAACCGATCGCCATCCACGGCAAGGACAAGCCACTCCAACTTGACATTCCTGGTCGATAAACCGTTGGATTCAGCTCTCCAACCAAGTCAATTCCAAGCGGCTCGGTAAGTCCAAAGTCTTCTAATTTCTGTATAAAAGCTTCTGGTTCTTTGTAATATGCTCGGTTGATGATTTGTGCAATTACATTCGAAGACTTTTCGAAAGCTTGTTGAATGGTAATTCTTCCGTATCCATATTTAGAAACATCTTTAAGTGTTTTGCCGTAGAATCGATACTCTCCAGTTGCATTTACAGTATCCGTAATTTCAAACTTTCCATCTTCCAGGCCTGCCATAAGAGAAGCGAGTTTGAAAGTAGAACCTGGAACCTCTTTAGCACCAAATGCATAGTTGAAATTTTCATAGTATTCTCCATCCTTGGCTTCTGCAAGATTAACAATTGCCTTGATAAATCCGGTTTTCACATCCATTACGATTGCACAACCGCTTTTTGCTCCTTGCGTTTTTAATTGTCGTTCCAGTTCCGAATGAGCAACTTCTTGAATTTCCTTGTCGATAGAGGTTACAACGTCAGCGCCTTCGACAGCTTCTTTTACGATTTGCCCCGTTTTTTTCCAGCCAGTAGAAATTTTTTGTTCAATTTCTTCACCAGGTTCTCCCTGCAAATAGTAGTTAAAAGCGCCCTCAATTCCTACAAGAACTTCCGTGTTGCCATTTTTTTGATAGTAACCAAGCGTTCTTCTCATTAATTCTTGGAATGGCCGCTTTCTTTGGATTGTTTCCTCCGTATCGATAAGTCCACCTTTCAAGCGTTTTAAATTGAAGATTGGCAATTTCCTCAATTCTTTTCTTTCCTCGTTGGTGACTTTGTTTCGAATCAAAAGGTAACGGCTACCTCTTGCTCTTCCGGAACGGATATAGTTTTCGTATTCTCGGGTAGATTTGTTTGGATAAAGTCTTGCTAAGCCGTTTGATAAATTCGTTATTTCTTTATCAAATGTTTCTTGGTCAATAATTGTTGGGTCAAAATGTATGTCGTAGTAGGAGACAGAAATTACCAAAGGGGTATAATTCACATCCAGAATTTGTCCTCTTCTTGGAATTCTTTGCACGCTTTGAATTGGCATTTTTTCCTTAGTGGAGGAAAACACGTTACTTCTTCCTTCAAATTGAATGGAAATTGTCTTGAATAAAACGACAAGCATAATCACCACAAATCCGAAATAAATCAGATAAGCTCTCCAGAATATGTCTTTCTTTTCGTTCATTTATTTTTTTGTCTTATTCGGATAACTTTTATTTCTCTTTCTGTCTCTTTTAATCCTTTTGGACCTAATTTTTCTACCAATTTGAACCTTCTTGTCTCTTCCTCCAGTTTTCCTTTAGCTTCGATAAAATCTGCATTCATCTCATCCAATTCCTTTTGCTTGGTATCCACATCGGATGACAATTGCTTTCCATAATATCCTTTCCCTAGGATTAGCAGCAGTAGAAGAATGATGAAAAAGATAAAGTTGAGGTTGTTAAGCACAAATTCACGGGTTAAAAAATCCCCATTCAAAATTTGAGTAAACGCATTTGGCTTTGAATTTTTTGGATTGGATGTTTGTTTCTTCTCCTTTTTCTCTGCCTGTTTAGCTATTTCCGCAGCAATTTCTTTATCTATGTATTCATTATCCGCCATTTCGTTCCGCTATTCTTAATTTAGCACTTCTTGCACGCGTATTTCGTTCAATTTCTTCTTCCGAAGGAATAATGGGGTGCCGGTTGATTTCTGAAAAAGGTTTTAGAACATTACCGAAAAAATCTTTTGTTATTTCACCATGGATAGAGCCACGTTTCAAATAGTTTTTAACCAATCTGTCTTCTAAAGAATGGTAAGACATCACGACTAATCTTCCACCTGGTTGAATGCAATCATCCATTTGCAAGAGAAATTTCTCCAATACTTCTAACTCTTGGTTCACTTCAATTCGAATTGCCTGAAAGACCTGTGCAAAAAATTTATGTTCTTTATATCTAGGCGCACAAGGTCCAAGAATCTCCATTAATTGCGCTGTTGTTTTGATTTTTTTAGCTGCTCGAGCCTTTAGAATTTCGCTTGTAATCCGACGTGCATTGGATAATTCACCATAGGTGCGAAATAAATTCATGAGATCTCTCTCGCTGTATTCATTCACCACATATTCTGCAGACAACTCGCCTTCTTTGTTCATGCGCATATCCAGCGGGGCATCGGCACGTATTGAAAATCCGCGTGTTTCCTCATCAAATTGATGCGAAGAAACACCTAAATCAGCAAGAATGCCATCTACATGCTTGATTCCCATCATGCGAAGGTGGTTGGAGATAAAAGCAAAATTTGCAGCGATGAAGAAAAAATTATCGGCTTCCCACGCATTAGCTCTTGCGTCGGGATCCTGGTCAAAAACAATCAGTTTTCCTTTGCTGCTTAATTTTTTATAAATTTCTTTTGCGTGTCCACCACCACCAAATGTGACATCTACATACGTACCATCGGGATGGATTGACAATCCTTCGATACATTCTTGCAGCATTACCGGTATGTGGTACGTCGTATTATTCTCCATTGTCTAAATCACCCATTACATCGTCCGCCAAATCAGCGAAATCAGCCATGTTTCCTTCAATCATATTGAAGTATTTGAGCTTATCCCAGATCTCAACACGGTCGTTGTAAGCAATCAGCATTACATCTTGGTTTAATCCAACGCGCTCTGTATGCGTAATTGGGATTAAAATCCGACCTGCATTGTCCAAAGAAATCATTTTTGCCCCTTGATGAAATAAGCGGTAAAACATTCGATTCTTTGGTTTGAATAAATTCATTTTAGAAAGCTTTTCACTGATTACTTCCCACTCAGGAAGCGGGTACAGTGTTAGGCAATCTTCAAATCCTTTGTTCAACATAAAATCTCGTTGGGTTGCAGGAGAAAGCTGCTTCCGTAATCCGGAAGGAAATAAGAAACGCCCTTTCGCGTCCAACTTTACTTCAAATTCTCCTACTAAGCCTGCCATTACATGTTATAATGGGTAAAATTAGTAGATTTCTACCACTTTTTACCACTGGATTATTAATTGTTAATAAATTCTAACGAAAGAACCCTAAAATAGTTTCAAAATTAGCAAGATTTTATTTAAAAAATCCTGAATAAATAGCTAAAAATAGGAGAGGTGGTAATTTGTGGGTAAATTTTATCGAATTTTTCTTTTTTAGGTTGTTAACATTTTTTCAGCACGTTATTAACAATTAAATTCCGTTACCCAATTTGCGTTTCCACTATTCGATTAATTTTGCACCATGACGAAAGAAGTGAAAAGTTGGCTACTATTGCTGTTACTCTCCTGTGTTTGGGGCAGTTCATTTATTTTAATGAAAAAAGGAATGCACACATCGGACGGATTTCCTATTTTCTCGGATGTGCAAGTTGGTGCGCTGCGGATGCTAATCGCTGGCTTGGTATTGTCGCCTATTGCAATTTTTCATCTTCGAAAAATTACAAGTATCAAACAATTCTTTTTACTTGCTATTGTTGGTTTTTCTGGTAATTTTTTTCCTGCATTTCTTTTTACGTATGCAGAAACCGGCTTATCCTCTGGTTATGCCGGCATGCTAAACAGTTTTACCCCAATATTCACCATTCTTATTGGCTTTTTTGTTTTTAATATCCGGCTCAGTGCAATCCAAGTTTTAGGAGTAATAGTTGGAGCAATTGGAATTGTCTTGTTGATGCTTGCTGGAAAAAATTTATCCAATTCAGGGACGTGGTATCCTATTTTAGCGATCGTACTTGCAACAGTGTTGTATGCTATTAGTTTGAATACAATTAAGCACACATTGCACATGTTCAAAGCTTTGGAAATAACTTCACTTGCATTCTTTATAGTGCTTTTTCCTGCTTTTTTAGTCAGTTATACTTCTGGCACTTTACAGACAATTCAAACCAATAAATTTGCGATGGAGGGGTTGGGTTACATTTTCATTTTAGCGGTTGTTGGAACGGCATTGGCCGTAATCGTATTCAATCAAATAATTTCCTATTCTTCAGCACTTTTTGCTAGCGGAGTCACCTACTTTATTCCGATTGTTGCGGTGCTTATTGGTGTTGGTTTTGGCGAAGAAATTGGCTGGAGCCAAATCGCCTCTATGGGGGTTATATTAAGCGGTGTGTTTATTGCGAATTATTGGGTGCAATTAAAATTGAAATTTCAAAAAGCAAAATAATATTCAACACTGTTGTGTTATAAACTTTTTTTTCTATCTTTGCCATCCGAATTTTAGGATAGTAATAAATAAAACAAGCTATATGTACGCAATTGTAGAGATAGCAGGGCAGCAGTTTAAAGTGCAAAAAGACCAAAAAATCTTTGTACACCGTTTAGCAGCAGAAACAGGATCAAAAATTGAATTTGACCGAGTTTTGTTGATTGACAACGATGGAAAGATCAATGTTGGCGCCCCAGCTATAGCAGGTGCTTCGGTAACTGCGGAAGTAATGGATCACGTTAAAGGTGATAAAGTAATCGTTTTCAGAAAGAAAAGAAGAAAAGGTTACAAGAAGAAAAATGGTCACCGTCAAAGTTTTACGGCGATTACCATTAAAGACATTAAAGCTTAATAAGAACTTTCCAATTTGATTGGAATTAAAATTAGAAACAATGGCACACAAAAAAGGAGTCGGTAGTTCGAAAAACGGTCGTGAATCTCATAGCAAGAGATTGGGTGTTAAGATCTTTGGTGGACAAGCTGCAATCGCAGGAAACATTATCGTTCGTCAAAGAGGAACACATCACCATGCGGGTTCAAATGTTGGAATTGGAAAAGACCATACATTGTACGCATTGACAGATGGGTTGGTTGAATTCCGTAAGAAAAAAGAAAATCGTTCGTTTGTATCTGTAGTTCCTTTTGAAACTGCTGAAGCATAACTGAACGCATATATTTACAAAAGGCGAGTTCCGTATGCGGAATTCGCCTTTTTTTATGAACATATTTTCCTAATTTAACTGCAACAATCTTTAAAAAAAGCATGAAATAAATGGCGCACTTGCAAAGTATAAGTCCTATTTAATTATTAAATTCGCACACATCAAATAAAGTAAAGATGCTAGAAATTACGCGTATTCGAAATGAAAAAGAGGCCATAATTGAAGGGCTTAAAAAACGTAATATAGATGCAACGGCAACGCTGGATCAGATTTTAACAGCAGACCAAAATTGGAGAAGTGCAAAAACCGATTTGGAATCCATCTCTGCTGAATTGAACCTTTTGGCGAAGGAGATTGGTGATTTATTTAAACAAGGGAAGCACGATGAAGCAAATACAATTAAAGCAAAAACAAGTGAATTAAAAGTTTCTGAATCGAATCTTAAAACGAAAGTGGAGGAATTTGAAACGGAAATTACACAACTTTTATATACCCTTCCGAATGTTCCAAATGAATTGGTGAAGGCAGGTAAAAATGAATTGGACAACGAAACGATTTTAGAATCTGGTGTAACACCTGTTTTTGATTTTGAAGCACTTGCACATTGGGATCTTGCGAAAAAATACGATTTGATTGACTTTGAGCTAGGCGTTAAGGTAACTGGAGCTGGATTCCCATTCTACCGTGGGAAAGGTGCCAAATTACAACGCGCATTAATCTCTTTCTTTTTGGAAGAAGCGGATAAAGTAGGGTATGAAGAATTTATTCCGCCATTGATGGTGAATGAAGCAAGTGCTTACGGCACGGGTCAACTTCCAGATAAAGAAGGTCAAATGTACTATATGCCAGTGGACGATTTTTACATGATTCCAACTGCTGAAGTGCCTCTTACCAATATTTACCGCGATGTGATTTTACCGTCGGAAGACTTTTCTATTAAATTAACGGGCTATACACCATGCTTTAGAAGAGAAGCTGGTTCGTATGGCAGCGATGTCCGCGGATTAAATCGTTTACACCAATTTGATAAAGTAGAGATTGTTCGAATTGAACATCCGGATAATACGGCTAAAGCGCTGGAGGAGATGATTGAGCATGTGAAAGGATTATTAGAAAAATTAGGTTTGCAGTACCGAATTTTGCGTCTTTGTGGAGGCGATACTGGTTTCGCATCGGCCTTAACATATGATTTTGAAGTATATTCCGCAGCACAGGATAAGTGGCTGGAAGTAAGTTCCGTATCTCGTTTTGATACATTTCAAGCGAATCGATTAAAGTTGCGTTTTAAAAATTCGGATAAGAAAAACCAGCTTTGTCATACCTTGAACGGATCCGCGTTGGCGCTTCCTAGAATTGTTGCGGCTTTGCTTGAAAATCACCAGGTTTCAGATGGGATAATTATTCCAGAAGCCTTGCGGAAATTTACTGGTTTTGATAAAATAGATTAGAAGAAGCTCCCTAATTCGATGAGGTCTTTTTTGTTAAAAATCGTCAATTATTGCTTGTTTAGCTAGTTTAATTCCAAATCTCGCAGTATCTTTAATTTATGTTGAAACCTATGAAATATTTGATTCTAAGTTTGTTGGCTTTTTCGCTTTTTTCTTGTGCGGATTTGAATAAAGGAAAGCAGCTTAAAGCAATTGTAGCAATGCAAAAATCTTTGGATAGCATACAGTCAGTAGTATTGAAAAACGAAATCGATACAATCGCGGCTTTCGGTGTGGCAACAAACACGGTGGAATTACGTATCAAAAACCATTATTATGCCGATACTATTGACATGGCTTTGGGAAAAAAGATGGATGCGTATAAAAAAATGCGCAGAACGATTGGACCCTTGGGGAGATCATTTAACACCATAAAAACAGGTGTAATCGCTGAAAAAGAGACCTTGAAGAAATTACAATCCGACATAGAAAACGGATATGGTGAACGTCAAAAATTTCCTGAATATATTGAATTTGAAAAGGCAAAAGTAGAACAGTTGCGCATATTATTGAAAGAATATGTCGATCAGAAAATCAAAACAATGGCCGTTTTTCATGAACTCCACGATGAGTTAGATGCTTTTTCCCGAAGTTTGGTAGAAAAGGATAAAATCAAGAGAAAGCGCAGATCATGAAGTATTTCTTTGTTGCCTATATCCTCTTTGCTTCCTTTTTAGCGCATTCTCAAGGCGAAACTGATCAGCAGCTTGCCGTGCACTATTTTTCTTCCGGAGATTTTGAAAAAGCGAAGTCCTATTATGCAAGAATTTACGACAACAGTCCTTCCAAATTTAACTTCAACCGTTATTACGAATGTTTGACCCAAACAAACGAGATAAAGGAAGCTGAAAAAGTACTAAAGAAACAAATTGCAGCGAATCGAACCGATTTGGAATATAAAGTTCTGTTGGGGCAATTCTACGAACAAAATAAGGAGCCTTCAAAAGCTCAGAAATTATACGATGATTTGATTAATGATTTGGAATCGGATCCAAATGCTGTAATTAATCTGTTCAATGCGTTCAAATCAAAAGATAAAAATGATCTTGCATTACAAACAATTGAGAAAGGCAGGAAACTATTAAAATCATCCTACCCACTGAATTTTCAGTTTGCGGAATTGTACGGTGCTACCGGACAGAATGAGAAAATGATGAATGAGTACCTAGATCTGCTCGATTTCAATTCTGGATATGCAACAACCATTCAAACGGTACTAATCCGCCAAATTGATTTTTCAGAGGAAGATTCTAAAGAGTATACCCTGCTTAGAAATGCGCTGTTGGATCGCATTCAAAAGAAACCAAACGAACCTGTTTATGCTGAAATGTTGATCTGGTTGCTTATTCAAAGTCGCAACTTTAACAGCGCCTTGGTGCAAGCACAAGCTTTAGACAAACGACTTGGCGAACAAGGGAGAAGAGTTTTGGAACTTGGTCAAATGTGTGTAGAAAATAAAGAGTTTGAAACAGCGCGCAAATCGTTCAAGTATGTAACCCTTTTAGGCGAGGATAAATTGTATTATTTTCAGGCGGAGAACGCCTTGTTGAACACCCGGTTTTTAGAAGTTACCACCAATAGAAATTATTCCAAAGAAGAAATTGAAACAACCATCTCGGAATACCAGGTAATACTCAGTCGTGTTGGAAAAAAAAGGACAAGTATTCCCTTGATAATAGAAATGAGCCATATTCAGGCATTCTATTCTGACAAATCAAATGAGGCGATTTCCAACTTAAATGAAGCTCTGAATACGCCAGGAATTACAGATATGCAGAAGGCGGAGATAAAAATGTTATTAGCAGACATTCATGTTTTGCACGGCGATATTTGGGAAGCAGCATTATTTTATATGCAAGTTGAAAATGATTTTAAATTCGAACCAATTGGACATGAGGCGAAATTTAAAAATGCCCGTATATTCTACTACGATGGAGAATTTGACTTTGCACAGGCTCAATTAGGCGTTTTAAAAGAATCAACATCCAAGTTAATTGCGAACGATGCGTTGAAATTATCGTTGCTTATTACCGATAATTTTGGTTTAGACAGTAATTTCAGAGCAATGAGTTGGTTTGCAAATGGAGACCTTTTGATTGAACAGCATAAGTATTTTGAGGCATTTCAGATGTTTGACAGTATTATTTTAACATTTCCATACCACAGTTTAGGCGATGAGATTTTACTTGTTAAAGCCAAAGCAATGCAGCAACAAGGCAAATGGGAGGATGCCATTCATTTTCTAGAGGAATTATTAAAATACCACAAAGAAGATATTTTAGCGGATGATGCAATTTTTCAATTAGCTGAAATATATTATAATCAATTGAATAACAAGGAAAAGGCAGCTGAATTCTATAAAATTATTTTGTTTGATTATAAAGGAAGTCTTTATTCAGAGGAGGCTAGAAAGCGATTTCGATCCTTGCGCGGCGAATCTTCGTCGGAGGAATCAGATGATTTGTGACGTCGAAAAGAACAAAATAAGCTCAAACTGCGTTTAATAAATAAAGTAAGCTATGAAATTGTTTGTTGTTCCGTTTTTATTTTTCGCATTACACAGTTGCGGTCAATCTAGCGATAGAAAAGTAGATTCTGCAAAAGTTCTACATAGAGATTCTCTTCAAACTGCCTATTTTGCAGCGGGCTGTTTTTGGTGCGTAGAGGCAATTTTTGAATCTATAGATGGAGTAGAAGAGGTTTATTCGGGTTATTCTGGTGGAAAAGAAAAAAATCCCACCTACGAAACTGTAACACGCGGTAATTCCTTGCATGCAGAAACGGTTCAAATCTTTTATGATTCGACGAAAGTAACGTACGACGAATTGTTGAGCGCTTTTTTTGGATCACACGATCCTTCCACCCTAAATCGTCAGGGACCTGATTATGGACCACAATACAGGTCGATAATTTTTTATCAAAATGAGTCGGAAAAAAATGCTGCTAAAAGACAAGTAGAGAGCTTATTGAATGACAAGATCTTTGATGAAATAACTACGCAAATTATTCCATTGGATATATTTTATAAGGCTGAAATCTACCACCAGGATTACGAAAAAAGAAATCCAAACAATTCCTATATTCAACTTGTTTCAAAACCACGATTGGATTCCTTCAAGGCAAAATATGAAGGATTACTGAAGAAAGAACAGCACTAATTTTTCTAGAAATCTTCTTTTTTATACCCTAAAGTCGTAAAATAAAAATCATACTTTTTTATTTATTATTGGCAACTATTGTTTAAAATTTACGTCAGTTAAGACTGAAAAGAAATAAAATTTTAGTTGGTAACAAATTTTATTTAATTTAGTTTGTTCTCAAGGTTAGTTTTGTTTCTAAATCATTTAAAACTAGTAGTATGCGTAAGTTCATTTTTTTGCTATTCACATGTATTTCAATCTCCTCTTTTTCGCAAGAAAAATCCACCTCAATTGAGGAGATGAGAGCAAAGTTAGCCGCATGTGAAAATTCTATAGCGTTGGTTGATGGTACTATTTTAACCATTAAAAATAGGGTTGCGTTATTGCCAGAATCATCTTCAAATTGGGCTGAAAATCAAATGTATTCAAATCAGCGAATCGAGCAATTGGAGCAAGAAAAAGCGCAATTAATTGACGTTAGAAATTCCCTTTTACACTTTTTAAATCTCAGTGATTCTAAATACGAAGTACGAGTCATTGCTATTTCAAAGGAGGAATTTGCGAAATATCCAAAAGAAAAACAAGAGCAAATCTTGGCTTTACCAGCGCGTTATAGTGTACTAAAAAATTAAGCTGCTATTATGAAATACTTAATCATTCTTTCTACGCTACTAATTTCTGTTTTTAATATTCAGGCGCAGTGTCCGCAAGACAATACATTTATATTAAACGTAACTCCGCCTTGCCCTGGAGCCTCCACTGTAAGTTGCATGAATGGTGGACAATTTGTGACTGTTAATGTGACTGCAGGGAATAATTATTCTTTTTCAACGTGTGGAAATATTGCATTCGATACTGAAATTACAGTATACAATGGCGCAACATTAATTGGGTATAACGATGACGATTGCGGCTCTCAATCCACAGTAAATTGGACCGCAACATATACAGGAACAGTTGATGTATTAATCGATGAATTTCAATGTTCAAATGCAGGTTTATGCACAGATTTAGTTGTTACTTGTTCCTTACCAGTACAATCGGGAAATGGATGTAATACAAATACAACAATTTGTGCGCAAGGCGTTGCAGGACCTTTCGCATTTTCAACTCCAGGAAATGCAATAAGCAGTTGCCTCGACTGGGTTGGCTTATCCTATGCGTATATTATTCTATACATTACGCAAAGTGGTCCACTTGAAATGTTGATTACAGGAGATGTAGCGGCTGGATTTTTGGATGTTTCTATTTTTAATATTCCAAATGGTGCAGATCCTTGCACTGCTATTCAAGATGTGACAAATGAGATTTCGTGTAATTATGCCGATTTTGCTGATGGATGTAATGAAATTGGAACTTATTTTGGTTGCACATCTACCGTTCCTTCTCCGTTTGTATCGGCTGGCGATGTATTAATGATAGTAGTAGAGAATTGGTCGAATGCATCAACGAATTTTACGTTGGAGTTGGCGCCTGTTCCAGCAGCTCAAACTGGTCCGCCGGATGCTACAATTACGCAGGTTGGACCGTTTTGTACAAATTCTCCAGCAATTCAATTAGCAGCTGCTGATATGGGAGGAACGTGGACAGGACCTGGAACATCCACGACAGGTTTATTCAATCCTGCAACAGCTGGTCTTGGTTCACATACAATTAATTATTCTGTTGGCCAAAACCCATGTAATTCAAGTTCCTCGACAACAATAATTGTAGCTCCAGCGCCAATAAATGGCATAGCATCCACCCCAATAAATGTATTTTGTGGGACGGCTGATATCCCATTAACCCTAGCAGGAGCAGTTGGTTTAATTCAGTGGGAATCTGCACCTGTTTCAGGAGGACCTTGGACAGCAATCAACGGAGCAACAACTGCAAGTTATACAGTGTTAGGTGTTTCCAATAATTCCTGCTACAGAGCTGTAATCAGCGGATGTGGCGCTCCTGTTTTTTCAAATGTAATTTGCGTAACGTTTTCTTCACAAATTGTGCCATTATTTACTCCAGTTGGACCAATTTGTTCCGGCGCAAGTTTGCCAGCGTTGCCAGTAGTTTCGAATAATGGTATAACCGGGACTTGGTCTCCAGCAATCAACAATATCGCTACTACTGTTTATACGTTTACACCAAATGCTGGTCAATGTAGTTCAACTGCTCAAATGACAATAAATGTGTTGGTGGTGCCTGTAGCAACATTTGTTCCTGATGTAACGTCCGGTTGCGTGCCATTAGAAGTAAATTTCACGAATACAACTCCAAATTCTGTGGACTGTATTTGGTCATTAAGCAATGGAACAACCCTTTCCGGATGTGGAACAGTTACAACAACTTTCAATCAATCTGGATGCTTTGATGTAACATTGACTTCAACCACTGCGAATGGCTGCATCAGTTCTTATACTGCAATCGATCTTATTTGTGTCGATGAATCTCCAGTTGCTGCTTTTATTCCTTCAGCATCCTCTATTTCTGAAATAAATCCCGAAGTTAATTTCTCCAACACTTCAATAAATGCAACGAGCTACTTTTGGGATTTCGGGGATAATTCAAGTACTTCCATTGCAGAAAATCCATCGCATGAATATGAAACAGAGGAGGCAGGTAATTTTATTGTGATGTTGGTTGCATTTTCACAAGGAGGATGTGTGGATACGAGCTATGCTACAATACAAATATTCGAAGAGTTAGTATTTTATATTCCCAATTCATTTTCACCAGATGATGATTTTTTCAATCCAACGTTCCAGCCGATATTCACTTCTGGTTTTGATCCATTCGATTATTCCATGTTTATTTATAATCGGTGGGGAGAGCTTGTCTTTGAAACGCATGACGCTGAAATTGGATGGGATGGGTCTTATGGTTCCAAAAATGAAAAATCTGTGGTGCAAGATGGCATTTATTCTTGGAAAATTGAATTTAAAACGTCTAAAAATGACGAAAGAAAATTGGTTATGGGTCATGTGAATCTAGTCAAATAGTTTTTTATTAAATTGACAGTTATAGCAATGGTTTGTAAAAGGTCAAGAAGTGTTTTTAGATTAATCTATCCTTCAGATAAAAGTAAGTATTTTGTTGATATTCATTGAAAATAGTGTTTTGAAAATTTAAAAT
>CANJSS010000033.1 GCA_947476955.1 Flavobacteriales bacterium
ATGATAATCATAGAACCCAGCACAACTTCAACGAACTCATTCATCCATCCAGCACTCATTGCATTCAATGCAATATCCTCTTTAGAAT
Source organism: Flavobacteriales bacterium (assembly GCA_947476955.1). Taxonomy (GTDB): domain Bacteria; phylum Bacteroidota; class Bacteroidia; order Flavobacteriales_D; family Crocinitomicaceae; genus M0103. Next base: position 89 of record CANJSS010000033.1, read on the forward strand.
TTAAATAAGAAGCATAACAATGTATACTTCCCATACCCAATGAAAGGGTGAAGAATATTTGTCCCGCAGCGGCCACCCAAACATCAAAACTCCAAATGGAACTAAAATCTGGATTCCATAAATAATTCAAACCAACAAGCCCATCATTTATAGGGCCTGAGCCGCCGGTGCCTGCTTGCATTGTCACACCTGTTACACCTAAAATTAAACCAAAAACCAATAGTAATGGCATTCCAATTTTAGCGACTTTTTCAACACCTCCGCTTAAACCGCGTGAAAGTATCCATGTATTAATTAGTAAACATACTATCCAAAACACAACGGGATGACTCGTGCCAAGCTCAATGTAGTTTTGAAAGAAAGACTGAACCTCTGGTAGTGACATTCCAGTAAAAGTACCTGCCACAGAATAATAAGCCCAGGATAAGGCCCAAGATTCTAAATAACAGTAAAAAGCTGCCACTGCAATATTTGTGAAAATCCCGAAAACACCAAAGTATTTCCAATATGGGGCCTTACTCATTGAGTCAAAAATAAACGGAGTGCTATGTTGTTTAAATTTACCGCCGTAACGTCCCATTGACCATTCTACGAACAACAATGGTAAACCCATCAAAAGAAAACAAACTAAGTAAGGGATGATAAATGCGCCCCCGCCATTTTCGATTGCTTGAGCAGGAAAACGAAGAAAATTTCCTAAACCAACAGCATTACCCGCCATTGCTAGAATTAAACCGACACGGGATCCCCAGCCGGAAGTTTCAGTATTAGACATACGTTTATTTTAGTTTGGGCGAATATACTATTTTTTCTTTTACGAATATTAAATCAAATCAAGTGTTTCCTCAATTGTTTTAGGTGCATATCCTAATCTGTTTTTGGCCTTCGTTAAATTAAAACCAGTTTTGGGAGGCCTACTTGCAGGTTGTTTCAATTCAGAACTTTTCGACTTCTTCAAGTTATTTATTGGTAAATTATAGTATTCTGCAATTCTTTGAACAAGCGCATAGATTGACATTGTTTCGGGTCCGGAGATATGAAAAATTCCTCTTTCCTCTCGTCGCGCAATTTCTAAACATGCCCAAGCAAGATCATCTGCCCAAGTTGGTGAGCGAAATTGATCGTCAACAATGGTTAATGTTTCGCCTTTTTGCAACGCGCTTTTTGCCCAACAAACAATATTTGTTCTCGATAAATTTTCTCCTATTCCGTATACTATTATGGTTCTGACAATCGACCAATTCGTATAATTATCCGTTAAAAGTAACTTTTCTGCCTGCACTTTTGAATCGGCATAGATACTCAATGGATTTACCTGATCTTCTTCAGAATAATTTCCTTTTTCACCATCAAAAACAAAATCTGTGGAAAGTAATTGAAAATGCGCTTTGATGTCTTTTGCAGCTGAGAAAAGGTATTCTACCGCTAGGGTATTAACCATTCTACAATCCTCTGGATTTAATTCACATTGATCAACATTTGTCATTGCTGCTGTATGAATTATATGGGTTGGATTATACGCTTTAATACATTCCATGACTTCGGATCTATTCGTAATATCCAAGGCACAATAGTTTTGTTCAGGGCAACTACTATTCCTGTTTTCTCCTTTAGATGTTGCTAAAAATAAAATAGAGTGTTTTAGGGCTTGTGCAATAATTTTTTGTCCTAATAATCCGTTAGATCCCGTAACAAGTATTTTCATATAAATTAATTTTTACAATTGATTTAAACATCAATATAAATGTCAAGTTCAATTCCAACAGTGTTTGTGCAACTCCTAGGTCCTACAATTCCCAAATTGAATTTCTTCTTTTCCGTTGAAATTTAAAATAATGTTTATGTTCTAAAATCCAAGCCATTATTAAATAAATAATCAATGGTGATCCAAAAGTAATGAAGGAGGCGTAAATAAATCCTAATCTTACTTTAGAGGTATTTATTCCAAGTTTTCTTGCCCACCATTGGCATACTCCGAAGGGGCGCATTTCAAAGAAAAATATGATTTTTTGAATTGTTCTCATTTACTTAACAGTTGAATTCCAATATCACAAGACAGACATTTTTTTCTAGTACAAAATTCGTTAAAAATCTCCAAAAAAGCTTGCGTTTCAGCAGCATTATTTGCGCTAATGTCAATCTTCTTCCATTTATCTAAAATTGAGTTTTGTTCAGGAGGCAATAAACGTAATATTTCCATTGATTTTTCAATAAGTTGCTCATCCGAACTCATTTGTCCATACCAAAACAGAAAAGGTACAAAGCAATTGATAATTATCTGTTCTTTAAAGGATTTAGAAAGATCTGGTACTTTATCAAATTCACCTTTAACATCTACAATTCGACTTAATAGTAGCATCCAATGTTCTAAAAGCTGCTCTTTTGAAAGATACAGAAAACTTGTTTCGAAATCGAATTCTCTAACAATGGCAGAAAATTGCTGAATACGCACTACTGGAGAATTTCCGGGACGTGTGCCACAGAATTTCCAAGAACTTTTTTTAACTATACCATTTGATGCAATGGATTTTATTGTTTTTGAAAAATCACTAGAAAACATACCACTTGTAAACTGAACAAGTGCTTGCTGATGTTGTTTGTTCTGTTTTTTTAAGAGAGAAAGTGGAAGGCGCTGCGTTAATTCTTCAAAGGGCAATTGGTTGATTTTTGTGCCAAAAGCTCGTGCAAGAAGAAAATAAAGAACTTGATTAGCCTCTTTTGAACCTGTGAGCAGCAACACATTTTCGGTTTTTCTACTCAAACGCTGAAAAAGTGCCTTTTCCTGCAAAGAAATAAGATATATAGGATGTACGTTTCGAATTTGGGTGCTACACAAAATAGTATGTTTATTTTTGAATAGGCCAACATATTTATTATAATGGTGAACATCAATTATTGGTTTTAATTCTAATGTTGGTAAAGCACAACCATTTAGTAAAACATTCCCGTTTTCCTCGTATACAACATGTAAAATAACCGAATCATACGCATGATCAATATGGTGGTTATGTAAAAACCAATCTTTAGAACGAACATGCAGTTCGACATTTCCAACCCAAAGTAAACCATCAATTTCTACTTTCGCATTAAGAAAATCCGGACCGCTTTCGTAAGCGTTATAATCGCCTTGGTATACTATTTTAAAATTTTCGCCAGTTGTAAGTAGCATTTTATGGAAAGGTATTAATTTATATTTCCATAAATAGTGCAGGTATATTTCCTTCATTTGCATTGGTTAGGTAAATGAAGATACAAAAAAAGCGCTTAATAAATAAGCGCTTTTCAATTATTTCTAGTTTATTTCTTAAGGATACTTAACGAATTTCAAATAATCCGGATTTGCTGGTGGCGCTGCTGCAGGATTAAAGTCCATACTAAGTATTTTACCTTCTGTACGTCTATTATACTGGTGCAGCATATCAAATATTACTTTATTAGAGCTAAAACTATTGATATATGCTTCTGTTAGAACAATTGTTTCTACTCCTTTCATATCATTTGGTTGTGTAGCTAAAAACATATCTCCTTTTTTCCAAATTGTTCTTGGCTCTAATTCTCCTTTTCCAACTGGTTTGATTCTTCTTGGATCTAATCCCTTTGTTTCAACTAAATACTTATAACATGCTTTAGCACGATTTTCAGATAATTTCTGGTTTGCCTCATCTTTACCACGAGAATCGGTATGTGAACTTAACTCTAGAACCATACCTGGATATTCGTTCAAAAGATTGTATACAAATAAAAGTGAATCAGGAGAATTAATTGTAGAATCGACTAAAAGTGACCATTGGTTGAATGGGTAACGCACCTCTGGTAATCGGATAATTTTCTTCGGTAGCAATGCCATTTCAATGATAAAGTTCTGATCATAATTTAATCCTAAAGTGGTAAACTTAGATCCTTTTTTGTCTTCGTGGTAACCTTCTTTGGAAATTGAAATCGAATACGATACTTCTTGATTCACGTATCTAACATTGTCGGGTTTTTTATCCCAGAAAACAGATCCTGATTTATTTGTAAAGCCTTCCCATGTGGTATTATCAGAACCTTTCACTACAACTTTAACATCTTGAATTTTCTTTGCTTTATCGCCAAGTTCAGAAACAATAACTTTTAAATCGAAAAGGTTTGGAGGTAACTCATACATGTAAATATCTGGGTTGAATTTTCCATTTGGGTCTTTTCTTTCGGAGGTGAAATATCCTTTTTTATCTGACAACTCATATAAACCGTAGTCGTTGTTCTCAGAATTTATTGGGAATCCAAGGTTGGATGGATTTTCCCACTTCATTTGATCGCCGACTTTTTTCGCTTTAACGATATCCAAACCACCAAGTCCGATTATTCCGTCGGTTGCATAATACAAACTACCATCCTTGCCAAACGTTGGGAACAATTCATTTCCTGGGGTATTTACTTCTCTACCCAGGTTTTTAGCTTCTTTCCAGGTTTTATTCTTTTTGTCATACGTTGTGAACCACAAATCACGGCCACCAAAACCACCTGGCATATCGGAAGCAAAAATCAAGAAATTCCCATCATCAGAGACACAAGGATGTCCAAGAGAAATAGAATCATTTGATTTAAGGTTAAGTTTTTCTGGAGCATCCCAACCATCTTTACCTTTCAATTCAGTTGTCCAAATATCACAACCAAGATTCATTTTCTTTTCATTTGGACAACGTGTAAAGAACATTGTTTTTCCATTACCGTCAAAGGCTACAGATCCTTCATGTGCTTCTGTATTTATAAGGCCAGTTACGTCCGCTAACTTTGGCTCACCCCAGTTTCCTTTTTTATCTACCTCACTCACCCAGATATCCATGTATTTTTGACAAGATATTGGATCTGTTTGGTTCCCTGTACTTCCCGAGCGACTAGAAACGAAATACAATTTTGTTTCCTTTTTATCTGCAAACATCGGAGACATATCGAATTCCTTCTTATTTATGGCAGTTTGGTTCGTAACAACATGTCGCGATTTATTGGCTACAAAACTTTTAGAATCCTTACACGATTTTATTCCAACATCTGCTCTGGTATCTTTTGGAACCAATGCTTTGAATGCTTCATAACTTTTTTGAGCTTTTTCAAAATCGCCCATCATTCTTAGCATTTCTGCGTTATAGTAATGTAATTCTGGAACAACTTCTTGGTAATCTAATAATAATGCTCGATCATACCATTCATTTGCATCTCTAAAACGATCTGTAAACCTGTAGCATTCTGCAGTCTTAAAAGCCATTCCTGCTTTCTGCATTTTCGCTTGGTTACCTTTTCGAGTTAGCTTAGTATATGCCAACGCACATTTATCAGCTCCTTCACAATATTTTTCACTTGCAAAGAAATTTTCTGCTTCCAGAACATATTTGTTTTGTGCAAAAGATAGCCAAGAAAGACTAATAAAAACAAGAGGTAAAACTAATTTGTAGTACATATAATCGTTTTTCAATTGATATTAAAGTAACGAAGAAAGCAAATAATTATTAATTAACAACTATTCCAATTAAAAAAACTTTAATCTCCTTTCCTGTTGGCTGGTAAAAATAAAGAAACTTCTTGAAACTTTGCAAAAAATACAGCTTCAACTTTATGGAATTATTAACAAAACTTTAAGTGATTCATATTCTCACGCATCTTCCTCTTCGTGAATCACATAATTTCGCCATTTTTCAAGAATTGTCTCAAATCCTATCGGTAATTGAGAATTAAACCGCAAATATTCCTTTGAAACTGGATGCTCAAAACCAAGTGTTTTTGCATGTAGGGCTTGACCTGGAATCAAATCGAAACAATTTTGAATGAATTTTTTATACTTTGAAGTAATTGTCCCGCGCACTATTGAGTCGCCGCCATATTCATTGTCGTTGAATAATGGATGCCCAATATGCTTCATGTGCGCGCGAATCTGGTGAGTGCGTCCAGTTTCCAATCTACATTCCACCAAGGTTACCAAACCAAAACGTTCTAAAACACTGTAATGTGTTACCGCATGTTTACCATGATCACCTTCTGGAAAAATAGCCATTACTTTTCTGTTTTTCAATGATCTTCCAATATGTCCTGTAACAGTTCCGTCTTCTTTCACATTTCCCCAAACCAAAGCATGGTAGCGGCGTTCCGTTGTTCTGTCATAAAATTGTTTAGCCAAAAGACTCAAAGCTGTTTCCGTTTTTGCTACAACCATCAATCCGGTTGTATTTTTATCCAAACGATGCACTAAACCTGGCCGGCCAAAATAGTCTTCAATGCGCGAGGGAAGGTTGTCAAAATGGAAAACCAATGCATTTACCATCGTTCCTGTATAATTGCCATAACCTGGGTGAACAACCATGTTAGAAGGTTTATTTACAATGACTAATGAGGCATCTTCATACGCAATTTCAAGTGGAATATCTTGCGCAATTAATTCGATTTCACGAACTGGATAGGGAAAAACAACCGTTACTTCATCGTGAGGCTTGATCTTGTAATTTTGTTTTACTGCTTTTCCTCCGACTAAAATATTTCCGTTTTTGGCAGCAACTTGAATTTTGTTTCTAGAAGTTCCAGGCAGTCGATCCAGTAAAAACTTATCTATTCTTATAATTTCTTGTCCTGGATCAGATTTAAATCGAAAATGTTCATAGAGTTCTTCTTCTTCATTTTCAACTTCGTCATTTGCTTCGTTCATTAATTCTTAACAATTTTATAGACTTGTTCTGCTCCAATTATTTTAAAAAAATACATCCCATTTGGAAAATTTAGCAATGAAATTGTTTCTTCCATTGAACTGAGTATTTTTTCTCCTAGCATATTCAAAACTTCGACTCCGGCATACTTTCCATTGACCATTCTAATTGTTACATTATCTGCCGTTGGGTTTGGAAATAAATGTGCCGAAACGGTATTCGATAATTCAGCTGTATTCAAAGAAACATCCAAATTTGTGGAAACGATTGGACGAATCATAACAGAGCCTGAAATAGCCGATTGATTCCAAGTAACGCCATTGTTTATACTGTAATATGTTTTATCGGAATTATCGAGATTTAAATCTAAACCAATATTTAAACGCTCGGCGTCGAATTGTCTCCATCCTACAAAAAACGTATTTCCACAAGCAACTTTCATGGTGTCTTCAAAATAATATGGAATAAATTCATTGCGTTGTGATCCATAAATTGGATTTCTTGGGAAGAAAACGTTGTCTTCGTATAGCACTTCACCTGGCAAACCACCATTGTCTGCCCAAACTGTAAGTAGAAATAATTTATCGGAAACGTCGTTAACTGTTGGTGCAAAATGCATTAATAATCCAATCAGCGAATCGGCTTCGTATGCGGTATATTTCACTGCTAATCTTGCTTGAGTGGATGTTGGACCATAGGCTTTTTCAGCACTTCCATCGTCGTAACTGTAATAATTGGAGAAATATTGATGGCTAAACGTAGAATCATTACCTGCGAAATTTGGGAATTGAGCTGAAGCGGTAGTTAAAATATCAAATGTTTGATCGTTTCCGAACTTTGAAATATCGTAAACGTATCCGCCAGATAAATCATGGAAGGAAGAATAAGTCGTTTGCGGTCCATAGTTAATATTATTACCAGACAACACTTGACCATTCAATAAAAATGTTCCTTCAGTTGTTCCCGAAAAACTTATTTTCACTTCTCCATCTTGATTGTTTTCGGGTAAATTACTTCCATTGTGCAAAACAATTTTAGCTGCTTGATTCATTTTGTCTATCGGATTATTTACAAAATGATCCCAAGGAACAGAAGTGTAAGTTTCGAGTAAACTTCCCGTTGGATAAACAAATGCAAAGTCTTTGAACAAGGTATCTTGGTAACCAGAAAGTTTGCGCAAGTGTACATAATCTATATGAAAATGATCCAAGTTGCCTGCTAAAGAACCATAATTTTTGAACCTAAATTGAAAACCTTTTTTGAAATATAATGGATCTTCTAATCGGACATGGCCTACTGTGAAATCTTCTGGGGAAAGCCCTGCTGGTGAAACGCTCCAAACCCTATTCCATTGATCATAATCTTTTGCATAAAACTCTAGGACTAAAGAATCCATGCTTTCAGGAATATCACCAAAGCCTCCAATTTGATAAAGGAAACTGAAATAAACCGAATCCGATGCTGCCAAACCTTGTAAATCCAGTGGTTTGGATGTTAAAAAATCTGCATAGTTTGTTATCAAAGATCCTATCTGATATGGAAATCCGTCAGAATTCAGTCCATCAAATGTCGCAACTCCCAAAGACCTTGGTTCAAATGCATATCTGTAATTGTGATAAACGTTATCGTCTAGCCAATAAGCGTTTGAATTATTTAAATTGGCGAAAAATTGCGTTGCAGAATCCTGAAAAAATTCAGGGCTAGTAATCCAAACCGTATCTGAAATATCTGGTGTTCCTATCGTATCATATATATAATATGGGGGAAATAAATTCGTCGTTGTATACACAACTGGATAAGCAGAAAGTTCCCCAACTTTATATGGCGTAGCAGCGAAATTTTGGTCTAGGAATGTTGCAGTTTCCAAGTTGAAAATTCTTCTAAATGTTTGCTGTTCCGTTAAGAATATAGTATTCGAAATTGGAAGTAAAGTACCATTATCAAGAATTCTATATTTTTTATCCGAAGTAACTCCTGGATCTGAGTAATCTGCAGCATACGTTTGGAAATGATTTTTAGAAAACTCATCGAAGAATGGTAGGCTGAGCGTGTCGGACTTATAAATGAAGGTGCTGTCAAATGTCCCCGCGTTGATTTTTTGATTTAAAACTGCTGTTTTAGCCTTATATAAATCCGGGTTTCCACTTAATGGACCCGCTTCTTCTCCCTGTGAAAAAAAAAATGCGGGAGAAGCAAAAATTGCCATTAAAATACTAAATGCTTTCATCCTTTCACTAATTATTGAATCATGGGACTTGGACATCGTCTACGAAATTCATTGTCGCGTAAACGGTAATTGTCGAACCTGCTGGAATTAATATACCTTCAATATATTCTGGTGATTGCGAATTAATTCTAGCAGCCATCGAATCTGCTTGCGTAATGCACGCATCACAAACTGGCAAAAATCCAAAAGAACCCAATGTTGCTAAACGATCTTTTGCTTCATATATTGTCAAGCCATACAAATTTGGTATTTCCATTGGTTCTCCAACATCATTTCTACCAACAACAAGTGTGATTGTTGAACCTATAGCAATTTTAACTCCTTCAGCTACGTTTCTGCCGTTGCAAAACTGCGCCAAAACTGCGCCGTTTGCTTCGTTGGAAGGCTTGTATTGGATTTTATATTTCAATCCTCTATTCTTCAATATACTTTCTGCAAAGCGTTGCGACTTATCTACTAAGCTTGGCATTTCGACTAAACGCGATTTTTTGGAAACCCGCACGCGAACAACGCGTCCTTCCTTCACGAACACTTTTGAGAAAATTGTTGCGGCCGGATCTTGATCCAAGATTGTTCCTTCTGTTTTGGAAGGATCATAAATTGAATCCAGCACTTCAAACTGCAGATCCAACTCTTCAAGTTCCGTTTGAATCGTACTCACATTTCTCCCAATTAAGTTAGGAACTTGAATTTTTTGGCCATGGTTGGTGAAACTATCTAAATAAAAAATAGTAATTCCGACAATTAAGATATACGCAAGAATCACCAAGCCCAATTGTTTCAGGAAATACTTTGTAAAAATAAACGCTTTTAATTTTTTCAAAAATGCCATAAGTCGAATCAATTATGCAAATATAGAAATTATGCCAAACTTTTTATACAAAGGATGGTATTAACTATGCCACCAAACGTATTTCTTAAAAATTTGGAGACAAAGCATGGGTTTTAAAAAAGTTATCGATGTATTGATAGGCTTCCTCGGCCGAATCAACAAGCACAAAAAGATTCATATCACCTGCGGATACATTGTGTTCCATATTTAGCATTGCTTCCTCAATCCACTGGAGCAAACCAGCCCAATATTCTTTTCCAATCAATACAATTGGTCTTTTGTTAATCTTTTTCGTTTGCATCAGCGTAATTGCCTCAAACAGTTCATCGAGCGTTCCAAATCCTCCTGGCAAAATCACAAAACCTTGTGCATACTTGACAAAAATTACTTTTCGAACGAAAAAATAATCGAATTCCAAGTTATGTTCCGCATCAATATATGGATTGTGATTCTGTTCGAATGGCAGATCAATATTTAACCCAACTGATTTTCCACCTCCCTGCTGTGCGCCCTTATTTGCCGCCTCCATTATTCCGGGTCCGCCGCCAGTAATTACGCCATAACCCCCTTCTGCAAGCTTTTCAGCGATTTCAACCCCAATTTGGTAATATTTACTATCTGGTTTCGTTCGCGCGGATCCAAAAACGGAAATACAAGGGCCGATTCTCGCCATTCGTTCATACCCTTCTACAAATTCCGACATTATTTTAAAGATCGCCCAACTATCGTTGATTTTAATATCGTTCCAATCTTTTTTAATTTTATTCATTTCGACTGATTTTAGTGTGCTGACATTGTATAGGTTGTTTAGACTTTTTATAATTCTAATTCCACTTTGAGGCATTTAAAAGTACTATTATTAGTTTGGGATTTTAACAATTTGAGTTTATTTTTTCAACACGCCTTTTCTTATAATTCGCTGAATTAAACTACTTTCGGTTTCTGATGAAAAAAGCCGTTTTTGTTGCCCTTATTTTTTCGATGCACGTTTCTGCGCAGCGCAATTTATTCTGTCCGGCTGATTCGTTGCATTCAAAAAGAGTTACTGCTGTTTCCATTGGACTTGGAAGTATTTGGGCTGGAAGTATGATTGGACTTCACGAAGTTTGGTATAAAAATCAGGAAAAATCTAAATTTCATGCCTTTAATGACGGAAGCAACTGGCTTCAAATGGACAAATTAGGACATATTTATACGGCCTATTCCATCAGTCGTTTGAGTGGAGACTTATATAATTGGTCTGGAATCAACGGTCGAAAAGCTGCTTTTTTAGGCGCCGGAATTGGATTTGGTTACCAAACGACACTTGAAATTTTCGATGCTTATAATGTAGACTGGGGATTTTCCTGGTACGACTTTACCTCAAATGTTTTAGGAGCAGGTTTGTTTTTAGGACAGGAACTTGCTTGGGAAGAACAACGATTATTTCCTAAATTTTCCTATCATCCAACGGATTATGCGGCAATCCGTCCAGCTGTTTTGGGTTCTAATTTTCAAGAGCGATTATTGAAAGATTACAATGGGCAAACCTATTGGTTGAGTTTTAATCCTTTTTTATTTTCCCCACATACAAAATTCCCCAAATGGCTTTGTTTATCGCTCGGTTACAGCGTGGATGCGAAACTTGTAGGCAACCAAGAGTTGTATATTCATACCATTGGTACAAAGCAAGTAACCTATGTCTCCAGTCGGCAATTTTTAGCATCTTTGGATATTGATTTTAGCCGGATTCCCACAAAAAAACCTTGGCTAAAGGCGGTTTTTAAGCAGTTGAACTATGTGAAAATTCCATTTCCTGCACTCCTTTTTCAGAATGGAAAATTGCAGGGGAAAGCACTTTATTTTTGATGCTTTACAAATCTTCTTTTAGTTCTTAATCAAGTCAACTTTAAACTCAAATGATACAACATTTCCTTCTTTTGAGTCGGGTTTCATGCCAAATTGGGTGCGATCAATAGACGATTTCCCAATAAGTACAGGGACTTTTCTACCATTTGATTCCTGCTTTCCAATATATTTTAATTGAATTGGCAAATCTTTTGAGATGCCAAGCATGGTGAATTTGCCTTTCAATTCGTAGCCATCATCTGTAATTGAAATACTTTCTGATTTATAGGTCATCTGAGGAAATTTATCTGCTCCAAAATATTCAGGAGCAAGAAGCGATTCGTCCCTATATTTGTTGAAAGTTGTCAGTTGTGACAAAGGCAATTGGATGGAAAAAGTAGAATTTTGAATAGTTGATGTAATATTAATATCGCCAGAAAAGGACTTAAATGCTCCTTTCGTTATTCCTCCTTTTGGTCCTAGTTGAAAAATTACTTTTGCAGTAGCTGGATCAATTTGATACAATCCGATAATACTATCTAAGGAAACTCCTTTCAATTCAAAAGGACTAATTGCTGGAATTTTATTCTCTGTAACGATTTCTTTCGAGGAAGAAACACTTAAATTTAAAGCTTCTTTTTCTTCCTGATTGATCAGCATCGGTCCAAAAAACAAACCACCTCCGATGACAAATGCTGCTAGGGTTTCCGCAAAAAGAAATGTTGGAATCAATGTTATAGCAATTGAAATACCGACGAAAACACCAATAAACGCATCCATTCCGCCAAGATCAGATTTCTGAGTAAACAAAAGTAAAATCCCGAATAAAACGGATAAAACTAAAAATAGACCAAGAAATAGCACTACCATTAAATGCTTTTTAGAAGTCGACAAAACATGCAGAAACAAAACAGCAAATGCGCCAAAGAAAATTCCTTCCATGGTTTTTCCCAATGTTAATTCTACCGTTTCCAAATCAGTGAGAGAGGCGAAAAAATGATTTAACGAGAGCAGTAATAATGCAGTTCCGACATTCTTGAATCTATCGTTTCGATAAAAAGAATGCGCTAAAAATCCTAAAGCAACACATAAAATACCAAAATCTGATGCGAAAAAAGAACCAATAAATGCACTAAATCCAACAAAAAACACAACGAAAACTTGCTCTAGTTCGTTCGTATTTGTTAGACCAATCCATGAACTCAGCAATCTGCTTTTCAACCGTGCTAATGGAATAATAAGTATACCAATTATTGGAAGTACCAGAAGTGGGATGCTATTAATAGTAAAATCATATCCGTTGAATGAATAGTTAGTCGAAATAAAAGCAAAAGAACCAACAGATAAAAGGATCGGAATTATCCAAGAAAATTTTATTTCTTGGATTGACTTTAAGCGGGAAAGAACAAAATTCAAGGATAGAAATAGGATTATGGCATAGCTTACTTGCTCTATTCCATCCTCGCTAACAATTTTGGAAGTTACCAATAAGGAAACAGTAATTGCGAGTAAATAGCTTACGACATCCTTAAGTGATTCCTTTTTTAAAGGCGAGAACAAGAAAGATGCAATTCCTAAAGCGATGAAAGAAAGGATATTTATTTGTTCCATTGTTTTGAATTTTATTTCAAATATACAGTATTTTATTTACCATGGTAAGTTTAATTCTGCCTAAAACATAAATTACAAGTTCATTTCCAAAAAAGAAACTATTTTGATTAAAAATAAGTGCTTTAAGATTTTGACTTTCGTTATAGATATTTGTTTTTCAAATTTAACTTGGATAAAGCATGGAAATATCGAAGTGATAAATTTTCTTCCAAGTGCATTAAATGTTCAATTCTATGGCAGTCTGAACCTACAAAATCGACTAAATTAGCATCAATAAGCCGTTCTGCCTGTTTTCTCACTTTCGGACCATAGTATCCGGACAACGAATTAAGATTTACTTGGATATTTACTCCTTTACTGCGCAATTCTATTGCTTTATCCAATGAATCGTGGTAGTAGGAATAACGCTCAAAATGCGCTAAGACCGGCTTATATTCTGCCATTTGCATTTCAAAAAACAATTGGCTTTCAAAAACTGGAGGCGACTGAAAAGAAAATTCAATCAAGACATATCGATCACCGAAGGATAAAACGTTGTTATTTTTGATTTTATCAATTAAAATTTCATCAAAATAATATTCTGCCGCAGCCTGAATTTCGATTTTCAGACCAAGATTCTTCGCTTCGAGTTGCACTGCCGCCAAACCTTGTAAAATAATTTCCTCCGTGTTGTCATACACTTCATTCATTATATGTGGCGTTGTGATGACTTTCTTGTATCCTAAATTTTCGAATTTACATAACATTGCAATTGTTTCGTCCATCGTTTTTGAGCCATCGTCAATTCCAGGAATTAAATGGCTGTGCATGTCATTTAACAAATTCGATAAATCGAAAGGTGGTTTAACTTGTTTTTTACCAAGAAGACGAAAAAAAAGATTCATGAAAATTTAATTAACGATCTGAATACATGTTCGAATAATACTTTTGGTATGCTCCACTTGTTACTTTTTCTATCCACTCTTGATTGGCAAGATACCAATCCACTGTTCGGTTCAATCCTTCATCAAATGCAATAGATGGCTTCCACCCCAATTCATTTTCTAACTTTGAAGCATCAATTGCATACCTCAAATCATGGCCTTTTCTGTCCGTAACATAGGTTATTAATTTTTCAGAAGTTCCAATTTCTCTTCCTAATTTCTCATCCATCATGCGGCATAAAAAATGCACCAAATCGATGTTAGTCCATTCATTTAGGCCTCCAATAGTATAAGATTCACCAATTTTACCCGTGTGAAAAATCACATCAATTGCCCGAACATGGTCTTCTACCCATAACCAATCTCTTATATTCTCACCTTTGCCATAAACAGGTAGTGGTTTATTATTTTGAATATTAAGAATCATTAAAGGAATTAATTTTTCAGGAAAATGGTGGCTTCCATAATTATTGGAGCAATTAGACATTTTGATTGGGAGACCGTAAGTATGAAAAAATGCGGAAACAAAATGATCGGACGAAGCTTTTGAAGCAGAGTAAGGGCTTCTTGGGTCAAATGGTGTTTTCTCTGTGAAAAATCCCTCGACGCCTAAACTTCCATACACCTCATCTGTCGAAACATGGTGAAAAACATGATCACTGCCTTTCCAAAAATCCTTGGAAGTTTGGAGTAAATTGACAGTTCCCACAACATTTGTAAGAACGAAATCCATCGGTCCTTCAATCGAACGGTCCACATGAGATTCAGCCGCCAAATGAATCACATCGGTTATTCCATGCGTTTCAAATGCAGCTTGCACATCCGAAATGGAAACAATATCTCCCTTCACAAAAACATAATTAGGCGCATTTTCTACATCGCGCAAATTCTCCAAATTGCCAGCATAGGTTAATTTATCGAAATTAATTATTTGATAATCCGGGTATTTATTCACAAATAAACGAACGAGATGGGAACCGATAAATCCAGCTCCACCTGTCACTAATATGCGTTTTTTAAATTCCATCGCAAATTTAAATTTTGTTTACAGCTTAATTTTAATCGTAAAAGGGTTAATTTTTAATATCCTATAGATATTGTATTGAAATACAATTGTATTACAATGACCAATACTCCAATTCATTAATTGCTCCCTTGAAGATTCCTTTTATATCAATAAAAACACCTTGTCCATCCTTCAATAAATGCTTAAAATCAGCTTCAGAATAATTCTTGTATTCCTTATGGTTTACTGCAACAATTATTGCATCGTAATCGTTTCCTGGTAATTCATTCAATCCAATTCCATATTCGTGAACCATTTCTTCTGAGGAAGCGTGCGGATCAACCAAATCTACATGTACTTGAAAGGATTTCAACTCATTCACCACATCGATTACTTTTGAATTTCGGATATCACTTACATCTTCTTTAAACGTTGCGCCCATAACTAAAACTTTTGCATCTTGGATATGTTTTCCTTGTGCAATTATTTTTTTAACGGTTTGTTTTGCGATATAACCTCCCATGGAATCATTAACATAGCGTCCGCTGGTAATCACTTTAGAATGGTAACCTGCAAGTTGCGCTTTATGTGTTAAATAATATGGATCAACACCAATGCAATGTCCGCCGACCAAACCAGGAGAAAACTTCAAAAAATTCCATTTTGTCCCTGCCGCCTCTAACACGTCAAACGTATTGATTTTCAACTTATTGAATATAATAGATAATTCATTCATCAGAGCAATATTTAAATCGCGCTGGGTATTTTCAATAATTTTTGCTGCTTCAGCCACTTTAATAGTTGTAGCTCTGTGCACGCCCGCACCAACTACTAATTCGTATGTTTTAGCGATTACATCCAAAGATTCCTCGCAACAGCCAGACACAACTTTTACAACATTCTGCAATGTATGTTCCTTATCTCCTGGATTAATTCTCTCCGGAGAATAACCAACTTTAAAATCCTCTTTGAATTTCAATCCAGATTCTTGTTCCAAAACTGGAATACAATCTTCTTCCGTACAACCGGGGTAAACTGTTGATTCAAAGACAACGTAATCTCCTTTTTTCAGCACTTTTCCAACGGTACTAGTAGCACCAAGCAATGGTCGAAGATTTGGCAAGTTCGCACCATCTATAGGTGTTGGAACTGCAACAATAAAGAAATTTACAGCTTTTAAATCATCTAAATTTGCTGTAAAAGTTATATCGCAACCTTCAAAATCACTAGCTACCAATTCATTACTTGGATCGATATGTTCCTTCATTAGATGGATCCGTTCCTGGTTTATATCAAAACCAACAACTTTAATTTTTCTTGCAAATTCAAGGGCAATTGGTAAGCCTACATACCCTAATCCGATTACTGCAAGAGTGGCTTCTTTCTCTATTAATTTAGTATACATTGTTTTGTTCATTTCTAACTTTATAAATTCTTTCAATAATCTCAACAACCTTTAAACCTTCCAATGCATTTGTAGTTGCCGAAGTTCTTCCTTTTAATGTGTCAATTACATTTCGGATAACATAATTATGGTTCGCAGCGGAACCTTTGTATGCGCCATAATCGTTTCCAGGATTGGTTTCTGCCAATTCGGGCATTGTATAATTTTCAATTGAACAAACTTCTACTTCATTCATATATTGTCCACCAATTTTAACACTTCCCTTTTCTCCAATTATCGTAATGGAACTTTCGAGATTTTGATTGGCAACAGATGTAGAATAATTGATAGATCCCATCCCGCCATCGATGAAGTCAAAACTTACAAATCCAGAATCTTCAAAAGCGGTTGTTTCCTGGTGGTTAAAGTCAGCAAATTTTCCCTGAATATTATCAATATCACCAAATAACCAGTACATAATATCAATAAAATGGGAGAATTGCGTAAATAACGTTCCGCCATCTAAATCTTTGGTTCCCTTCCAGCCATCTTTTTTATAATACCTGTCATCTCTATTCCAATAGCAGTTCAATTGTACCATGTATATTTTACCCAATATTCCATCTTCAACAACGGATTTAATCCATTCAGAAGGCGGAGAATAACGGTTTTGCATAACACAAAAAACTTGACGAGAAACCTGCAAAGATTTAAATATAACCTTCTCGCAGCCTTCTTTTGTTAAGCCCATTGGTTTTTCGCACACAACGTGCTTTTTTTCCTCCAATGCGGTCAAACTTTGTGCGGCATGAAGGCCATTTGGTGTGCAAATATTTACAACATCGATTTCCAATCCTGCTGCAAATAAATCCTCCATAGTGGAAAAGAATGGTACGCCAAAATCAACTGCATTGCATTCCTCTACTGATCGAACATCTACAAAAGCCACCAATTCGCCTTCTTCATCGCGTCTAATCATTTCAGCATGGCGTTTTCCAATGTGTCCAGCTCCTACAACTGCAAATTTTATTTTTTGATCTGCTTTGATCATATTTTTATTTTTTAATACTATTGGTTTTCTGTGCTACAAAGTTGAGATAAAAAGCTCAATTATAGCACAAAGACCAAACCATTTTCCAATTTATACGCCTCGCCACCTTCCTGGCAAACTGCCACTCCATTTAAATCAAACTCCAAACGGTGACCAAATTTACTTATCCATCCAATTTGACGCGCTGGATTTCCTACAACTAATGCAAACGGTAAAACCGTTTTAGTTACAACGGCACCAGCACCAACAAAGGCATATTCTCCAATATCGTGCCCGCAAACAATTGTTGCATTGGCGCCAATACTTGCACCTTTGCGCACTATTGTCTTTGCATATTGATCTCTTCTATTTACACCACTTCTTGGATTCGTTACATTTGTGAAAACCATGGAAGGGCCCAGAAAAACATCGTCTTCACATTCAACACCAGTGTAGAGAGATACATTGTTTTGGATCTTTACATTTTTTCCGAGAATTACTCCTGGAGAAACAACTACATTCTGTCCAATGTTGCATCCCTCACCTATAGTGCAATCGGACATAATATGTGAAAAATGCCATATTTTTGTTTCTGCACCAATTGAACAACCAGCATCTATTACAGCTGTTTCGTGGGAAAAGTATTCCATTATCGAATTATATATTTATCAAAATCATTATGATCTGTTTGCATCAATTCCTCCTGCGACAAACTTCTAAAATAATCGTATGTTATTTTTAAACCTTCCGCTCGATCTACCTTTGGTTCCCAACCTAATAAAGCCTGCGCTCTCGTAATATCCGGCTGGCGCTGTTTTGGATCATCCACTGGAAGATCTTTATAAATCACTTTTTGATCCGTGCCGGTTAATTTAATTATTTCCTCTGCAAAATCGCTTATAGAAATTTCGGACGGATTTCCAACATTAACCGGATAAGGATAATCACTATGCAATAAACGAACGATACCTTCTACCAAGTCATCTACGTAACAAAACGATCGTGTTTGTGATCCGTCACCAAAAATTGTCAAATCTTCTCCTCTTAATGCTTGACCAATAAATGCTGGTAATACGCGGCCATCATTCAATCGCATCCTTGGACCATAGGTGTTGAAAATTCGTATAATTCGCGTTTCAATTCCATGAAAATTATGGTATGCCATTGTGATTGCCTCCTGAAAACGTTTTGCTTCATCGTAGACGCCACGTGGTCCGACAGGATTTACATTTCCCCAATAATCTTCCGTCTGCGGATGAACTGTTGGATCGCCATAAACTTCCGAAGTGGAAGCAATTAAAACTCTAGCGCCTTTCGCTTTTGCCAATCCTAAACAATTATGAATTCCCAACGATCCAACTTTAAGTGTTTGAATGGGGATTTTCAAATAATCTATTGGACTTGCCGGAGAAGCAAAATGTAAAATATAATCTAACTCACCTGGAATATGAATAAACTTGGAAACATCGTGGTTATAGAACTCAAAATTCTCCAACTTGAATAAGTGCTCGATATTTTTTATTCTTCCCGTAATTAAATTATCCATCGCAATAACATGGTAATCTTCTTGTATAAAACGGTCGCAAAGGTGAGAGCCTAAAAAACCCGCCGCTCCAGTAATTAGTATTCGCTTGCGTCTATTCATGTGCCTATGGATTAACTTCTGTTTTTTGTATTCAATTCCATTTGATCCTTTATTCTACCCTACTATTTTGCGTCCGATAGAATTATAGTAAAATCCTTTTTCATTCATCTCTTCTGCTTCAAATAAATTACGACCATCAAATATTACTTTGTCTTTTAGTAGTGATGCAATTCTATCAAAATCAGGATTTCTAAAAATCCCCCATTCTGTACAAATAAGTAGCGCATCTGCCTCTTTCAATGCGTCGTATTCATTTTCAGTATATTCTATTTTGTCGCCAATCAGCTGCGAAACATTTTTCATTGCCTCTGGATCGTATGCAGATACAGTTGCTCCTGCTTTCGTAAGTTCATCAATCATATATAATGCTGGAGCTTCGCGAATATCATCCGTATCCGGTTTGAAGGCTAAGCCCCAAACCGCAATTTTTTTCCCTTTCAAATCCCCACGAAAATAGTTTTTTATTTTGGGCATTAAAATTGTCTTTTGATTTTCATTCACGGCCATTACTGCTTTTAAAATTTCAAAAGAAAATGAATGTTCGTCTCCAGAGTTTACTAATGCATGTACATCTTTAGGAAAACAAGATCCACCATACCCAATCCCTGGAAATAGAAATCTTTTTCCGATGCGATCATCCGAACCAATGCCAATTCTAACTTTATCTACATCTGCACCAACAATTTCGCAAAAGTTTGCGATTTCATTCATGAATGTTATTTTAGTCGCCAAAAAAGAATTTGCGGCATATTTAGTCAATTCTGCAGATTTCTCATCCATAAAAAGTATTGGATTTCCTTGTCTCACAAATGGCTTATACAATTGTTCCATGATTTTTTGAGCGCGTATAGAGGATGTTCCAATGACAACGCGATCTGGTTTCATGAAATCATCCACCGCAAAACCTTCTCTCAAAAACTCTGGATTGGATACAACATCAAATTGAACCCGCGCATTTTTTGCAATCGCCGTTTGTACCTTATCTGCAGTTCCGACTGGCACAGTGCTCTTATCAACAATTACTTTATAATCTTCCAATAAATTTCCTAATTGATCTGCAACGCCAAGAATGTAGGAAAGATCCGCAGATCCATCTTCTCCTGGTGGAGTTGGCAAGGCAAGGAAAATAATTTCAGCACCTTTTATTCCTTCTGCCAAATCTGTAGTAAAAGTTAAGCGATTCGCTTGAATATTTCTTTCAAATAAAATATCCAAATGTGGCTCATAGATTGGGATTTCTCCATTGCGCATCCGTTCCACCTTCGCGGCATCAATATCAACACAAACAACCTGATTTCCAGTCTCTGCAAAACATGTTCCTGTAACCAAACCTACATATCCTGTGCCTACTACCGTAATTCGTTTCATATAAAGTGATTATTTAATTTGAGTGGTTATTGGAAATGAATTCTGCTGCTGCACTGCAAATATAATCCAATTGTTCTTGTTCCATTTCCGTGTGAATAGGCAAAGAGATTACACGTTCTGTCAACCAATCCGTAACTGGAAGTACTGTATCACTGCTTCCAAATGAGGCAAACATTTTTTGTCTATGCGCCGGGACAGGATAATAAATCATCGAAGGAACATCTTTTGTTGCTAAAAAAGCATTCAAAGCATCGCGGTCAATTTCATTTAGTGTTAACGTATATTGGTGAAAAACATGCTTAGATTCTTTCCCTCTAACAGGTGTTTTAATACCTGGGAATTGTGCAAAAAAAGCATCGTAATGGTCGGCAACTTTACGACGTGCAAGAATGTAACCATCCAATTCTCTCAATTTTATGCGCAAAACTGCTGCTTGAATACTATCAAGTCGGGAATTGCATCCAACAATATCGTGGTAATAGCGTTCGCTCTGTCCATGATTTGCAACCATTCGCATGGTTGCTGCCAACGCATCGTTATTGGTGCAAATTGCTCCTCCATCTCCATAGCATCCTAAATTTTTAGAAGGAAAAAAGGAAGTACAACCAATATCTCCAATTGTACCTGTTTTAGAAACACTGCCATCCGAATGGTAATAATCACTTCCAATTGCTTGCGCATTATCTTCGACCACAAATAAGTTGTGTTTTTTAGAAATCTCCATTATGGCATCCATATTCGCTGCTTGTCCATATAAATGAACAGGCACA
The DNA here is from genome assembly GCA_947476955.1 of Flavobacteriales bacterium. Taxonomy (GTDB): domain Bacteria; phylum Bacteroidota; class Bacteroidia; order Flavobacteriales_D; family Crocinitomicaceae; genus M0103. Next base: position 21,383 of record CANJSS010000033.1, read on the forward strand.
AGTGCTTTAGTTTTGGATGTAATCGCAGCTTCAATTGCTGCTGGATTCATGCAAAACGTATCCTTATCTACTTCAACAAATATTGGTTTTAAACCAAGTAACGCCATTACTTCTGTTGTAGCTATATATGTAAAAGATGGTGTAATAACCTCATCTCCTGGTTTTAATCCCAAAGCCATTAGAGCAATTTGCAATGCATCGGTTCCATTCGCACAAGGAATAACATGCTTTACACCAAGGTATTCCTCTAGTTCTTTTTGGAATCCAACTACTTCTGGACCATTAATAAACTGGGCATTTTCGATGACATTCATAATAGCCGAATCAATTGCTGGCTTGATTTTTTGATATTGCGACACTAAGTCGACCATTTGAATTTTTTTCATCTTGAGAATGGAATTAGCAATTAATAGCTGCAAAGGTAATGAACAAAAGACAATTGACAATGAAATATACTATTTTTGAAACGCTTGAAATAAAGGTAAAAAATACCATCAATAAACATTTATAAAAATTACAATTCTTTTGCTTTATACTATGTAGAATTAAGAAATTACCAAATCAAAAAACGTGTTTAATGCGCTAAAATTGATTAATGATGTTCGATTTCTATGGGCACAATACTGCAATTAATCCGTTATATCTATTTATTGCCAGAAAAGTATATATTTAAATACTTTTTATATTTTTTTAATAGAAAAGCAAAGAAATTGCACTTAAATTTGACCTATGAAAAATTGGATAAATTCTATAATCATTGGCCTAATCGGTTTTTCCACGCTTGCACAGAGAAATGTCAAAGATTCAATAATTGGCACACCCCTAATTGGTCTGCATTATGGAGCAAACCGCTCGTATGGAGATTTGGCTGATCGCTATGGATTTTTGAACCACATTGGCATTATGGCAGGATACAAAACCAATCGTAACTGGTTTTGGGGAATGGACGCAAATTTTATTTTTGGTAATAAAATAAAGGTTACAGGACTTTTCGATCATTTGTTGGATTCCTATGGGAATATTACAGATGAAAATGGAGACATTGCTAAGGTTCTAGTTTATTCGAGAGGTGTAAACGTTAATTTTGCCGTTGGAAAACTATTCCCGGTGCTAAGTCCAAATGAAAATTCCGGAATTCTTGTGCATTTAGGAGCTGGATATTTGTTACACCACATGCGGATTGAAACGCAAGACCAAGTCATTCCTCAATTGGAATTGGACTATCGGAAAGGATATGACCGATTGGCAGCCGGACCAAATCTGCATCAATTTGTGGGGTATTCCTTCATGTCAAATGGCGGTTATTATAACTTTTATGGTGGATTTTATGCGCAGCAAGGATTTACTAAAAACAAACGAACTATTTTCTTTGATCAGCCCGATCTTGTTGTTCCAACGAACATAAGAATGGATTTTCAAGCTGGTTTTCGTGTAGGATGGTTTATTCCTTTTTACAAGCGCAAACCAAAAGATTTTTACTTCGATTGATGCATTTACTTTATAATATCGCTGTTTTAATTTATGGGTGTGCGTTGCGTGTTGCTTCGCTATTTCATCCAAAGGCCAAAAAATGGGTTGTAGGGCGAGCAAATTATTTCGAAAAATTGCCAGAAATCGAGGCGTCAAATGTTATTTGGTTTCACTGTGCTTCCTTGGGTGAATTTGACATGGCACTTCCCCTAATGAATCTTCTAAAAGAGAAACATGCCAATTGTTATTTATTGGTCACCTTTTTCTCACCTTCTGGGATGGAACATTATCAAAAACGAAAAAATAGCGTTGATTTGGCAATTTACCTCCCAATTGACACACCTAAAAATGCGAGACGATTTATCCAACATTTTCATCCCGAAAAAGCATTTTTTGTGAAGTATGAATTTTGGTCGAATTATATTTTTGAAGCTAAAAAACAACACATTCAAGTGTTTTCACTTTCTTGTTTATTCCGAGAAAATCAGCGGTTTTTCAGTTGGTATGGTTCATTTTTCAGGAAAACGTTGCACGCAATCGATTTCTTTTACACGCAGGACGAAGCATCTAATATCCTTTTAACTAGTATTGGAATCCGCAATTTTATTTGTGTTGGTGATACGCGCTACGACAGGGTAATTGAGAACAAACTTTTACTCGAAAAAAACGAAAGAATTTCAAATTTTTTAATGGGGGAAAAAGCTATTATTCTAGGCAGTACTTGGCCAAAGGATGAAATTTTACTCGCTCCATTCATTTTAAAAAATCCGAAACAAAAATTTATTCTCGCCCCGCATGCAATTGATGAAAAACACATTGTATCCATTGAAAAAATACTTTATGGAAGAACTTCACGCTATACGGACGGAAAAAATAATCAGGTATTACTATTGAATACAATCGGTCATTTAGCAAGTGCTTATTCCTACGGTAAAATTGCATACATTGGAGGAGGATTTACAGGAAAACTACACAACATTTTAGAACCTAGCGTATTTGGTTTACCTGTGTTGTTTGGTCCTAAATTTAAAAAATTCCCTGAAGCAAAGCAGTTTATTGAAAATAAAATAGGTTTCACCATTAGCACTTCCGAAGAATTTGAAAGTACAACTACAGCAATTGAACAAGATCTTGTTGAAATTTCAGCTAGAACTGCAGATTTGGTAATTCAAAATACGGGTGCTTCGAAAAAAATAGTATTGCACCTAGAAGCTAATTTCAAATTGTAATCTTACATTCTGCGCATTAAATCCAGTAATCGATTGGAATAGCCAGCTTCGTTGTCATACCATCCAACAACTTTAACCATATTATTAACAACGCTTGTCAATTCTGCATCAAACAAACAACTATTAGTGTTTCCAATAACATCTACAGAAACAATTGGATCTTCCGTGTAAGCAAGTATTCCTTTCAAATATGTTTCAGATGCAACTTTCATTGCAGCGTTTATAACTTCCCGAGAAGGTGGATTCTGAACTACCATAGTCAAATCCGTAAAGGAACCATCGGGCACGGGAACACGAACGCCACAGCCACCAATTCTCCCTTCTAATTCAGGGAAGATTTTCGTAATTGCCTTTGCAGCTCCAGTAGTCGTTGGAACAATAGATTCTGCGGCAGCGCGCGCACGACGCAGATCCTTGTGCGGAGCATCGTGCAATCGTTGGTCGGATGTATAACTGTGAATAGTTGTGATATACGCACTTTCAATTTTACACAATTCCCGCATCACCATTAACATTGGCGCAGCATTATTGGTTGTGCATGATGCGTTGGAAATTAGTGTATCCGTTGATTCCAAAAATGAATCGTTTACACCAAGTACAATCGTTTTAATTTCCTCACTTTTTGCAGGAGCAGAAATAATAACTTTTTTTGCTCCACCCTTAAAATGCTTCGAAGCATCTTCTTTTGTTAGAAACAAACCCGTTGATTCTAAAACGATATCTACTCCAAATTTACCCCATTGGATTTCCTCCGGATTACGTTCTTTTAAAAAGTGAATTTCTTTGCCATTTTCAAATAGTAACTTTTCACCTTCAATACTGAATTTATGTTTTAAACCCCGGTGAACACTATCGTATTTTAACAAATGAGCCAAGGTTTGTATATCGGCTAAATCATTCACGACAGCCACGTTTACATCCGAACAATCCAATGTCAATCGCGTTAAATAACGACCTATTCGTCCAAATCCATTCACACCAACTGTAACCATAAGAATCCTTTTTTGTAAAAATAACTACTATTCCCATAAGAAGTGAAAACTTTCCTCGTATGAGCCAACTAATACGTCAAAAAAAAAGCGATTCAAAGGAATCGCTTTTAACTATTTAAATATAGATCGTTAGTATTTTACTTGAACAAAACCTTGTTTAGTAGTTTCACTTCCACCTTCAAAAGTAGCTTTAATGATATAGAAATAAGTTCCTTCCTCTACCAAAGTTCCACCAAATGTTCTGCCATCCCAACCACCGGCTGGATCACCATATTGGTAGATTTTATTTCCCCATCGGTTTAAAATAGTACACTCAAACTGAGCAACACCTGTGTATTGAACATAAAAGATATTATTTCCAACTGTAGAAGAAAGCACAATAATATTTGGGGCATCAATATCGCATTCTTTAATTCCAATAGTCGCAACATCCGTATACGAATGGCAAATATTGGAAGCCGTAACTGAATAATCTCCAGGCTGGGTAACAGTAATAACAGGACCTGTTGCACCATTGTTCCAAACAAAATTGTTAACAGTTGGATTTTCCAAAGCATAAATTGTATACGTTGAACCAATGCATATTAGGGTATCCAAAACTTGTGTATATGCATACGGTGGGAAATATACATCCGCAGAAACAGACAGATTACAGTAATTATCTGTGAATGTCAAGGTGTAAGTTCCGGGAGTAGAAGTATAAATCAAGGGATTTAATTCAAACTCAGAAGGAACAAAATGAATTGCCGTATCCGCAACAAACCAACTACCACCATCAAACGCAAACGTATTATTTATTTGGTAAAAGTGATTACACCCAATTGTATCTGAGAATATAGAAGGTGGTTGAATCTGCGCCAAATTTGAGGAAACAGAATTATTACAAACATTATCTGTAAACGTAATGATATAACTGCCGGAAGCAG